>DASSJT010000083.1:0-24838 GCA_035691065.1 Dermatophilaceae bacterium
ATGCGGTCCAGATCGCCGAGGAGCTGCTGAAGCGCCGCTGAGCTGTCGCTGGGCCCTGCAGACGAAGCGAGCCGCTGCGTCTCAGAGCTCGGTCTGCCAGTGACGCCAGGTCTGGGTGACGACCATCCCCACGTGCTGGTAGAGGCCCAGAGCGCCCGTGCGGCTGTCGGTCGAGATCTCACTCCTCGCGGCTCCGCGCTCACGGGCCCGTTCGAAGGCGTCGACCAGGAGCGCGCGGGCCAGCCCACGCCCGCGTTGGTCGCTCCGAACTGCGATCTGGTCCACGTAGCCGCAGTCGCCCGCCAGGATCGTGTAGGCGGCACCCACCGCCACGCCGGCTCCGTCCTCGACCAAGCGCATCTGCCATGGCTCGAACCCCGGGCGGCGGATCGCCCTCGCGGCCCAGTCGTCGAGGGTTGACGGCTGACGGCCGGGCCATTCGTTGAACGCATCGTCGATGAGGCGGAACACGACCTCGTCGTCCGCGCCCGGCAGGAAGTCGCGCAGCGCGTAGCCCTCGGGCAGCGGCTGTGGCTCGATGGCGCGGTCTGCCGGGACCTCCAGCACCCACGACGTCCAGCCCTCGGTGTAGCCGCGCTGCTGGAAGAACAGCTCGCCCTGGCTGCCGGCAGGCACGGTCTGGCCGACCACCGTTCCCCCGTCCCGGCGGGCGCGGTCCTCCAGCCAGTCGGCCAGCCACGTGCCGACGCCGCGCCCCCGGTGGTCGGGATGCACGGCGGCGTCTGCCCGCCGGGCCCGGTAGACCTCACCGGCTGCCACCAGGTCGTCTGCAGCAAAGACACCGACGGCCTGGGTCGCGAGGTCGAAGCTCGGACGCTGCCAGTCGCCGACGATGTCCTCCAGCTCGATGGCCACCTGCCCGGTGTCGTGCTTCTCGGCGATCGCGAACAGGTCGGTCACGGCCTGGGCGTCCGTGGGGACGAACGGGCGGGAGGTCAGGCCGTCAGGAATCTTCACCCCGCGATGATGGCCGACGGCGGTATGCCGGTGCCTCTCCTTTTCGGGTCCTTCTCCCGTCGCCGGCTGGAGGTCGGGGGCGAGCCTCAGGGCGCCACGATGACTGGATCCAGGGTTCCGCCGAACTGGATCGTCCCCGAGCCGGCGAGCAGGTTCAGGATCGCGTCCGCGTACTGGGCCAGGCCTGGCAGGCTTTCGCTGCAGTTGCTCAACGGAGGCGCGTTGACCGCCGCCGCCAGCGTCAGGGACCCGTCGGTCTGCGAGTAGCTCGTCCCTGGAGATGCGGTGCTGAAGTCCATCGTCATGGGACTGGCCGTCGTGGCCAGATCGCACGTCGCCGAGTAGCTGCCGATCAGCGGCGCTGTCGCCGTCAGGTTGACGACGCCGTGGGCGGTGACATGCAGCGATGCGTCTCCCGACGCCGGGTCCAGCTGGCCGCTCACGACGTTGAGCGTGAGGCCGAGGGTTCCGCTGGCGCTGATCAGGTCGCCGGACACCGACCACGGGATGTCCGGGAGGGTGATCGGGTCGGTGGACGGGGCGATCTTGCCTCCGGAGTCGATCTGCCCGGACACGGCCCACCCCGCCGGAAGGGGCAGGGTCGGGACCACACCAAGCTGCACCGAACCGTCGGTGACGGTCGCGGTGAACGGCCCGGGGTTGGCGACGAGGTGGGTGATACACAGGATCGTCACGGGCGCCTCGATGCCGGTGCCGTACTCCAGGTGCACGGTGGCCGGCTTGCCGTTGACGCCCTTGCAGCCAAGACCCTCGAGCGAGTCCAAGCTCGAGAGCGTGCCCGCGGGGCCGGCTGGGCCCTGCGGCCCGGTGGCTCCTGTCGGCCCTGCCGGCCCGATAGGACCGGTAGGACCGGTGGGACCCGTCGGGCCGCTCGGACCCACTGGCCCGGTCTGGTTCCACGAGATGGCCAGCTCGCCCTTGCTGCAGGTGTCCTTGGACGCGTCGATGATGCGGAGCTGCCCGTCCTTGGCGTCGTAGCAGCCGTGGATGACGCCGTCACCTCCTGGAATGCTCGCCACGGCCGCTCCGCCGACGACGAGGACGGCGATCACTGAGGCACCTGCGATGGCGCCGCGACGGGTGCTGAGGATGCGCATGGCTGCTCCCGACTGCGAGTCGTGTCGGGCTCAGCATGCTCCCAAGCCGGGGTCGCCCGTCGGGGAATGCAGAACAAGGCGGTGGTCGCGCAGGGCGAGGGCGCAGGCCGCTGCCTCGCCCCCGCTGCATCTGCGTGAGACTGCGACGCGCTCGGGCGTCGCTATCAGCTCATTCGCGTGAGGTGGGGACCGGGCGCCAGACCGAACTTTCCTCGCTCGGACCTGGCGCCCACGGGGCGATCCACGGCCCGGTGCCCTCGCTGGGGTCGAGCACACCCTCCTCGAGCCAGGTGTAGTCGCCCGCCAGCAGGCCCTTGGCAAGCCGTCGGTCAGCGTCGTCACTGTTGCTCCACAGCGCGTCGAAGAGCGTCTTCACCCGTAGCCGCGACTGCTCGCAGAACGTGTCGGCAAGCTGGTATGCCGACCGCCCGAGCTCGGCGTCGTCGTTGCGCAGCATCTCGGCCCGGCTGCACGCAGCGGCCATGGCAAACAGCTCGGCGCCGATGTCGACGACCCGGCCCAGGAAGCCCTGCCGGTACTCCATCTTCGCCTGCCACCGCGACATCCCGTAGAACGTCTGCCGGGCCAGCTTGCGGCTGGACCGCTCGACGAACCGCAGGTGTCCCGCCAAGACGCCGAACTCGGCATACGACCTCGGGAGGTCACCACGGCCGGCGGCCAGCTGCGGCAGCCAGCCGGCGTAGAACCCGCTCGCCTTCACCGCGGCCCGAGCCTTGTCCTCGAGGGAGGCGTCGACGGAGGCGAGGTCGCCGGCCGCCTTGAGGTGGGCGTCGACCGCCTCGCGGGCAATGAGGAGGTGCATGATCTCGGTCGAGCCCTCGAAGATCCGGTTGATCCGCAGGTCGCGCAGGATCTGCTCGGCCGGCACCGCCCGCTCGCCGCGGGCGGCGAGCGATGCGGCGGTCTCATAGCCGCGACCGCCCCGGATCTGCACCAGCTCGTCGGCGATCTTCCAGGCCATCTCGCTCGACCACAGCTTCGCGAGCGCGGCCTCGATCCGGATGTCCTTGCTGCCGGCGTCGGCCAGCTGAGCCGACAGCTCCAGCACCGACTCCAGCCCGTAGGTCGTCGCGGCGATGAACGCCAGCTTCTCCGCCACGGCGCCGTGCTCACCCACCGGCTTTCCCCACTGGACCCGCTCGGCCGACCACTCGCGGGCGATCTTGAGGCACCACTTGCCGGCCGCCGCGCACATCGCGGGGATCGACAGGCGGCCGGCGTTCAGCGTGGTCAGCGCGATCTTGAGGCCGTCGCCCTCGCCGCCCAACCGGTTCTCGACCGGCACCCGCACCTGGTGGAACCGCGTGAGACCGTTCTCGATCCCCTTCAGCCCCATGAACGAGTTGCGCCGTTCCACGGTGATGCCCTCGGAGGCGCCCTCGACCACGAACGCCGTGATGCCACCGCGCCCGCCGTCGTGCTTGGGGACCCGGGCCATGACGACGAGCAGCTCGGCGACGACACCGTTGGTGGTCCACAGCTTCACGCCGTCCAAGAGGTATGCCGTGCCGTCGGCAGTCGGGGTGGCGGTGCTCGCCATGCGGGCCGGGTCGGACCCCACGTCCGGCTCGGTCAGCAGGAACGCCGAGATCGCGCCAGCCGCGCAGCGCGGGAGGAAGGCCTCCTTCTGGGCCTTGGTGCCGACCAGCTTCACGGGCTCGGGGACGCCGATCGACTGGTGGGCTGACAGCAGCGCACCGAGGCTGGGATTGGTCGAACCCACCAGCATCAGGGCCTTGCCGTAGGCAGACATCGTCAGGCCGAGGCCGCCGTACTCGCGGGGGATCTTCATGCCGAAGGCGCCGATCTCGGCCAGTGCGGCGAAGTACTCGTCGGGGATCACGGCGTCGCGCTCGATCCGCGCGCCGTCGAACGTCATGCACAGGGCGCGCAGCTTCTCGAGGAACTCATCCGCGCGTGCGTCGTCCTCCGGCTTGCTCCGGGGGTGGGGGTGCACGAGGCCGAGGTCGAAGCGCCCGAGGTACAGCTCTTTGGCGAAACTGGGCCGGGACCACCCCTCCTCGCGCGAGGCCTCGGCCAGCTCGCGCGCCTCGCGCTCGCTCGCCTCCACCTTCCGCACCTGGTCCTGCACCTGGTCCTGTACCTGGTCGTTGGGCCGGGCCTGCCTGACGTCGCTGCTCATGGGCACTCGCCTCTCGTTGCGGTTACCACCAAGTGTTACCCGGCGGTAGCGAAAAGGGAACAGGGAACGCGGGGCGGCCCACCTCTTGACAATCGGACGTCGGCGGCATGCAATATATTGCATGCCGATTCCGACCGACGTGGCCACGCCCTCGCGCCAGCTACTCCGTGACGACGTGTTCGAACGGCTGCAGGATGCCATCGTCGACGGCACCCTCGCGCCGGGCGAGCAGCTGCGCGACCACGACGTCGCGGCCTGGCTGGGGGTCAGTCGGACCCCTGTGCGTGAGGCGCTGCTCAGGCTGCAGCACGCCGGATTGGTCGCCACCTCGCCGGGGCGTTCGACCACGGTGACGACGCTGGACGCCCGCGCGACCCGGGATGCCCATGCCGTCGTGGCGGCGATGCATGGCACTGCGGTGCGTGAGGCGGCGGCCTTGCTCGTGACCGGGGACTTCGACCGGATGCGCCAGGCCAACCAGCGCTTCAGCGGCGCGCTCGAGGCAGGCGATGTCGAGGCGGCGCTGGCCGCCGACGACGAGCTGCACGGCATACCCGTTGCAGCCGCAGGCAACCACGCCGTCGCGGCGGTCCTCGACCAGTTCACCCCGCTGCTGCGCCGGGTCGAACGGCTGCGCTTCTCCGCGCTCTCCGGCCGTGCGTCCGTCGCCCTGCACGAACGGCTCATCGAGCGGCTCGAGGCCCGCGACCCCGATGGCGCCGCGGCCGTCTCCTTCGAGACCTGGCAGACCTTGGAGCCCTTGCTCCAGTCCTGAAGTGTCCCATCCCATTTCCGCCAGCGTGTCCCTCGCCATCCGCCGGACACTCAGTAGCACTCGACTTCAGGAGAACCCATGCCGCTCAACGACTTTCCCCGCTACCCGCTGACCTTCGGACCCAGCCCGCTGCACCCGCTCAAGCGGCTCACCGAGCACCTCGGCGGCGCCCAGGTATGGGCCAAGCGGGAGGACTGCAGCTCGGGACTCGCGTTCGGCGGGAACAAGACCCGCAAGCTGGAGTACATCGTGCCCGACGCGCTGGCCCAGGGTGCCGACACCTTGGTCTCCATCGGCGGCTACCAGTCCAACCACACCCGCCAGCTCGCCGCCGTCGCCGCCCGCCTCGGGCTCAAGTGCCGGCTCGTCCAGGAGAAGTGGGTCGACTGGGACGACCCGGTCAACGACCGCGTGGGCAACATCCTCCTGTCGCGGATCATGGGGGCGGACGTGCGCCTCGACGCCGCCGGGTTCGACATCGGCATCCGCTCGTCGTGGGAAGAGGCGATCCGGGAGGTCGAGGAGGCGGGTGGCAAGCCCTACGGCATCCCGGCGGGTGCATCCGAGCACCCCCTCGGCGGCCTGGGTTTCGCCAGCTGGGCGTTCGAGGTGGCGGAGCAGGAGAAGCAGCTGGGGGTCTACTTCGACACGATCATCGTCTGTACGGTGACCGGCTCGACGCACGCAGGGATGGTCGCCGGCTTCGCGGCGCTTCAGGAGAGCGGCGACGGTCGCGAGCGTCGAGTGCTCGGGATCGACGCCTCAGCGACCCTGGAGCAGACCCGGAGCCAAGTCGCGCGCATCGCCCGCAACACGGCGTCCCTCATCGGCCTCGGCCGTGACCTGCGAGATGACGAGATCACGGTGCTCGAGGGCTGGGCTGGAGATCGCTATGGCATCCCGGTCGCGTCCACTGTCGAGGCGATCCGGCTCAGCGGCCGGCTGGAGGGCATGATCATCGACCCGGTCTATGAGGGGAAGTCGATGGCCGGGCTGATCGACCTGGTCACCTCGGGGGAGATCGGCAGGGACTCGACGGTCCTCTTCGCCCACCTCGGCGGTCAGCCCGCCCTGAATGCCTACTCGGCCATCTTCGACTGACGCGACGTGCTGCCGGCGAAGAGGAACCCGGGCAGGCGATAGCCGAGGCGACGCAGCACTTCGGACCCGCGGACCCGGTCCCGCTCGGATCGGTAGGAGAAGCCGAGCGCATCGGCGACCCGGTTGACGAGGTTGAAGACGAACGCGATGTAGATGGCCTCGGCGAGGGCCCCGTCGGAGACGCCGGCGGCTCGCGTCCGTGCGACATCCTCCGGGCCGACCTGGTCTGGTGCCTTGGATAGTTTCACCAGGAAGTGCGCGGCCGCCGTCACCTCAGGACCGGCTGACCCGTCGCGCCAGCCGGCGAACGCCGGCGCCGGGAGTGCCCGGTCCGCGATCGCGGAATGAGTGCCGACGCAGAACGAGCACGAGTTGGCCTCGGATACCACCGCTGCGAGCAGCTCTCGCTCTCCTGTGGTCCAGCTCGACGGGCCACGCAGCAGCTCCTGGGTGAGCGCCAGGAAGGGTCGGCCCCAGAGATCGGGCCAGCGCAGGCACGACTGGCCCACGTCGTCCAGCTCGGCTCCACCGATTCGGGTGAGTGTCACGAACAACCGTTGCCGCCTCAGGGGCAACGGTCGGGCCGTCCGCAGACGCATCGGCCTATGCCTTCAGGGCTGACAGGCCGGCGTCCAGTCGGCGCTGTGCCTCGCCGAGCGCTGCAGCGGCAGTCAGCTCGAAGACGGCGTCGTCGTCCAGCCCAGCCAGGGTGAGGCCCTCGACGTCGCCGTCGACCACGCGGTAGGCGTGTTGACGCACTTTGGCCAGGTAGGACGCAGCCCGCGCGCTCGCCGCGCGGCTCTGGGGAAGCAGGTCCTCGCCGGCCGCATCGGCCCCGCCGGCCGCATCGGCCGCGCCGGAAGCGTCGCGGACCCGGCGGCGCACGTCCGGGGCAGTGCTTCCAGGGGTGTCCAGCACGGCATTGACGACGGCCTCGACCAGCGGGCCGAGCCGTGAGACCTGGGCGTCCACCGACAGGGAGTTTCTTCGCTTCACCGCCACAGCGTTGGACCTGCCCGGGTTGCCGTCAAGGCGTGGCCGCCAGGATCTCCGACCGCGGGCCCGGTCCGGATGGTGAGCCGCGCGGTTCGCGAGGTGGACGGGAGGCGAGCACACGGCATACCCTCTGCTCGTGCTTTGTGCGCGCCTTCTCCTTCGCCGCCGCGGCGGGGCCTGACCGATCAGCCGCCCCTCGTCGCGGAGTCGTTCGTGTCCGGCTGACACCCATTACCGGGGTTGGACCCGCGAAACCTAAGGCGAGAGAAGATGATCCACCCGCAGCAGCCCTCGGGCATGCCGGTCAAGAAGTACGTACCGTTCCAGGACCAGATCAAGGTCGACCTACCCGACCGCACCTGGCCTACCCGCGTCATCACCCGGGCCCCGCGCTGGTGCGCCGTCGACCTGCGTGATGGCAACCAGGCGCTGATCGACCCGATGAGCCCCGAGCGCAAGAAGCGGATGTTCGAGCTGCTCGTACGGATGGGCTACAAGGAGATCGAGGTCGGCTTCCCGTCGGCGAGCCAGACCGACTTCGACTTCGTCCGCATGCTCATCGAGAAGGACCTGATCCCCGACGACGTGACGATCCAGGTGCTGACCCAGTGCCGGGACCACCTCGTGGAGCGCACGTTCGACGCCATCCGGGGGGCCAAGCAGGCGATCGTCCACTTCTACAACTCGACCTCGGTGCTCCAGCGGCGCGTGGTCTTCGGGCTCGACCAGGACGGCATCATCGACATCGCGGTGCAGGCCGCCCGGCTGTGCCGCAAGCTCGAGGAGACAGTTCCCGAGACCGCCGTCTACTACGAGTACTCCCCGGAGTCCTACACCGGCACCGAGCTCGACTTCGCGGTGCGCATCTGCAACGAGGTCATCGACGTCATCGACCCGACGCCGGACCACAAGATGATCATCAACCTGCCGGCGACGGTCGAGATGGCCACGCCCAACGTCTATGCCGACTCGATCGAGTGGATGATCCGCCACCTCGACCGGCGCGAGTCCGTGGTGGTCTCGCTGCACCCGCACAACGACCGCGGCACGGGGGTCGCCGCCGCTGAGCTGGGCTACCTCGCAGGGGCCGACCGGATCGAGGGCTGCCTGTTCGGCAACGGCGAGCGCACAGGGAACGTCTGCCTGGTCACCCTGGGAATGAACCTGTTCTCCCAGGGCATCGACCCCGAGATCGACTTCTCCGACATCGACGAGATCCGCCGCACGGTCGAGCACTGCAACCAGCTGCCGGTTCCCGAGCGCCACCCCTGGGGCGGTGACCTGGTGTTCACGGCGTTCTCCGGGTCGCACCAGGACGCGATCAAGAAGGGCTTCGAGGACATGGACCGGCAGCAGGCCGCGTTCGGCAAGACGATCAACGAGCTCGTGTGGGGTGTGCCCTACCTGCCCATCGACCCCCACGACATCGGTCGGTCCTACGAGGCCGTGGTGCGGGTCAACAGCCAGTCGGGCAAGGGCGGGGTGGCCTACATCCTCAAGTCCGAGCACCAGCTGGACCTGCCGCGCCGGCTGCAGATCGAGTTCAGCGGCGTCGTGCAGGCCAAGACCGACTCCGAGGGCGGGGAGGTCAGCCCGGCCGATCTGTGGCGCGCGTTCGAGGACGAGTACCTCCCGGCGACCGACGGCGGCACCAACCGCTGGGGCCGGTTCACGCCGGTCAGCCACACGCTGGTGAGCGCCGAGGGGCACGACCGCATCACCGCGACGGTTCTCGACCGGGGCACCGAGGTCACCGTCGAGGGCGTCGGCAACGGCCCGATCGCCGCGTTCATCGACGCCCTCGGCAGCTTCGGCATCGATGTCCGAGTCCTCGACTACCACGAGCACGCCCTGTCGGCGGGCGGCGACGCCAAGGCGGCTGCCTACCTCGAGTGCGCCGTGGGCGACCGTGTGCTCTGGGGCGTCGGCCTCCACAGCTCGATCGTGAAGGCCTCGCTCACGGCGATCCTCTCCGCGGTCAACCGCGCCGAGCGGGACCTCGTCTAGCGTCACGCGGAGGAGGTATGCCGGTGGGCCCGCCCCCCGGTCGGGCTCACCGGCATGCCCAGACGGGTTGCGGTGAGGGGGGCCGTTCGTTCGCATGATGAACTTATCTCCGAAATGTGAACAAGCGGTTAGGATGGGCGCATGGACGACGGGGCGACGGTGGCCGGCGGCGCTCATGGCGTGTCGTCTGGCGTGTCGTCTGGCGTGCCGTCTGGCGTGCCGTCCGAGGTGTCGTCCGGAGTGCCGTCGCGTGCCGCGACGGACTCGCTCGCGTCCCAGGCCGAGATCAGCGCCGAGATCGCGGCCGTCCACGCCGACGCCGCCTCCTCGGCCACAGCCCTCGGTGAGACGCAGCCGCGACTGGACTTCCCGGCATACCGCAGCTCCCTGCTCAGGCACCCCACCAAGGACCTGCACCACGCAGATCCCGAGGGTGCCGAGCTCGTGGCACCGGTGTTCGGGGACAGCGACGTGGACCCGCTCGAGGCCGACCTGACCATCCAGGCCGGCGGGGAGCCCATCGGCGAGCGGATCCTGGTCACCGGCCGCGTCGTCGACGGCGACGGACGGCCGGTCCGCCGGCAGCTGGTGGAGATCTGGCAGGCCAACGCGGCAGGCCGCTACATCCACAAGCGCGACCAGCACCCGGCACCGGTGGATCCGGGCTTCACGGGGGTGGGCCGCTGCCTCACCGACGCGGAGGGCAACTACGCGTTCACGACGATCAAGCCGGGGCCCTATCCCTGGCGCAACCACCGCAACGCCTGGCGCCCGGCGCACATCCACTTCTCGCTGTTCGGCACCGACTTCACCCAGCGCATGATCACCCAGATGTACTTCCCGGGGGACCCGCTGTTCGCGCTCGACCCGATCTACCAGTCGATCACGGACCAGAGAGCACGCGACCGGCTGGTGGCGACCTATGACCACGACCTTTCGCAGCACGAGTGGCTGCTGGGTTTCCGCTGGGACATCGTCCTGACCGGAAGCCACGCGACCTGGCGCGAGCCGCAGGAGGAGCCGCATGGCTGAGGCTGCCGACCCGACCGACTCGCCCGACCCGAGCAACCTGCCCGAGCAGACCAACCTGCCCGACCTGGCCGCGACGCCGGGCCACGCCGCGACGCCGGGCCAGACGATCGGGCCGTTCTACGGTTTCGCGCTGCCCTACCCCCGCGACAGCGAGCTGGTCGCGCCGGGGACCCCCGGCGCCATCCGGCTGCACGGAACGGTCCTCGACGGTGCCGGCCAGCCCGTCCCGGACGCGATGGTGGAGATCCGCCAGGCGGATGCGGCCGGGCGGGTGCCCGCCATCGAGGGGTCGATCCGCAGGGACGGCTCGACGTTCACGGGTTGGGGGCGCTGCGCGGTCGACCCGGGCGGGCGCTACGGCTTCACGACGGTGCGGCCGGGCGCGACCGACGAGGGCGCGGCCCCCTTCTTCGCCCTGACCGTGTTCGCGCGTGGACTGCAGAACCGGCTGTTCACACGGGCGTACCTGCCCGGTAACGAGGCCGCCCTGGGCGCCGACCCGCTGCTGGCCTCGCTGGCCCCCGATCGCCGGGACACGCTGATGGCTGTTGCCGAGGTGTCGGCGGAGGACGCAGGGAACCAGAGCCGAGGCGGCCCAAGCGACCTGCGCTTCGACGTGCACCTGCAAGGGGACCGCGAAACGGTGTTCCTCACGTTCCCGCGGCACCGCCCCTGACGCCATGGCCGACTTCGGACTCCTCGAGCCGGGAGCGCACCGGGTGATCCATCTCGCCGACGACGACGCCGTCGCAGCCGCCATGGTCGCCGTCGAGGTGGCGTGGGCGCGGGCGGTGTCTGCCGGCGGAGGTCTGCCCGAGGAGCTCCTTGCCACCGTGGTTACGACGACGGCCGATTGGCAGCCCGACGTGGCCGAGCTGGCTGCGGCGGCGGAGGCTGGCGGCAACCCCGTGCTGCCGCTGGTCGGCCAGCTGCGGAAGGCAGTGGCGGAGTGCGACGGCGCCGCGGCCGAGGCGGTTCACCGGGGTCTGACCAGCCAGGACGTGCTCGATACGGCGCTCATGCTGGTTGCCCGTGATGTGCTCGAGGTGGTCGACGCCGACCTGTCCCGCTCAGCGCGGGCGCTCGGGCGGCTCGCAGACGCCCACCGCGACACGATTCTCGTCGGGCGCACTCTGACCCAGCACGCGGTGCCGATCACCTTCGGCCTCAAATCGGCCCGGTGGCTCGAGGGAGTCTTGGACGCGGCTGAGCGGGTCGCGGCGGTCCGGACTGCCCTTCCCGCCCAGTGCGGCGGCGCCGCGGGCACGCTGTCGCTTGCGGCGGAACTCGTGGCGGACCCGCTCCAGGCGGCACAGCGCTTCGCCGACGAGCTGGGGCTCGTCTGGCCGGGGGCACCCTGGCACACGCAGCGCGGGCCGGTCACCCGCGTTGGCGACGCCCTGGTGGGTGTCACCGACGCCCTCGGGGTCATCGCCGCCGACCTCGCGCTGATGGCGCGGCCGGAGCTGGGCGAGGTGCGGGAGCCCGGCGGCGTGGGTCGCGGAGCCTCGACCACGATGCCGCACAAGCGCAACCCGGTGCTCTCGGTCCTGGTCAAGGCGGCCGCCCTCCAGGCTCCGCTTCTCGGGGCCCAGCTGCACCTGGCAGCGGCCCAGGCCGTGGACGAGCGCCCGGACGGAGCCTGGCACGCCGAGTGGCCGTCTCTCCGGCGGCTGCTCGTGCTTGCCGCGACGGCCTCCGCACAGGCGGCCGAGGCGCTCGAGGGACTCAGGGTCGACTCCGAGGCGATGCGGCGCAGGGTGGACGCGGTGGCGGAGGACCTCGTGGCGGAGCGCCCTTCGGGCGCGGACGCCGTTGCAGCGCCCGAGGAGTACCTCGGTGCCGCAAGCACGTTCGTCGACCACGCCCTCGCACGTTTGAGCGCTCGGGAGGCGAGTCGTGGCTGAGCCAATCTTGGCCGCGACGCGCCTCGCCGGCTCTGCCGGGCAGCGCGACCTGCTGGTCGTCGGCCCGTCTCTCGGCACCAGTGTCGAGGCCCTCTGGTCATCCGCGGCCGGCTTGGTGTCAGGTCGGTTCGAGGTCGTGGGGTGGGACCTGCCCGGACACGGCGCGTCGCCACCGGCGACGGCGAGCTTCTCCGTCGCCGACCTGGCCGGGGCAGTCCGGCGCCTGGCGGTGGCTGCCCTGGGCGACCGTCCGGGCCGGACCGCCTGGTATGCCGGTGTGTCGCTCGGCGGCGCGGTGGGCCTCGAGGCCGCGCGGTCGCCAGCGCCCTTCGCCGGCTTCGTGGTCATCGCGTCGGCGGCCAAGGTGGGAGTGGAGCCTGCCTGGCGGGAGCGGGCAGAGCTGGTGCGCCGAGCCGGGACCCCGGTCATGGTCGAGGCCTCGGCGAGGCGCTGGTTCGCACCGGGCTTCATCGACCGGGATCCCGACCGGGCGGCGCGGCTCCTGGCCTCGCTGGAGCAGGCCCACCGTGAGTCCTACAGCCTGGCCTGCGAGGCCCTGGCCGCCTTCGACCTGCGAGCGGACGTGGGCGCGATCGCCGCGCCGGTCCTTGTCGCGCCAGGTGAACACGACGTAGTCGTGACCGTCGACCAGGCGCAGGCCACGGCCTCCGCCCTGGCTCGGGGAAGCCTCGAGGTGATCGCGGGCGCCGGCCACCTCCCGCCGGCCGAGGCGCCCTGGGCTGTGGCGGACCTGGTCCTGCGGTTCACAGCGGGAAGGGGAGCAGCATGACGAGCGGGTCCGACCTGCCGGGCCAGCAGGGCAGGCGGTCGTCCGACCGGCGAGAGTCGGAGCTGCACGCAGCCGGCATGGCGGTGCGCCGCGAAGTGCTCTCCGACGAGCACGTCGACCGCGCCGAGGCCCGACGCGACGCCCTCACCACCGACTTCCAGGACCTGATCACGCGATATGCGTGGGGCGAGATCTGGACGCGGCCCGGCCTCGACCGGCGCACGCGCAGCGCCATCACCCTCACCGCGCTGGTCGCACTCGGGCACTGGGAAGAGCTCGCGCTGCACGTGCGCGCCGCCCGGCGCAACGGCCTGACGGCTGCGGAGATCGGTGAGGTCCTGCTCCAGAGCGCGATCTACTGCGGTGTTCCCGCCGCCAACCACGCCTTCGCCGTTGCCCAGCCGATCCTGTCCGAGGAGAAAGAAGACCATTCCGGTGAGCACTGAGGTCTACCTGTACGACGCCGTCCGCACGCCGTTCGGGAGGTACGGCGGGGCCCTCGCCGGGGTCCGGCCGGACGACCTGGCCGCCACGGTGCTCCGTGCCCTGCTCGAGCGCTCCCCGGACCTCGAGCCCGGACGGGTCGACGAGGTGGTTCTGGGCAACGCCAACGGCGCAGGCGAGGAGAACCGCAACGTCGGACGGATGGCCGCGCTGCTCGCGGGCCTGCCCACTTCCGTTCCCGGGTCGACCGTGAACCGCCTCTGTGGGTCGAGCCTGGACGCGGCGATCGTGGGGTCGCGGCAGATCGCCCTCGCCGAGGCAGACGTCGTCATCGTCGGCGGCGTCGAGTCCATGAGCCGCGCTCCCTGGGTGCTGCCCAAGCCCGAGCGCGGGTTCCCCTCAGGTGACGCGACGCTCGTCTCGACCACTCTGGGCTGGCGGCTGGTCAACCCCGCGATGGACGAGGCCTGGACCGTGTCCCTCGGCGAGGCCACCGAGCAGCTGCGCGAGCGCGAGGGCATCACGCGCGAGCGCCAGGACGAGTTCGCCCTGCGCTCCCACCGGACCGCCGCAGAGGCGTGGTCGTCGGGTTTCTACGACGACCTCGTCGTCGCCGTGCCCGGAGTCGACCTTGCGCGCGACGAGGCGATCCGCGACGACACCAGCCTGGACCGCCTCGCCAGCTTGAAGCCGGTCTTCCGCCGGGAGGGCACCGTGACCGCCGGCAACTCCTCCCCGCTGAACGACGGGGCCTCGGCGGCGGTCCTCGGCTCGGCACGCGCGGCCGACCTGCTGGGCAGGCAGCCCCAGGCGCGCATTGCCGGACGCGGGTCCTTCGCCCTTGAGCCGCAGTTCTTCGGGTTCGCGCCCGTGGAGGCTGCCAACCTCGCCCTCGAGCGGGCGGGGATCGACTGGGACCAGGTCGGTGCGGTCGAGCTCAACGAGGCGTTCGCGGCGCAGTCCCTCGCCTGCGTCGACGCCTGGAAGGTCGATCCGGCGATCGTCAACGCGCAGGGCGGCGCCATAGCCATCGGCCACCCCCTGGGCGCCTCGGGCACCCGGGTCCTGGGCACACTCGCCAAGCGGATGCGCCAGGAGGGCCGCCGTTGGGGTGTCGCCACGATCTGCATCGGGGTCGGCCAGGGCCTGGCCGTGGTCCTCGAGAACCAGGGTGGATAGCCGTGGTAGCCATCGCGACCGACTCGGACGCAGCCGTCGCCGGGATCAACGACGGCGCGACCGTGATGATCGGGGGGTTCGGCAGCGCGGGTCAGCCGGTCGAGCTGATCGAGGCGCTCATCCGGCAGGGCGCCGGCGACCTGACCGTGGTCAACAACAACGCCGGCAACGGCGACCACGGGCTCGCTGCCCTGATCCGGGCGGGCCGGGTGAGGAAGGTGATCTGCTCCTTCCCCCGCCAGCACGACTCCCACCACTTCGACGAGCGCTACCGGGCAGGCCAGATCGAGCTGGAGCTGGTGCCGCAGGGCAACCTGGCCGAACGAATCCGGGCGGCGGGCGCCGGCATCGGCGGGTTCTACACGCCAACGGGTGTCGGCACCCCCCTCGCCGACGGCAAGGAGACCCGAGAGATCGACGGACGTCACTACCTGCTCGAGCTCCCGCTGCGGGCCGACGTCGCGCTGATCCGGGCCCACCTCGCAGACGAGCTGGGCAACCTCGTCTACCGCAAGACGGCACGCAACTTCGGCCCGATCATGGCCGCCGCGGCCGCGACCACCATCGTCCAGGTGTCCGACATCGTGCCGGTGGGCGGGCTGGACCCGGAGACCGTGGTGACCCCCTGCATCTACGTCGACCGGCTCGTCCGGGTGCCGCACGGCGCGCCGGTCTTCCCTGAGGAGGGCCAGTGATCGCGTCCGCCCCACTCGACCGCAACCAGGTCGCCGCCCTGGTGGCCCGCGACATCCCGCGCGGCTCGTTCGTCAACCTGGGGATCGGCCTACCCACCAAGGTCGCCAACCACCTCGCTCCCGAGGACGAGATCATGCTGCACACCGAGAACGGCATGCTGGGCATGGGGCCCGAGGCCCACGGGGCGGAGGTGGACCCCGACCTGATCAACGCCGGCAAGGTACCCGTCACCGAGCTGCTCGGAGCCTCGTACTTCCACCACGCCGACTCCTTCGCGATGATGCGGGGCGGCCACCTCGACATCTGCGTGCTCGGCGCCTACCAGGTCTCCGAGTCCGGAGACCTCGCGAACTGGCACACCGGGCGGCCGGGCGACATCCCCGCCGTCGGAGGCGCGATGGACCTGGCCCTGGGCGCCCGCCAGACGTTCGTGATGATGGACCTGCTGGCTCGTGACGGCAGCCCCAAGATCGTGCCGCGCTGCACCTACCCCCTGACCGGAGTGCGGTGTGTCAGCCGGGTCTACACCGACCTCGGGGTGTTCGTCTTCGGACCGGGCGGCGTCGTCGTCCGCGACCTCTTCGGCATCACCATGGCGCGGCTGCGAGAGCTGCTCGGCATCCCGCTGGTCGACGGCACCGAGGACACCGCACCCTGAACGAGAGGACCGAGGCCGTGGCCGACCATCCGCCACCCAGTGGCGAGTTTGTCCAGTCGCTCGCGCGCGGCTTCGCCGTGATCAGGTCCTTCGACGCCCAGCACCCGCGGCAGACGCTGAGCGAGGTCGCCCGCGGGTCGAACCTCACCCGGGCGACCGCCCGCCGTTTCCTCTACACCCTGGTGACCCTGGGCTACGTCCGCACCGACGGTCGCGAGTTCTCGCTGACGCCGAAGGTGCTCCAGCTCGGCTACGCCTTCCTCTCCGGCATGCCTCTGCCCGAGGTTGCCGAGCCCCACCTCAAGGACCTGTCCCGGGTCGTGGGGGAGTCCACCTCCGCCTCGGTGCTCGACGGCGAGGACATCGTCTACGTCGCCCGGGTCTCGACCAGACGGATCATGACCGTCGCCATCAACGTGGGGACGCGCTTCCCGGCCTACGCCACCTCCATGGGCCGGGTGCTGCTGGCACACCTGCCGCCGGAGGACCTCGAGCGATACCTCGCCCGCGTCGAGCTCAAGCCGCTCACGGCGCGCACCATCACCGATCCGGGGCGGCTCCGTGAGGTGCTGGCCGAGGTGCGCCAGCAGGGTTGGGCCATGGTGGACCAGGAGCTCGAGGTCGGGCTCCGCTCGATCGCCGTGCCGATCCGCGGGCGGGGCGGCGAGGTCGTCGCGGCGGTGAACGTCTCGATGCGGGTCGGCCTGGCCGGTGCCGACCCCGACCTGTCCGGCGACGTCCTGCCTCCGCTGTTCGCCGCCGCCGAGAAGATCTCCGCGGACCTCTCGGTCGCTCGCTGAGCGGCCAGCAGGCCTCCGCTCGAAGCCGGCCCGACGGCATACGGCACGGGTGGGCGGTGACGGGCGCAACCACGCCTCTGTCCCGGACCTGGGCCGGGGGCGGGCTCACGTCACCAGCCGGTCGTATGCCGGCGCCCTGACCAGGTGGGCGGCCCTCCGGTGCCCCGTCGTCGGCTGAGGGGTGGGGGTCCGTTCCCCTTGACACCCCTTGGCACCCCACCTAGTGTAAATATAGAACTCATGTTCGCGATGCGAACACCACGTGTCCTGCGATACCACCTCACAGCCCTCTGCACTGAAGGAGAGGAGCGGGCCCATGCCGCGCACGCTCGGGACCCTGTTCACCACCGTGCTCGCCGCCGCGTCCCTGACCCTGGCAGCCGGCTGCGGCTCCGGATCCGCGAGCAGCGACAAGCCGGGGGGCTCGTCGAGCACCGGCTCGGGTGGCGGCGGCAAGCTCACCGAGGTCAAGGTGGGAGTGATCCCCATCGTCGACACGGCCCCGCTGTGGTTGGGCAAGGAGAAGGGCTTCTTCAAGGACGCGGGCCTCGACCTGGCGATCACGACGACGACCGGCGGTGCGGCCGCCGTGCCGGGCGTCGTGAGCGGCTCGTTCGACATCGCCTTCGGCAACTCGGTCTCGGTCATGGTCGCTGCCGACAAGGGGCTCCCCCTGCAGTTCATCAGCAACGGGGTCAGCACGTCCGGCAAGAAGCCGGACTTCGGTGCGGTCGTGGTGCCCAAGGACTCCGCGATCAAGAGCCCCAAGGACCTGGCCGGCAAGACCGTCTCGGTCAACAACCTCAACAACATCGGCGACACCACCATCCGGCAGGTGGTCGCCAACGACGGCGGCGACCCGAAGGCGATGAAGTTCGTCGAGGTGGCCTTCCCCGACGCGCCCGCGGCCCTGGAGCGCAAGCAGGTCGACGCGGCGTGGATCCTCGAGCCGTTCCTCTCGGCTGCCGTGGCCAAGGGCGCGCGGGTGGTCACGTACAACTACGTCGACTTCGACCCGAAGCTGGACATCGCGGGGTACTTCACCAAGAAGGAGACGATCGACAAGGACTCCACCATGGTGGAGGCCTTCCAGCGGGCGATGAACAAGTCGCTGCAGTATGCCAATGAGCACCCCGACGAGGTGCGTGCGATTGTCGGCACGTACACCAAGATCGGCGCAGCCGACCGGGCGAAGATGGCGCTGCCCAGCTGGCACGCCGACTTCGACCGGGCAGCGTTCGAGAAGCTCGCGGCGGCGGCGAAGGCGTTCGGCACCATCAAGAACGCGCCCAACCTCGACACCCTCCTGCCGAAGCAGTGACCGCGGGGGCCGAGGTCGACCAGGCTCCCGCTGGTGGGCGACGGGCCGCCCGACGGCCCCTGCCCGGGTTCGCCCTGGGAATCCTCGGCATCGCGATCTTCCTGCTGGTGTGGGAGCTGGTCCCACGCATTGGACTGGCCAACCCTGACTACCTGCCGCCTGCCAGCTCGGTGCTCAGGGTGTTCGGCCGCAACCTCGGCCTGACGTCGTTCTGGGTGGCCCTGGGCCAGACCATGCTCGGCTGGGCGATCGGGCTGCTGATCGCCGCCACCGCCGCCACGCTGGTCGGCCTCGTGGTGGGCTCGAGCCGGTTCCTGCGCCAGGCCACCCACTCGACCATCGAGTTCCTGCGGCCGATCCCCTCGGTCGCCCTGATCCCGCTGGCGGTCCTGCTGTTCGGCGTCCGGATCGAGTCCACGCTCATGCTCGTGGTCTACGCGTCCTTCTGGCAGGTGCTCATCCAGGTGCTCTACGGCGTGCGAGACGTAGACCCGGTGGCCGACGACACCGCGCGCAGCTACGGGCTCGGACGGCTCGCCCGCGTGCGCTACGTGGTCTGGCCCACCGCCCTGCCATACCTCAGGACCGGACTACGGCTCGGCGCGGCCGTGGCCCTGATCCTGGCGATCACCAGCGAGCTGGTGATCGGCAACCCGGGGCTCGGCCACGAAATCGCCCTGGCGCAGTCGGGGGGAGCCACCAGCCCGATGTACGCCCTGGTGCTCGCCACGGGCCTTCTCGGCGTGGCCATCAACATCGCCATGCGAACCGTGGAGCGGCGGCTGCTGCGGTGGCACACCTCCGTGCGCGGGGAGGTGCTCGCATGACGGTCCTGAGGCGCACGGCATACGTCCTGGGACTCCCGGCCGCGCTCGTGCTGCTCTGGTGGGCCCTCACGATCGGTTCCACGAGCTTCTTCGTGCCGAAGCCCGGCGTCCTCGTCCGGACCTTCATCGAGGTATGGGACGCCGAGCGCATCCGCGCCGACGTGGTGCCCAGCCTCGCCCGCCTCGCGGTGGGGCTCCTCGCGGCGATCGGGCTGGGCATCGGGCTCGGCCTGCTGATCGGGTCGAGCCGGACGCTTCGCGCGCTGGCGGAGCCGCTGCTGGAGTTCCTGCGCGCCATCCCGCCGCCGGTGCTCGTGCCGATCCTGATGATCCTGGTGGGCATCAACAACCAGATGAAGGTGCTGGTCATCATCTCCGGCTGCATCTGGCCGGTGCTCCTGAACACGGTCGAGGGCGTCCGGGCCGTTGACGAGGTGCTCTCGGACACCGCCCGGGTCTACGGGATCCACGGGTGGTCGCGGGTGAGCCGGCTGACCCTGCCCCATGCAGGCCCGCAGATCATGGCCGGCATCCGACAGTCGCTCTCGCTGGGGCTCATCCTGATGGTGATCTCCGAGATGTTCGCCAGCTCCTCCGGCCTGGGCTTCACGATCGTGCAGTTCCAGCGGTCCTTCGCCGTGCCCGAGATGTGGAGCGGGATCGTGGTGCTCGGGCTGATCGGGGTGTTCCTGTCGTTCCTGTTCCAGTTCGTTGAGCGCCGGGTGCTGCGGTGGTACCACGGTCTGAGAGAGGCTGACCATGCCGAGTGAGGCCCGTACCGAGGCCGATACCGCGATCCCGGAGGCCGCCGTGGACGTCACGCCCAGCCCTGCGCCACTGCTGTCGGTGCGAGGGCTCCAGAAGATCTACGCGGGCTCCCACGGTGACGTCGAGGCGGTGCGAGACCTGACCTTCGACCTGAGGGACGGTGAGCTCGCCTGCCTCGTGGGGCCCTCGGGCTGCGGCAAGACCACGCTCCTGAAGTGCATCGCCGGCCTGCTCACGCCGACCTCCGGCGAGGTGCGGCTGGCGGACACCCCGGTCGTGGGTCCGCCGAAGGGGATGGCGGTGGTGTTCCAGGAGTACGGCCGCTCGCTGTTCCCGTGGCTGACGGTCCGCGACAACGTCGACCTCCCCCTCAAGAACGCCCGCGTTGAGGGGATGCGGCGGCGCGACCTGGTCGACCAGGCGCTCGACGCGGTGGGGCTCGACCACGCGACCAGGCGGTATCCCTGGCAGCTCTCCGGCGGCATGCAGCAGCGGGTCGCCATCGCCCGGGCCATCGCCTACCAGCCGAAGGTGCTCCTCATGGACGAGCCCTTCGCCGCAGTGGACGCCCAGACCCGTGCCGACCTGGAGGACCTCATCCGCGACGTCTGGCGCAAGCTGGGTGTGACCATCCTGTTCGTCACCCACGACATCGACGAGTCGGTCTACCTCGGCGAACGGGTGATCATCCTCAGCAACAGCCCCACCGTCATCCAGGAGGACCTGCCGGTCGACCTCCCGGCCGATCGCGACCAGCTCGAGACCCGCTCGGCGAGGCGGTTCGCCGAGCTGCGCGGGCACGTCTACGAGCAGATCCAGAAGGCCAAGCAGGGGGTCGGGGGCGTCCCGCGTGCCTGAGGCCGCCAGCCCCTCGTCGCGCGCCCCGACCGTGCGCCAGGCCGCGCTGGCTGCTCTGCGCGACTGCGGGCTCACGACCGTCTTCGCCAACCCCGGGTCGACCGAGGTGCCGTTCCTTGTCGACCTGCCCGACGACATCGAGTTCGTCCTCGCCCTTCACGAGGCCTCCGTCGTGGGGATCGCGACCGGGCATGCGCTCGCAACCGGGCACCCGGCTCTCGCGCTGCTCCACACGACCGCGGGACTCGGAAACGCAGTGGGGGCGATCGCCACGGCACGGGTCAACCGGGCGCCGCTGGTGGTCCTCGTCGGTCAGCAGGACCGCCGACACCTCGCCCTCGAGCCCTTCCTCACCGGGCGCCTCGAGGGACTCGCCGGCGAGTACCCGCTCGCGGTCGTCACACCGGTGTGGGCTGCCGATGTGCCCTCGGCGATCCGCCGTGCCGCACACACGGCGACGGCGGGCCGTGGCCCCGTTGTCGTGATCGTCCCGATGGATGACTGGGATGCACCAGCGGACCCTGCTGTGGCAGCTGCCCCCCAGAGGCTGGTGGCCGCGCCGCCCGCGGCGCTCGTGCCGCCCGATCTGGACGAGCTGGTCTCCCTCCTCAACCGGTCGACACGCCCCGCGATCCTGGCTGGAGCGGGCGTCGACAGCGAGCGCGGCTGGGCGGCCGTCGCCTCGCTCGCCGACCGCATGGGCGCAGGTGTCTGGTCCGAGCCCTTCGGCGCGCGTGCCGGGTTCGACCAGACCCACAAGTGGTATGCCGGCCAGCTGCCCGCGGATCGCACTCGCCTTCGCGACGCCTTGGCTCCGCACGATCTGCTGCTCGTCCTCGGTGCCGCTGCCATCCGTCAATACCCTTACGACACAGGGCCGCTCGTCCCCGACCACACGCGACTCGTGGTGGTCAGCTCAGACATCGCCGAGGTCACCCGCTCTCCAGCCGACCTCTCTGCCGTGGCCGACCCGGTCGCGACGGCCGAGGCGCTGGCGGAGCGCCTGCCCGAGCGCGCTGGCGAGGCTCCACCGCGGCGCGAGTACCCGGCATACACCTTGGATGGAAGCGGCGTCCTGCACCCTGAGGACGTGTTCGCGGTCTTGGCCGAGCACCTGCCGAGCGACACGGTGCTCCTCGAGGAGTCGCCATCGTCACGGCCGGCGCTTCAGGAGATGGTGCCAGCGCGCACCCCCATGGGCTTCCTCTCCGCGGCGATGGGCGGCCTGGGCTTCGCCCTGCCCGCGGCGATCGGGGTGCGGATGGCGAGCCCCCACCGCCCAGTGGTGGCTGTCGTGGGCGACGGTTCGTCGCTGTATGCCGTGCAGTCGCTGTGGACGGCAGCGCACCATGCGGTCGGTGTGCTCGTCCTCGTGCTCGCCAACGGGCGGTATGCCGTGATGGACCGCCTCGCGGACCGGCGCGGCGGCACGGCGCCGTGGCCGGCCTTCCCCGAAGTCTCCGTGGCGCGGATCGCCGAGGGGCTCGGTGTGCGGGCCGAGCGGATCTCCACCCACGCCGAGCTCGCCGAGCGCCTGCCCGCCCTGTGCCGCACGCTCGCCGACCGCGCCGAGCCCCTTCTCCTGGAGGTGTCCGTCGAGGCCGGCACCACCTTCCAGCCCTGAGGTGATGAACCCTGCTGTGGACCCGAACCGCTGGAGCCCCGAGCTGCGAGGCCCCCAGACCTGAACCCGCGAACAACCCAACCCTCGTCAGGAGGACACCATGACATTCTTCGACCCGCAGACCTGGGCCGGGCACATCTACAGCTCCGGCTGGGTCGATGCCGCAGGCGGAACGGCCGAGGTCGTCGAGCCGGCGACCGGCGACAGCATCGGCAGCTACGGCGTCGCGTCGGCAGCCGACGTCGCACAGGCGGTCGACGCTGCCCACAAGGCTCAGCGCGACTGGGCGGCACTGCCCTACGACGCTCGCGCGAGGGTGATGCGCACTGCCGCCCGGCTGCTGGAGGAGCAGGCCGGGGTACTGGCCCACTGGCTCGTCCGCGAGGCCGGCTCGGGGCAGGGAAAGGCCGGGTTCGAGGCCTCCCTGGTCTCCGGGGAGTTCCACACGGCAGCGGCCACGGCCGAGGCCCCCTACGGCCAGCTGCTCCGCACGCGGAGCCCACGGCTGAGCATGGCGCGCCGCCTCCCGGTCGGGGTGGTGGGCGTGATCTCGCCGTTCAACTTCCCGCAGATCCTGGCCACTCGCTCGGTCGCTCCGGCCCTCGCCACCGGCAACGCGGTGGTCCTGAAGCCCGACCCGCGCACGGCGGTGTCGGGGGGTCTGTTCCTCGCCGCAGTGCTCGAGGAGGCCGGCCTGCCGGAGGGGCTCTTCCACGTGTTGCCCGGCGGCCCGGAGGTGGGCACCGCGGTGGTCGAGGAGCCGCGGGTGCGGATGATCTCCTTCACCGGCTCGACCCGGGCCGGGCGCGCCGTCGGCGAGGCCGCTGGGCGACTTCTCAAGCGGGCCCACCTCGAGCTCGGCGGCAACAACGCCCTGATCGTCCTCGACGACGTCGACGTGGCGGCGGCCGTGTCTGCCGGGGCCTGGGGCTCGTTCCTCCACCAGGGCCAGATCTGCATGACCACCGGCCGGCACCTGGTCCACGAGGCCATCTACGACGAGTACGTGGAGCGGCTCTCTGCGACCGCCGAGGGCATCCCGGTCGGGAACCCAGCCACGTCGGAGGTCCCGCTGGGCCCGGTCATCGACGCCGGGCAGCGCGACCGGATCCATGACCTGGTCACCCGAACGGCCGCCTCCGGCGCGCGGCTCGCCGCCGGTGGCAGCTACGACAACCTCTTCTACCGCCCGACGGTGCTCGCGGACGCGGGGCCGGACCACCCGGCATTCAGCGAAGAGGTGTTCGGCCCGGTCGCCCCGGTGGCGAAGTTCTCGACGGTCGAGGAGGCGATCGCCCTTGCCACGCGCTCGGAGTACGGCCTCTCGCTCGGCATCCTCACCCGGGACGTCATGCGCGCGCTGGAGATCGCCGACCAGATCCCGTCGGGCATCGTGCACATCAACGACCAGACGGTCGACGACGAGCCGGTGGCGCCGTTCGGCGGGGTGGGGTCCTCCGGCACGGGAGCCCGCTTGGGCGGCGTCGAGGCCAACGTCGAGGCGTTCACCGACACCCAGTGGGTGACAATGCAGGGGTCGATAGCGCCCTACCCGTTCTAGAGGCCGCGGCACGAGACCCTGCGACCCCAGGCGGGCCAGCCGGCCCGGGTGGCCCAGGCACTCGGCCGGGCCACGGCCGTCAGGAGGCACCGTTGGCAGCATCGCTCACGACCCGCACCACCGTCGGCATCGTCGGCGGTGGCCCCGCGGGTCTCATGCTGTCGCACCTGCTTGCCCGGTCGGGCATCGACTCCGTGGTGATCGACAACCGGACGCACCGCGAGATCGAGCTCACGGTCCGGGCGGGCATCCTGGAGCGTGACAGTGTGCGGCTGCTGGTCGACTCAGGTGTCTCGGAGCGCGTGCTTGCCGAGGGGCACGAGCACGAGGGGATCGAGCTGAGGTTCTCCGGCGTGGGGCACCGCATCGACTTCAAGGACCTCGTCGGCGCGTCGGTGTGGCTCTACCCGCAGACCGAGGTGTTCCTCGACCTCGCCGCTGCACGGCAGCGGGACGGCGGGGACGTTCGCTTCGGGGTGAGCGACAGCCGGGTCGTCGGCATCACCACGACCCGGCCCGCGATGCTGTTCACCGACGCCGACGGTGTGGCTCAAGAGGTGCGGTGCGACTACCTGGTCGGGGCCGACGGGTCCCGCAGCATGTGCCGGCACGAGGTGCCGGAGGCCCAGCGTCGCCAGTACAGCCGGGAGTACCCGTTTGCGTGGTTCGGGACCCTGGTCGAGGCGCCGCGAAGCGCACCGGAGCTCATCTACTGCAACTCCGAGCGCGGCTTCGCCCTGGTCAGCCAGCGCACCGAGACCATGCAGCGCCTGTACTTCCAGTGTGATCCTGCTGAGGACGTCGATGCGTGGGACGACGCCCGGATATGGGAGGAGCTGCAGGCCAGGCTCGCCGGCGAGGACGGCTTCTCGCTCAAGGAGGGCCCGGTCGTCGACAAGTCGGTGCTGCCGTTCCGCTCCTTCGTGTGCGAGCCCATGCGCTACGGGTCGATGCTCCTGGCGGGAGATGCTGCCCACACCGTGCCGCCGACCGGCGCCAAGGGCCTGAACCTCGCGCTCGCCGACGTCCGCGTTCTGGCCGAGGTTCTCGAGCGAGCCATCGCGACGACGGATCGCGACGTGCTCGACGACTACAGCCCCCGCGCCCTCGAGCGGGTGTGGAAGGCACAGCACTTCTCCTACTGGATGACCACGATGCTCCACCAGGTGCCCGGGGCGACCGACTTCGACCAGCGGCGGCAGATCGGCGAGCTCACGTCCGTCGTGCGCTCCCG
>DASSJT010000084.1:0-9258 GCA_035691065.1 Dermatophilaceae bacterium
CGCCGCCGTGTCGCGCCATTCGGCTACGGCGCAGCTCGGCGCCATGGATGCGTGCGCGATGAAAGGCCGGCTGTACGTCGCCCTGAACACGCGGCCTGAGGACTCGGTTGCGAGACCGGCGCGGCCTCGATCGTGGAGTACATCGTCCGAGCCGTCGTCCGAGCCGTCGTCCAGGCCGTCGACCAGGCCGTCGTCCACGACGCTGATGGACTCGTGCGGGCCGCCGCGGAGAAACCCATCCAGGTCATCCTCGTCGGGGAGCAGGTCCGTCTCTGCCCACTCGCAGGCAGAGCGGAGGCGCTCGGCCCCCTGCGCGGCGGCGTTCTCGTCGTCGGCGACCACGCCGAGGAAGGAGCCGTCCCGCACCACCCGGAGGCCCGGGCCCACAACAGCCGACTCGTCGACCGCCACCAGGCTCGCGCCAGGGGACGGGGGCCGCACGACCCTGCCGAACAGCTGGCCGGGCAGGCGCAGGTCGTGGATGAACCGGGGCCGACCGGCGATCTTGTCCGGCAGGTCGAGCCGAGCCGTGCTCGTGCCCACCAGCCGGGCAGCGGCGCTGTCCTTGACCGGAACCGCGGGGTCAGCGTCCCGGCGCAGGTCCACGGAAGGGGACAGCACGGCATACGACGTGGTCTCGGGGCGTCCGTGAACGCTGAGTCTGCCGTCTCGTACCTCGACGTCGGCGGTCGGAACCCCCCACCGACGGGCGGCCTCGGCCACGAACAGGTGACGCACATTGGCGCAGGCGAGCCGAACGCAGGGCGCGGCGTCGAAGACCGACATGCTGCCCGATGTCAGCCCTTCGTCGGGGCCCTTGCCGGAGTGGGCGGCCAGCATCCGGATGGTGCCCAGCTCGACGTCCAGCTCGTCGGCCGCCACTTGGGCGAGTGCGGTCAGGATTCCCTGCCCGAGCTCGACCTTGCCGACCCGCACGTCGATCGTGCCGTCGGCGTGCACCGCGACCCACCGGTCGAGCTGCGGTGTGCGCGAGAGATCCCTCGGCAGCGTGGCGACGGCGGAACCGGACCGGGCACCAGTCACGGCGACGCCTCCGCGGCGGCCACGACGGCCCGCACGACCCTGCGCTGGACCCCGCATCGGCACAGGTTGCGCTCCAGGGCCTCGATGATCGCCGCCTCGTCCGGCCGGGGCTCGCGGTCGAGGAGGGAGGCTGCACTCATCAGGATCCCGGAGGTGCAGTAACCACACTGGGCGGCCTGTTCGTCGAGGAACGCCTGCTGGACCCGGTGCAGCCTCTCGTTGGCCGCGAGGCCTTCCACGGTGACCACCGTCTTGCCGTCGACCGACCACATGGGGGTGTCGCAGGAGGGGACAACCGCGTCGTCGATGCGTACGAAACAGGCGCCGCACAGACCCACGCCGCAGCCGAACCGCGTGCCGGTGAGCCCGAGCTCGTTGCGCAGCACATGGAGCAGCGGAGTGTCGTCCCGAGCCGACACCTCCACCCGCTCGCCGTTCACGGTGAGGCGGAACGCTCGGTTCTCCGACGGCGCGGGAGTCGGCGGAGTCGGCGCAGGGGTCGGCGGAGTCGGCGCGGTGGTCATGGCGTCGTCTCCCCGAAGACCTCGGGATGCCGGTCCAGCTCGACGCGGGTGCGTCGGATGTGGCCGCCCAGGTAGCGCTCTGCGTCGACCGCGTCGCGGCGCTGGATGGCGTCGAGCAGGAGTCGGTGCTCGGCGTTGACCACCCACATGCGGCCCGGGCCGCTCAGCGCCATGAAGGCTCGGCGGTAGTGCTGGGTGACGTTCCACAGCCGGTTCACGATGGCTGTGAGGGTGTCGATCTGGCAGCCCGCGTAGGTCAGCAGGTGGAACTCTCGGTCCAGGGCAAGGAAGTCGGCGACCCCACTGTTGTTGTCTCCGGCCTTGTCCTCCCCGGTGTTGCCCTCCCCGGTGTTCGCCTCGATGCGGGTCTGCAGCTCCTCGAGCCGACGCAGGTCGGTGTCGGTCAGGTGGGGAAGGCTCTCGCTCAGGGCCAGCGGCTCGAGGCGCTCCCGCATCTGGTAGACCACGTCCACCTCGTGCATGCTCAGCCGGGGCACCCGTGCCCCCTTGTTCGCGCGGTGCTCGATGAGACCCTCGGCCTCGAGCATCCGCAGCGCTTCTCGCACGGGCAGCCGGCTGGAGCTCAACCGCTCGGCCACCTCCTCCTGGCGCACTCGCTGACCGGGCACGATCTCGCCGCTGAGGATGGCCTGGCGCAGGCTCTCGGCGACGCGCTCGCTTGCCGCAGCCGTCGAAGTGGGCGAGGCGCCGTCGGGCTGGGCGAAGGCGCTCAAGGGAGTCGAGCTCATGCGGTCCGCCTGGCCCGGGCCTCGCGGTCGAAGGACTTGCCGCCGGGATAGGAGACCAGCTCGAACTGCATCCCCCACGGGGCCGTGAAGTAGACCCACCGCTGGCCCTCGTGCGGCCCCCTGCTCGCGGTCGGCTCCCCGAGCACACGGACACCGTGCTCACGCAGGTGCTCGACCGCTGTGTCGAGGTCGTCGACATAAAGGGCGACGTGGTGGCCGCCGATGTCGCTGTTCCGCGGGACCTCGCGTCGCCGGTCCGGTGCGGTGTAGGAGAAGACCTCGAAGACCGCCTGCTCCCCACAGCGGAAGAAGCGGTTCTCCGGCACCGTGGCCCGCGGGTTGACGGCCAGATGTTCGGCCATCCAGTCGCCGTCGTCCTGGAAGGGGCCCAGGGAGTAGAGGTACTCGCAGCCGAGGACATCCACCAGGAACGCGGTGGCCTCGTCGAGGTCGGGCACGGTGAAGCCGATGTGGTCCAGGCGGCGCAGGCCGGGCAGCCCCATGTCGTGCCTCCATCGAAGAAACGGATCCAAAGGCATCATAGAACTGGCGTCAGCAGTGCTGTCCAGAGCAAAGAGGCCGCCACCATGGCTCGCGACCTCTGGAGATTGGATCCATTCCATGGCACGCTGAGGACGGGCTTTGCGTCAGGGTCGCAGGGCCAGAGCGTCGATCGGAGGCTGCCGTGACCGAGCACCGCCCTCTTGAACCCGAGTCGCCGTGGGTCGAGCTCGTCGCGACCAGGGAGGACTGGGACGCCGCCGACCCTGAGCTGCTGCGCACCATGCTGAGCCACCTGCTCATGATCCGGGCCTTCGAGGAGTACGTCCTCCAGCTCGCCTCCGCGGGTCTGGTCCACGGTCCGGCCCATTCCAGCATCGGCCAGGAAGCCGGAGCCGTTGGTTCAGTGCTCGCGCTCGCCGAGGGCGACACGGTCAACGGCTCGCACCGGGGTCACCACCAGTTCCTGGCCAAGGCACTCGCCCACGTGGTGCCCAAGGGCCTCGACCTGACCCAGGACGTCACCGAAGACGTCCGTACCGTGCTGCTGCGCACGCTTGCCGAGATCTGCGGGCTCGCTCGAGGGTTCAGCCACGGCCGTGGCGGCTCCATGCACCTGCAGTGGAAAGAGGCAGGCGCGATGGGCACCAACGCCATCGTCGGAGGCGGGGTGCCGCAGGCTGCAGGGTTCGCGTGGGCGCATCGACACGCGGGGACGGATGCCGTGGCGGTCACCTACTTCGGTGACGGCGCCGTCAACATCGGCTCCACGCTCGAGACGCTGAACCTCGCCGCCGCATGGAAGCTCCCAGTCTGCTTCTTCATCGAGAACAACCGGTATGCCGTGTCGACCAGTGTGGAGGAGGCCACCGGTGAGCCGCGGCTCTCGGCCCGCGGTCTGGGCTTCAACATCGCGAGCTGGAAGGTCGACGGCATGGACCCGCTCGCCGTCCACCTCGCGATGCAGGAGGCGCTGACCCGGCTGCGCGCGGGGCACGGGCCGACGATCATCGAGGCCGACACCTACCGCTACTTCCACCAGAACGGGCCATTCCCGGGGAGCTCCTTCGGGTACCGCACGAAGGAGGAGGAGAGCCAGTGGCGCGCGCGGGACCCCATCTCACAGGTGTCGGAGCAGCTTGAGCGCCGCGGCATCCTCAGCCGGCCCGAGATCGACGCTGCCACCGCCCGGGCCAGACAGCTCATGGCGCAGACCGGGGACGTGCTGCTCGAACCGGTACCGGGCGGCAAGCCGGGGGAGCGCCGGATCCGCCCTGCTGAGTGGCCCGAACCGACCTTCGTCGATGTCGGGGTCCGCAGTGACCTCCATGAGTTCCAAGGGGTCGCGATCGACGACCGCGAGACGTTTGCCGGGCAGGTCGGCGAAGTGAAGTTCATCGACGCGGTGGCGGGGGTCATGGCTCGCCGGATGGCGACGGACGAGCGGATCGTGGTCATGGGCGAGGATGTGCATCGCCTCAACGGCGGCACCAACGGGGCGACACGGGGGCTGAAGGAGGCCTATCCGGACCGCGTCCTGGGCACCCCGATCAGCGAGAACGCCTTCGCCGGGCTCGGCGGCGGCATCGCCCTGGACGGACGGTTCCGACCCGTCGTCGAGTTCATGTACGCCGACTTCATGTGGGTCGCGGCCGACCAGCTGTTCAACCAGATCGGCAAGGCCAGGCACATGTACGGCGGAGCCGGCGATGTCCCGTTCGTGCTCCGCAGCAAGGTCGCGATGGGCACCGGGTACGGGTCCCAGCACTCGATGGACCCGGCCGGCATCTTCGCGACCGCGCCGGGCTGGCGCATCGTGGCGCCCACGACGCCGTTCGACTACATCGGCCTGATGAACAGCGCGCTCCGCTGCAACGACCCTGTGGTCGTCCTCGAGCACGTCGACCTCTACACCACGGTGGGGGAAGGCCCACTCGACGACCTGGACTACTGCCTCCCGGTCGGGAAGGCGGCGGTGCGCCGTGAGGGATCGGAGGTCACGGTGCTCTCCTACCTGGCCATGGTGGGCGAGGTGCTGGAAGCCGTGCGGGAGCTGGGAACTGTCGATGCCGAGGTGGTCGACCTGCGCTGGCTCGACCGCGCGAGCCTCGACTGGGACACGATCGGGGAGAGCATCCGGAAGACGAACAACGTCCTGATCGCGGAGCAGGGCGCCGTGGGGACGTCCTACGGCGGCTGGCTGGCGGACGAGGTCCAGAGGCGCTTCTTCGACTGGCTCGACCAGCCGGTGCAACGCGTGACCGGCGGGGTGGCGTCGCCGAGCATCAGCAAGGTTCTGGAGCGGGCGGCGATCGCCCGCAAGGAGGAGGTCGCAGCCAAGCTCGTCGAGATCGCCCCCGGCGCCCGGCTCGGCGCTGAGCCGGGGAGCCCGTCGGGCGGCGAGCCGAGGGCTGGCGCATGACCAGGGTGCTCCGCATGCCCGAGGTCGCGGCGAACACCACGACGGCCGTCGTCTCGGAGTGGCGGGTGGCGGTCAACGGGTCGTTCTCGGCCGAAGACCCGATCGCCACGATCGAGACCGACAAGGCCGTCGTCGACGTGGCCGCCGACGCCGACGGGGTGCTGCTGGAGATCCTTGCTGAACCGGGTGCCGAGGTCGAGGTCGGTGCCCCGATCGCGGTGCTCGGCGACCGGGGCGAGACGGCCCGACCCCCTGACCACCGCCCGGCGTCGTCCGAAACCAGCCGGCCCGCGATGGACGGCCAGCCGCGAGTCTTCATCAGTCCGCTGGCCCGCAGGCTCGCTCGAGAGGCCGGGCTCTCCGTCGAACAGATCACCGGCTCGGGTCCGGGTGGCCGCATCGTGCGGCGCGACGTCGAGGCCGCCGTCGCCGGTCGTGGTGGCGAGCCGACGCCAGCCGCCCCACGTCCACGGGCGCCCGAGGCCCCCGGCGGCGGGGTCGCCTATGCAGACGAGCCGCACACGCGGGTGCGCCGGGCCATCGCGGCGCGGCTGGGCGAGAGCAAGCAGCAGGTGCCGCACTTCTACCTGCGGGGAACTGCGCGTGTGGACCGGCTGCTCGACCTTCGGTCCGAGCTCAACGCCACGGCCGGCCCCGATGCCGCGCGGGTCTCGCTGAACGACCTGGTCGTGAAGGCCGCTGCCGTGTCGCACGTGCTCGTCCCAGGCATGAACGCGATCTGGCTACCTGAGGCGGTCCGCAGGTTCTCCGCAGCCGACATCGCCATCGCCGTGGCCACCGACGGCGGCCTCGTCACACCCGTCCTCCGCGCCGTCGACCAGCTCACGATCTCCACCGTCGCCGGCCAGACCGCGGAGCTCATCCGGCGCGCGCGAGCGCGGCAGCTGCGACCTGACGAGCTGGAAGGCGGGACGCTCACCGTCACCAACCTGGGCATGTACGGCACCGAGGAGTTTGCAGCGATCATCAACCCTCCCCAGTCGGCCATCCTCGCGGTCGGGGCGGTCCGGCAGGAGCCGGTGGTCGTCGACAGCGCTCTGGCAGTTGGCTCCGTGCTGCGGGTCACCCTGTCGGTGGACCACCGCGCGGTCGACGGCGCACTGGCCGCAGAGTGGATGCGCTCCTTCCTGTCACTCCTGGAGCGGCCTGTGCGGATCCTGGCCTGAGCGCCGGATCGGGCAGTCCCGGCGAGCCGGCCCAGGGTCAGGCTGGGTCAGGGCGAGAAGCCGCGGCGAGGGTCGTGCCGACGCTGGTCAGAGGTGCCCTCGTCTTGGGTCTGAGACAGAATGTGGGTCTGGGCCCGACCGGAGCGCAGGGCGTCGGGTGGAATGGTCAGATCAGATCGCGGCGACGAAGCCGGCCGCCGAGGTGGTCGGCCCGAGGGTCAAGAGGAGTGCCGGTGAGCTTCGAGTCGATGTGGGCGGCCATCGCAGACATCGGCCGCGATCCCTCCAGCGGCGGCTACCGCCGGTTCGCGTGGAGCGACGACGACCAGACCCTGCGGGAGTGGTTCGCCGGCGAGTGCGCGGCGCGAGGCCTCGACCTCACCGAGGACCGCATGGGCAACCAGTGGGCGTGGTGGGGCGACCCGGACGCGGCCGTCGCCCGCGGTGAGAAGGGGATCGCCACCGGCTCGCACCTCGACAGCGTGCCCGACGGTGGTGCCTTCGACGGCCCGCTCGGCGTGGTCAGCGCCCTGGCCGCGGTCGATGCGCTCCGGGCCAGCGGCTTCACGCCTCGGGTCCCCATGGCCGTGGTCAACTTCGTCGACGAGGAGGGCGCCCGGTTCGGGGTCGCGTGCGCGGGCTCGCGCGTCATCACCGGGGCGCTCTCCCCGGAGCGGGCCCTGGACCTGACCGACGCCGACGGCACCACCATGGCCGAGGCGCTCACCGAGGCCGGCCGCGACGCCGGGGCCGTCGGCCGCGACGACGAGACCCTCGCCCGGGTCGGCGCCTTCGTCGAGCTCCACGTCGAGCAGGGGCGCGCGCTCGCCGACCCCGAGCACCCGGCATACGGCCATGCGGTCGCCATCGGCTCGGGCATCTGGCCGCACGGCCGCTGGCGGCTGGACTTCCCGGGCGAGGCGAACCACGCGGGGACCACCCGGCTCGAACACCGGCACGACGCGATGCTGGGGTTCGCCGAGACCGTCCTCGCCGCCCGATGGACGGCCGACAAGCACGGGGCCGTGGCCACCATGGGGAAGGTGCAGGTCGTGCCCAACGGCGTCAACGCGATCCCCAGCGCGGTGACCGGCTGGCTCGATGCCCGCAGCGCGGAGGAGCCCGCCGTCCGGGCGACGGTCGCCGAGATCTCCGGCACGGCCATGGGGGCAGGGGCGACGCTCACCGAAGAGTCCTGGACCCCGAAGACGGTCTTCGACACCGGCCTCGTCGCGAGGCTGCAGACCCGGCTCGGCGGCATACCACTTCTGGGCACGGGGGCCGGGCACGATGCCGGGATCCTCTCCACCGCGGGCATTCCGGCGGCCATGCTCTTCGTGCGCAACCCCACCGGGGTGTCCCACTCGCCGGCCGAATGGGCGCAGGAGAAGGACTGCCTGGCGGGAGTGGATGCGCTGGCTGCCGTCCTGGAGGACCTCGCCGGATGACCACCTACTTCGCCGAGCATGCCCAGCTGCCCACCGGCACCGCGACCTCGGTCCGGCTGACGGCCACCGACGGGCGGATCAGCGCCATCGACCTCAAGGCCAGGCCGCAGTCGGAGGACATCCGGCTCGGCGGGGTCGTGCTGCCCGGCATGGCCAACGGGCATTCCCACGCGTTCCACCGGGCGCTGCGCGGCCGCACCCATGGGAATGGCGGCAACTTCTGGTCGTGGCGGGACCAGATGTATGCCGTGACGCGGCGGCTCAACCCGGACACCTACCTCGCGCTCGCGAGGGCCGTGTTCGCTGAGATGGCCCTGGCGGGCTTCACCGTGGTGGGCGAGTTCCACTACCTGCACCACGACGTGCACGGGCGCCGCTACGAGGACCCCAACGCCATGGGTGAGGCCCTTGCGGAGGCTGCCGACGACGTCGGGATCCGGCTGACCCTCCTGGACACGTGCTACCTCACAGGTGGGCTCCAGGCCGACGGCCACCTGCCGCTCGACGAGGTGCAGCAGCGCTTCTCCGACGGCTCGGTCGATGCCTGGGCCGAGCGGCTGACGGCCCTCAAGGACAACGACAACCTGCGCGTGGGCGCCGCGATCCACTCCGTGCGAGCGGTGCCCCGCGAGTCGCTGGGGCTCGTCGCCGAAGCCGCGCGCGGCCGTCCGCTCCACGCCCACGTCAGCGAGCAGCCGGCCGAGAACCTCGCCTGCCAGATGTTCTACGGCGCAACGCCCACCCAGCTGCTCCACGAGGCCGGAGCGCTCGGCGAGGACTTCACCGCGGTCCACGCCACCCACCTGACTGACGACGACATCCGTCTGCTCGGCGGGACGTCGACGACGGCCTGCTTCTGCCCCACCACCGAGCGCGACCTGGCCGACGGCATCGGCCCGGCCGTCGAGCTGGCCGCCGCCGGGGTGGCGTTGTCGCTGGGCAGCGACCAGCACGCCGTGGTCGACCTGGTGGAGGAGGCCCGCGCGATGGAGATGCACGCCCGGCTGGCCTCCGGCGAGCGCGGCCGGTTCACCCCGGCGCAGCTGCTGGCCGCGCTGGCCCGGCACTCGGCGATCGGCGGCGCGGACGCCGGGCTGACCGCCGGCGGGCCGGCCGACCTGGTCGCCGTCCGCATCGACACCGCGCGCACCGCGGGAGCCGACCCCGCGCAGATCCTGCTCGCCGCGTCGGCGTCCGATGTCGACACCGTGCTGGTCGGCGGCGAGGTCGTGGTCCGCGAGGGCCGCCACCGCCTCGGCGACGTCGGCCTGCTGCTGGAGGCGGCCATCGCACCCCTGTGGGAGGAACCGTGACGTCCACGCTGGTCACCGGCATCGGCGAGCTGGTCACCAACGATCCGGCGGTCGGCGACGGCTCGGCGCT
>DASSJT010000085.1:0-24882 GCA_035691065.1 Dermatophilaceae bacterium
CTCCTTGAGCCGGGGCTCGGAGATGTCGGCGGCGATGACTCGTGCGCCCTCCTGGGCCAGACGCACAGCAGTAGCGCGACCGATGCCGGACCCGGCACCAGTGACGATGGCCGTCTTGCCGGCGAACCGGCCAGAGGTGAACGGAGTAGCTGACATGGCAGGACCTCTTTCAGCGCGGACAGTCGTGCGCTGTCCGTCTTCGTGTCTACGCCGGGAGCAGTGACCCCGACAGGGACGAACGGCCCTCCTGCCCGGCGGTGCGGCAGCACGATCCCGGTTCGGCTGCCGAGGTCATCGCTGAGGTCGTCACTGAGGTCGTCACGGTGGCGGTCGCTGACGCGTCGCCAGGCCGACTGCGGGCCGGCCCAGGGATTAGGTTCGTCGTCGTGGACCTCATGAGCAGTGCGGAGCACGACGTGGACGCCGACGACGGGCGCGACCTGACCTTGGCCGAGGTCGTGGCGGCCCTCGAACGCGTCTATCCACCCTCGACGGCGCAGTCGTGGGACCAGGTGGGACTGGTCTCTGGCGATCCGGCGCAGGTGGTGCGCCGAGTCCACTTCGCCGTCGACCCCACCCTGGCGGTCATCGAGGAGGCGGGCGACGCCCAGGCCGACCTGCTCGTCACCCACCACCCGCTCCTGCTGCGCGGCGTCCACAGCGTCGCGACCACCTCGGCCAAAGGCGCCAGCGTCACCTCCCTGGTGGTCAACGACATCGCCCTCTACGTCGCCCACACCAACGCCGATGTGGCCGAGGGCGGCGTCTGTGACGCACTGGCCGAGGCCTGCGGCCTGGTCGAGGTCGAGCCGCTGGCAGAGGTGGAGGGCCAGCCGCTGGGACGGGTCGGCCGGCTTCCTGCGCCGGTCACGCTCCGCGAGCTCGCCGACCGGCTGTATGCCGTCCTGCCCAAGGCGGCGGGCGGCCTACGGGTAGCGGGGCCGGAGGGGTCGCCGGTGCAGACCGTCGCCGTCGTCGGGGGAGCGGGCGACGACATGTTCGACTACGTGCGGGACAGCGGAGCCGATGTCTACGTCACGGCAGACCTGCGCCACCACCCCGCGCTCGAGGCGCGCGAAGAGGCCCGGGGCGGCACGCCATACCTCGTCGACGCCGGCCACTGGGCGAGCGAGTTCCTCTGGCTCGAGCGCGCCGAGCGCGCGCTGCGAGCAGCCCTTGGTGACGCCGGCGGCTCGGGCAGTAGGTTGGACACTCACATCTGCACCGTGCGCACCGACCCCTGGGACTTCGTGGTCGGGGCCGAGCCGCCGGGAGGCACTGCGTGAAAGCCGATCCGTTCCGCCAGCTGCGCCTGCTCGACCTGCAGGCCATCGACACCCGGCTGGACCAGATCGCGCACGCCCGGACCCGGGTTCCCCAGCTGGCCGAGCTGGCCCAGCTGAGCACCCGGTCCACGGCCCTGGACTCCGACCTCGTGCGCTCCGAGACCGCGCTCGGCGATGTGCAGCGCGAGGTCGCCAAGTCCGAGGCCGACGTCCAGCTCGTCCGCGATCGCGCGGCCCGTGACCAGGCGCGGCTCGACGTGGGCACCGGCACGGCCAAGGACCTCCAGGCGATACAGCACGAGCTGCAGTCGCTCGCCCGCCGCCAGTCCGAGCTGGAGGACATCGAGCTGGAGGTCATGGAGCGGGCCGAGACGCTCGAGGGCGAGGTCTCGCGGCTGCGAGCCGAGCGGGCCGAGCTCGACGAGCACATCCGGCACGTCACAGCGGCACGCGATGCCGCCCTTGCCGAGCTCGACGGGGAGGCGGCCAACGTCGCCGCGCCACGGGTCGACGTGGCCGCCGAGGTGGGCGACGAGCTGCTCGCGCTCTACGAGAAGATCCGGGCCAGCTCCGGCGGCACAGGCGCGGCCGCGCTACGGCAGCGCCGCTGCGGTGGCTGCCAGCTCGAGCTGAACCCGGTGGAGATCGGGCGGATTCGCTCGGCGCCGTCGGACGAGGTGCTGCGTTGTGAGGAGTGCCGGCGCATCCTGGTCCGCACTCCCGAGTCGGGACTCTGAAGGAGCGCGGTGGCGCGCAGGCTCAGGGTCGAGGCCGATGGCGGTTCCCGGGGCAATCCCGGTGTCGCGGGGTTCGGCGCCCTCGTCCGCGACGCGGAGACGGGTTCGGTGCTGGCCGAGCGGGCCGAGCCGCTGGGCATTGCCTCCAACAACGTCGCCGAGTACACCGGTCTGATCGCCGGGCTCCGGGCCGCGCTGGCCATCGAGCCGGGTGCGGACATCGAGGTCATCCTCGACTCGCGCCTCGTCGTGGAGCAGATGTCCGGGCGGTGGAAGATCAAGCACGAGAACATGCGGCGGCTCGCCCGGGAGGCCCAGGCGGTCGTCGACGAGATCCGGGCAAGCGGCGGCCGGGTGACCTACCGCTGGGTGCCCCGCGAACAGAACACCGCCGCCGACGCCCTTTCCAACAAGGCCATGGACGGCGAGCGCATCGACCGGCTCCTCGGCGACTCGTCCCTGGACGAGGTGCCGGCACCGGAGCCTGAGCGCACCGAGTCCCGGCCGGGCGGTGGGCCGTTCGCGGGGGTGCCCACCCGCATCGTCCTGGTCCGCCACGGCGTCACGGACCTGACCGAGGCCGGTCGCCTCGACGGCCGTGGCGGCGTCGACCCCTCGCTCAACGGCACCGGCCGCACGCAAGCCGCCGCGGCCGCGCGGGCGGTCGCCCACCTCATGGCGGGGCACACGGCATCCGTCGTGACCTCCGCGCTCGCCCGAGCCAAGGAAACCGGGGCGGTCGTCGCTGATGCCCTTGGAGTGGCACCCTCGGTCGACTCGGACTGGGACGAGCAGAGCTTCGGCGACTGGGATGGCGTGGCGGTCGGCGACCTGGTCCGCGACTGGCCAGGCGAGCTGGACCTCCTGCGCAACGACCCGGCATACCGCCGTCCGGGCGGGGAGACCCACGAGGAGATGGCCGAGCGGGTCCTGGCCGCCTACCATCGCACGGTCGCAGCCGGCGGCACGACGGTCGTGGTCTGCCACCGGAAACCGATCATGGTGGTGATGGCTCACCTGCTCGGGATCCCGCACGAGCGCGTGTGGCGCCTCGCGGCAGCCCCGGGCTCGCTCACGGCTGTCGAGGTGTGGCAGGACGGGATCGTGTCGGTCGCGTTCACGAACCGCACCTGAGCCGACCGCCCTGAGCCGACGACCCTGAGCCGGCCGCCCCCGAGTAGTCAACCCTGAGCCGTCAGCCCGCTGGCTCCTCCAGCACGACGACCCGCAGCGGCTGGTCGCCGTTGTTGGCAAACCCGCCCCGGTTCCACTGGGGACCGGCGCCCTGCGTGCGGCCGGTCGCGTCGTGGGCCCTGACGCACAGCTCGTGGACTCCCGGCCGCGCGTCCCAGTCGATGGTGAAGCCCTGCCATGCCCAGCGGTGACCGGCGGTCTTCAGCCGTGCGTCGGTCCAGCCGGCTCCGCCGTCGGTGCTGACCTCGACGCGGCTGATCGGCCCCCAGCCTGACCACGCCCGGCCCTGGAGCCGGGTCACCCCGGGCCGCGCGACGCGGTCGCGCGTCATGAAGTCCGGGAGGCCCGGAGGCAGCAGGAGGGCCCGGGGTTCGATGCGGGTCACCGCGACCCCTGGCTCGTCCGCCTCCTGCCGGAGGCGGTAGGCCACGACGTTCTGGAAGCCCTGGAACGTGTGGCCGATGAGGCGTATGCCGGTCAGCCACTTCACGTGGGCCATGCCGTACCAGCCCGGCACCACGAGCCGGACCGGAAAGCCGTGCTGTACCGGGAGCGGCGAGCCGTTCATCGCGTAGGCGACGAGGACGTCGGACGAGCGCGCCTCGGCCAGCCCGAGCCCCCGCTGGTAGTCCTGCTCGACCCCGCGCTCGAAGCCCCGGTCGGCGCCCGTGAAAACCACGTCCACCGCGCCGGGGCTCACACCTGCTTCGTCCAGCAGGTCGGCGAGGGGGACCCCGGTCCATTCCGCCGTGCCAACCGCGCCATTCAGCCAGGGCTGGCTCACTGGTCTGGGCTCGAGAGCGGCGCGGCCGTTCCCGGCGCACTCCATGGTCACCCGGACCGTGCGGGCCGGTCGGCTCTGCAGCGCCGCAAGGCCCAGCCGCAGCTCGCGCTCGACCTCGCCGTCGACGGTGAGCTGCCAGGTCTCGGGGTCGAGCGCCGGCAGGTCGAAATGCGCCAGCACGTAGTGCAGGCCGACCGGGGTGACGTCCTCGCGCAGCAGCTCCAGCGGCATTGCGTGGTTGCGGCTGGCGAGCCGCAGCTCGTCGTAGGTGATCCCCTCGCCGGGCTCGGCGACTCGGGCGGGAAGGCTCACGTCGGCGATCGAGGGCGTCATGGCGCACCACCTCCGCAGAGCAGGCTACGCGTCAGCCGGCCCGCCCATAAGGACCACGACGCCGCGGGCCGGCGACGGCACTGGGTTGCGACGCCACGGGACCTGCGACGCCACCGCGCCGGCAACAGCACGGGAGCGGCGTGCCCGCATGCTGACTCCGCGCGCTGTGGGCGCAGGTGCCCGCCCTACCCTGTCGGCATGAGCTATGCCGGAGATGTCGTCCCGCGCGACGTGTATGCCGCGCTCGGGAGCGACGAGGACGCCGTGCTGGTCGACGTCCGCACCACCGCCGAGTGGAACTACGTCGGGCTGCCGGACCTGACCGAGCTCGGAAAACGGGTGATCTGCCTGGAATGGCAGCGCTTTCCCGACGGCTCCTTGAACGAGGGGTTCGTCGAGCAGCTGCAGGGGCTGGGTCTGGTGCCCGGCGCACCGGTCTACTTCATCTGCCGTTCGGGAGTCCGCTCCAGGGCCGCCGCCGAGGCGGCCACGGATGCTGGGCTCGGACCGGCATACAACGTCATTGACGGGTTCGAGGGGCCGCACGACAGCGACGGCCACCGCACGGTCTCGGGGTGGAAGAACGAGGGTCTGCCGTGGCGGCAGGGATGACTGGGCGCGACGGCCGGGCGTTCCGGCCGCAGACGCTGGCGGTGCGCGGCGGCCAGACCCGCAGCAGCTTCGACGAGACCGCCGAGGCCCTGTTCCTGACCTCGGGCTTCGTCTACGAGAGCGCCGAGCAGGCCGAGGCCGCGTTCAAGGACGAGATCGACAAGTTCATCTACTCCCGCTACGGCAACCCGACCGTGGCGATGTTCGAGGAGCGTCTGCGCCTGCTGGAGGGTGCCGAGGCGTGCTTCGCCACGGCATCCGGCATGTCGGCCGTCTTCGTCGCCCTGGCGGCGCTGCTCGGCCAGGGTGACCGGGTCGTGTCGTCGCGTGCCCTGTTCGGGTCGTGCTTCGTCATCCTCGACGAGATCCTCCCGCGCTGGGGGGTCGAGACCGTCTTCGTGGACGGGCCCGACCTCGCCCAGTGGGAGCAGGCCCTGTCCGTGCCGACCGCTGCGGTGTTCTTCGAGACGCCCAGCAACCCCATGCAGGAGCTGGTCGACATCCGGGCGGTGTCCGACCTGGCCCATGCCGCGGGCGCGAAGGTCGTGGTCGACAACGTGTTCGGCACGCCGGTCTTCTCCCGGCCGCTCGAGCACGGCGCCGACATCGTCGTCTACTCGGCGACCAAGCACATCGACGGCCAGGGCCGGGTGTTGGGGGGAGCCGTTCTGGGGCCCGAGGACTTCATCACCGGCCCCGTGAAGAACCTCATGCGGCACACCGGACCGAGTCTTTCGCCGTTCAACGCCTGGCTCCTGCTCAAGGGCCTCGAGACCATGGCCCTGCGGGTCGAGCGCGCCGCGTCATCGGCCCTGGCCATCGCCGAGCACCTCGCCGAGCACCCGAGGGTCGCGCACGTCGTCTACCCCTTCCTCCCGAGCCACCCGCAGTTCGACCTCGCCAAGCGCCAGATGCTCGGCGGCGGCACGGTGGTGACCTTCCGGATCCAGGGCGGCAAGGAGGACGCGTTCCGGGTCATGAACGCGCTCCAGCTCGTCGACATCAGCAACAACCTCGGCGACACCAAGTCCCTCGCCACGCACCCCGCGACGACGACCCACCGGCGGCTCACGGAGGAGGCGCGCGCCGCGGTCGGTATCACCGACGGCACGATCCGCATCGCGGTCGGGCTGGAGGACGTCCGCGACCTGGTCGAGGACATCGACGCGGCGCTGGCGGCGCTCGGATAGCGATGGCGCGGCTGCTGTTCGTCCACCACACGCCGTCCCCGGCCATGCAGCAGCTCTTCGAGGCGGCGCTCGCGGGCGCCCGCGACGAGGACATCGAGGGCGTCGAGGTGGTGGTGCGCCCTGCCTTGGGCACTACGGTGACCGACGTCCTGGAAGCCGATGGCTATCTCCTGGGGACCCCGGCCAACCTTGGCTACATGTCGGGGGCGCTCAAGCACTTCTTCGACACCGTCTACTACCCCTGCCTGGAAGCCACGGTCGGGCGGCCGTTCGGCCTCTACGTCCACGGGAACAGCGACACGACGGGAGCCATCCGATCGGTGGAGGCGGCGACCACCGGCCTGCGCTGGCGCGCTGTTGCCCAGCCCGTCACCGTCATCGGCGAGCCGGACCGCAGGGCTCTGGAGGCTTGCCGGGAGCTCGGCGCCACCGTGGCGGTGACCGTCGCCGAAGGCTGACGAAGCTGCGCCCGTATGCCGAAGCACCGTCGCGACGCAGTGCTGGCGACGCGGACGGTGTCCTCAACGCTGCAATGCAGCGTTAGGGACGGGAGCTCAGCTGGCCAGGGCGTCCAGCACCCAGGGCCGGCTGGGCCGGGCTGGCGGGGTCAACGCCACGTCGAACGCATCGCAGAGCGCTGACACGAGCTGCTCGGGGCGGCGCGGGTCGGCTCCGGTGACGCACAGGTGCCTGGCGACGAGACCGCGCGTGTGCTTGGCCATGTGGCTTGCGCCGGGCACCCTGACCTGGACCCACCGCGAAGCCAGCGCCGGGCCGGGAGCCCAGGCACCGGCATACGTGCTGGAGCGGCAGTCGACGACCAGGCCGTGGCCCGCCGCATCCGGCAGTACCCCGGAGAGCTGCGGGCGCCACACCGACCCCAGCGGCCCGGCACCCGGCAGGTTGACGGCCATCGACAGCCGGTAGGGGGCGATCGGGTCGGTGAGGCGGACGGCCCCATAGAGCGCCGACACGACCACGATCCAGCGGTGTGCCCGGCGCCGGGCCGCTGAGTCCATCGAGGTGAGGTCGAGCGCCGCGTAGAGAACCCCCGAGTAGACCTGGCCCGCGGGCAGGGTCGGCGACTCGTGGAGAACCAGGTTGCGGGCGATGTCTGCCGTGGCGCCCGGGCTCACTCCGAGCAGCTCGGCTGCGTCGCTGCGGGCACTCACGCCGACAAGGGCGGAGGCGACGGCCTGACGCGTGGGGTTGAGGGCCGGGAAGGACAGTCGATCGAGCTCCAGCCTCCTGCCTCGGGATCTACCGGTCTTGCCCTCGGACGGTGGCAGCAGGATCAGCACGGACCTCAGGCTAGGGCCGCGCGAAGCGGGATCAGCGCACGGGCCGCTTCGCACAGCGGCCGCTCACCCGACTGCTCACTCACAGGGGAGGCTGCTGACGCGTTCGATGGGCATGACTCTCACCGCATCCCCGATCGCGCCGGCCACGAACGCTGTCCACGAAGATGTCGACCCGGCGATCCTCTACTGGGGCACACCAGTCGTCCTCGTCTCGACCGAGAACGCGGACGGCACAGCCAACCTGGCGCCCATCTCGTCGGCGTTCTGGCTGGGTCGCACCGCCACCCTGGGCTTCGGTCTCGCCTCGCACACCCTGGCCAACCTCCAGCGGAGTGGCCGCTGCGTCCTCAACCTGCCCTCCGCCAACCAGGTCAGGGCGGTCGACCGGCTTGCGCTCACCACGGGCGCCGACCCGGTGCCGTCGTGGAAGGCTGGCAACGGCTATCGCCACGTCCGGGACAAGTTCACGTATGCCGGTCTCACCCCGGTGTGGGAGGGGCAGGGGCCGCCACGCGCTGCCGAGTGCCCGGTGGCCATGGAGGCGCACCTGTTGTCGGTGCACCGGACCGACCACGCGATCGTGCAGGTCGAGGTGACGCGGGTGTTGGTTCACCCCGATCTGCGGCTCGAGGGTTACGCACGGCGGATCGACCCTGACGCGTGGCGCCCGCTCATCATGAGCTTCCAGCGCTTCTACGGACTGTCGGATGAGGTGTCGGCCTCCCGTCTGGCGTCGATCGACGAGGAGGCCTACCGCTGAGCCCGTGAGTCCCGCGACTGCCCAGGCGCGCGCGTGGGTAGTTTGGGGCCATGCCGAAGCGCCACATCCGGATCCGGCCCGCCGACCCGAGTCGAGGGATCGACGGCATCGGGCTGCAGCGGCGGTTCGACGCCATCCGCGCGGAGTTCAAGGTGCCGGACGGCTACCCGGCCGACGCGCTGGCCGAGGCGGAGCAGGTGGCAGCGGCGCCGCCCAGTCTGCCCGAGCGCGACGAGAGGTCTGTGCCGTTCCTGACCATCGACCCGCCCGGTTCGATGGACCTCGACCAGGCGCTGCACATCGAGCGGGCCGACGGCGGCTACCGGGTCCGCTACGCGATCGCTGACGTCCCGGCGTTCGTGCGCCCTGGCGGTCCCCTGGACGCCGAGACGCGCCGCCGCGGCCAGACCGTCTACGCGCCCGACAAGCGGACGCCGCTCCATCCGCAGGTGCTGAGTGAGGGAGCTGCCAGCCTGCTTCCCGGCCAGGTGCGACCGGCTTTCGTGTGGGACCTGGCCGTCGCGGAGGCGGGGGAGGTCGCCGAGGTCGCTGTCTACCGGGCGATGGTCAGGAGCGTCGACCGGTTCGACTACGAGCAGGTGCAGAGGGCGGTTGACGGCGGCACTGACGACGACCGCCTGCGGCTGCTCAAGGAGGTGGGGGAGAAGCGGATCGAGCTGGAGCGGAAGCGTGGTGGCGCCAGCCTGCCGATGCCGCAGCAGGAGGTCAGTGAGGGCAAGCAGGGCCACTACTCGGTCGAGTTCCGGCCGCCCGTGCCGGCGGAGGACTGGAACGCCCAGCTGTCCCTGATGACGGGCATGGCCGCGGCCGACATGATGCTCAAAGCCCGGGTCGGGATCCTGCGGACGATGCCGCCCCCGGAGCAGCGGTACCTCGACCGGTTCCGGCACCAGGCCCGGGCGCTGGGCGTGGAGTGGGTCCCGGGTCAGGCGTACGGGGAGTTCCTGCGCTCGCTCGACCGCACCAACCCCAAGCACCTCGCGCTCATCTACGAGGCGACGTCGCTGTTCCGGGGCGCCGGCTATACGCCCTTCGACGGGGAGGTCCCGGATCAGCCGATGCACGCCGCGGTGGCTGCCGCTTATGCCCACGTGACGGCGCCACTGCGTCGCCTGGTCGACCGGTTCGGGCTCGCGGTGTGCGAGGCGCTGTCGGCGGGGGAGGAGGTCCCGGGCTGGGTCCGCGACGGGCTGCGGCAGCTGCCCGGGGCCATGGCGACCTCGGACCGCGTGGCCGGCGGCGTCGACCGGGCCTGCGCCGATGCTGTGGAGGCCGCGCTGCTCCAGCACCGCCTCGGCGAGGACTTCGACGCGGTCGCCGTGGAGCAACGGGAGAAGGGCGGCGTCCTTCTGCAGGTCGACGAGCCGGCGGTGGTGGCCGGTGCGGACGGGAGTGCTCGGCCGGGGACGGCGGTGCGGGCCACGCTCACCAGGGCCGACGTGGCCACGAGCTCGGTGCGGTTCCGGTTGCGCTGACCTGGTTCCGCGCGCACTGGGCTGGCCTCCACGCGCACAGCGCCGGCATCATGCGCACTGGGACGCCTCCAGGGCACTGGGCTGGCCTCTACGGGCACTGGGCCGGCCTCTACGGGCACTGGGCCGGCCGGCATACCGCCGACGGCTTCGGCACACGGCGCCTAGGGTGAGGGCTATGTGGCGCACTCGCCTGTACCGCAACGGCGTCCTCGAAGCCGAGGGGTTCCCTCCGGAGGAGATCTCCGACCACCTCGCCGACAGCTCGTCGGTGGTGTGGTACGACATGTGCGCCCCGACGGAGCAGGACATGGCCGTGATGAGCGAGGAGCTGGGACTGCACGCCCTCGCTGTCGAAGACGCGCTTGGGAGGCATGAGCGGCCCAAGCTGGACCGGTACACCTCACACCTGCTCGTCACGGCGTACGCGGTGAGCCTGGACGCGGAGTCCGGGCGCCTGTCAACCCACGAGGTGGCGGCGTTCGTGACGTCCAATGCGCTGGTCACCGTCCGCAAGACGGAGGCGTTCCCGATCGACGAGGTTGTGGCGCTGTGGGACCAGTCGCCGGATCTGGCCAAGTACGGGGTCGGGTACCTGCTCTACGGGTTGCTGGACTACGTCGTCGACTCGCACTTCGACGCCGTGCAGACCCTGGACGGACAGATCGAAGACCTGGAGGACGAGGTGTTCGACGACAGGCCGCGGGACCGCGTGATGCAGCGGCGCACCTTCGAGCTGCGCAAGTCCCTGGTCACCCTGCGCCGCGTGGTCATGCCGATGCGCGAGGTGGTCAACAGCCTCCTGCGCCGCGACCTGCACGTCGTCGACAACGAGATGCAGCCGTACTTCCAGGACGTCTACGACCACGTCCTGCGCGCGACGGAGTGGACCGAATCACTGCGCGACCTGATCACGACGATCTATGAGACCCACCTCACCGTGCGGTCCAACCGCCTGAACGTGATCATGAAGCAGGTGACCAGCTGGGCGGCGATCATCGCCGTTCCGACCGCGATCACCGGGTTCTACGGCCAGAACGTGCCCTACCCCGGCTTCGGGTCACCGAGCGGTTTCTGGACCTCCACCTTGATCACGGTCTCGCTGTCCGCCCTGCTGTTCCTCGTGTTCCGGCGCAAGGACTGGATCTGACGCCGCGCATTGTGGTCGTGGGTCGGCTCCTCGGCTCCGGTGGGACAAGCGCAGTCCGGGCATCTCGCGGCTTCTCAGACCTCAAGATCCCCGCCCGCTCGTAGGGGAGCGACGAGCAGGACGACGGAGTGGGGCGCCGCCCGATACGAGTTCCCTTCAACGACAGGCGCATCCGCTGGCTCACTGAGGTCTTCGGGCACGTCGAGCGATGTGTCGACGAAGCGCCGCCAGGGCAGGTCCGGGTCGACCGGCGGCGGCAGCTCGAAGTCGAGTGGTTGTGTCCACATGTTGAGGATCGAATGCACCATCCGGGTGCCTACGACACTGCGCACAGTCAGGGCGAGGCTGTGCGAGTCGTCGCTGAAGTCCGGCTCATGCAGCCGGGTGCCGTGGAACTCGACGTGGGAGCGCTCGAGGAAGGAGCGCAGTCCGAGGCCATGCTCGACCTGGGTCATGTCGAAGTGCATCCGGATGCGGATCAGCCCGCGGACGAAGCGCAGCACGTCGGCGTGTCGCTCGAGGAGGGACCAGTCGAACCACGACACGTCGTTGTCCTGACAGAAGGCGTTGTTGTTCCCGAGCTGGGTGCGCCGGACCTCGTCGCCCATGCCGAGCATCGGCACGCCCATCGAGATGAGGGTGATCCCGAGGAAGCTCTTGACGAGCTGGTTGCGCAGGCGCTCGACGGAGGAGTCGTGCGTCGGGCCCTCGACTCCCCAATTACCAGACCATTCCGAGTCCGAGCCGTCGGTGTTGTCGAGGAGGTTGGCCTCGTTGTGCTTCCGGGAGTAGCTGACGAGGTCGTTGAGCGTGAACCCGTCGTGGCATGAGACGAAGTTGACGCTGTGCTCGACCTCGGCCGGCCGGTTGCCGTAGAGATCGGGGCTGGCGAGGAGCCGGTTCGGCAGTGCGGCCACGGTGCCGGCGTCGCCCCGGACGAACCTGCGGATGTCGTCGCGGAAGCGGCCGTTCCACTCTCGCCAGCGGTCCCCGATGAAGGAGCCAACCTGGTAGAGGCCGGCCGCGTCCCAGGCCTCGGCGATGATCTTCGTCCCGGCAAGCACCGGATCGGTCTCGATGTCCCACACCACCGGCGGGTTGGCCATGGGCGTGCCGTCGGAGCCGCGCGACAGGATCGAGGCGAGGTCGAACCGGAATCCGTCCACGTGGAAGTCGGCGACCCAGCGGCGCAGGGCGTCGAGGATGGTGCGCCGGACGATCGGGTGGTTGGCGTTGAGCGTGTTGCCGCAGCCGGTGTAGTCGAGGTAGCGGCGCGGGTCAGCAGGATCGAGGAGGTAGTACGCGGGGTTGTCGAGCCCGCGCCAGCTCAGGGTGCGGCCCGTCTCGTCGCCCTCGGCGGTGTGGTTGAAGACGACGTCGAGGATGACCTCGAGCCCGGCTCGGTGCAGCGCCTTCACCATGTCGCGGAACTCGTCGAGGACCCCGAGAGTGCTCGGGGCAGAGGCGTAGGCCGGGTGCGGGGCGAATAAAGACACCGGGTTGTAGCCCCAGTAGTTGACCAGGCCCGGCGGTGCATCGTCGTCGGTGTGCACCTGAACCGGCATGAGCTCGACTGCGGTGACACCGAGGTCCTGGAGGTAAGGGATCTTCTCGACGAGGCCGGCGTAGGTGCCGCGACGCTGCGGGTCGATGCCGCTCGACGGGTGAGCGGTGAACCCCTTGACATGCAGCTCGTAGACGACGCTGCGCGAGAAGGGGTGCCGCAGTGGCGTGTCGCCTTCCCAGTCGTACGTGCCGAGGTCCGCGACGACGCCGCGCAGGCGCCCGCCAGCCGCGGGGTCCATGACGACTGCCGCCGCGTAGGGGTCGAGCAGCTGCGCGTCCGGGTCGTGGCGCAGCCCCAGGTGGGGCTCGTCGGGCCCGGTCGCCCGCCAGGCGTATACCTGCCCCGGCCGTACGTCCGGAACGAGGACGTGCCAGTAGGTGAACGTGCGGTTGACCCTCGGGTCGAGCCGGATCACCCGGGTGGGCACGAAGAGGTCCTGTCCGTCGTAGAGCAGCAGATCCATGCTCGTCGCCGAGCGCGACCATAGGGAAAAGTTCGTCCCGCCTGGGGTCACGGTGGATCCGAGCGGGTGGGACTGCCCGGGCCTCGTCGCAGTCGCGGCCATGCGCTCAGTGTGCGGCATGTCTCGACCTGCCTGGCCGCGTGTCATGGGGCTGGCAGGACGGCATGCGGGCTCTGCGCTTGGCCGTGAATGAGCGGGCCGGCATACCCCTTAGACTGGTGGTGGATGAGTCGGCCAGGCGGTCGCGTCGGTGGGCAACCACCGCCGAGGAACGTCCGGGCTCCACAGGGCAGGGTGGTGGCTAACGGCCACCCGGGGTGACCCGCGGGACAGTGCCACAGAAAGCAGACCGCCGCCCGGCTTCGGCTGGACGGCAAGGGTGAAACGGTGGTGTAAGAGACCACCAGCGACCCCGGTGACGGGGTCGGCTCGGTAAACCCCACCCGGAGCAAGCTCATGCAGTGTGCGTTTGAGGGCGGCCCGCCCGAGCACACGGGTAGAGCGCTGGAGGCGGTCGGCAACGGCCGCCCGAGATGGATGACCGTCACCGGCGCGCCGGCAACGGCGTGTCGGCACAGAACCCGGCGTATCGGCCGACTCATCCCCCGCAAGGGCTCTGATGCGATGTAGGAGCGGGGCCTCCGCTCCTCGTGGGTTACCTCCCAGCCGGGCTGTGCTCATGCTGGGAGTGCTCATGCAATCCATCGGATTCGAGGAGGCCCCTCATGTCTGAGTATGACGCTCGACAGTTCGTCGGGATCGACCTGCACCGTAGGAGATCGGTGATCGTGCGCACCACCGACGCCGGGGAGGCGTTAGAAGCGGTGCGGATCAACAACGACCTGGACTCGCTCGCCGCCGTGATCGCCCGGGCGGGTGAGGCGCCCGAGGTCGTGCTCGAGGCGACGTACGGCTGGTACTGGGCCGCGGACGCCCTCGAGGCCGCGGGTGCTGTCGTTCACCTGGCGCACCCGCTCGGGGTGAAGATGTTCGAGCATCGCCGGGTCAAGAACGACGTGCGGGACGCCGCGGACCTGGCCGACCTGCTGCGGATGGGCCGGCTTCCCGAGGCGTGGGTCGCGCCGCCTCCCACGCGGCAGCTGCGGGAGCTGGTGCGGCACCGGGCCAAGCTCGTCGCGCTGCGCTCTGGCTGCAAGTGCGAGGTCCACGCCGTGCTCGCCAAGCTCGGGATCCAGGTGCCGAAGTCCGACCTGTTCAGCGACCGGGGCCTGCAGCTGCTGGCCGTGGTGCACGCGCCCGCGCCGTACGTGGCGCGGATCCAGTCGCTGCAGCGGCTGATCGAGGTCCTCGACGTCGAGGTCGACCTGTTCGCCCGCCTCGCCCGCGGCAAGCTCGTCGCGGAGCCCGGCTACCGGGCGGTGCAGACCATCCCCGGGGTCGGGCCGATCCTGGCTGCGGTGCACGTCGCCGAGATCGGCGACGTGCACCGGTTCCCCACCGCCGCGCACTTGACCTCGTGGGCCGGACTCACCCCGAAGCATCACGAGTCCGACACCCACGTGCGGCGCGGCCGGATCACCAAGCAGGGTTCGAAGCTGGTCCGCTGGGCTGCGATCGAGTCGGTCAAGGGCGTCGGAGCCCACACCGGTGTCGGCGCACTGCGGGCCCGGGTCGCGGCCCGCCGAGGCGGTCCTGGCGGCAAGAACATTGCCGCGGTCGCGGCCGCCCGCCGACAGGTCGAGCACATCTACTACGCGCTACGCGACGGACACGTCCGCGCCCTGCACCGCGGCGCGGCATGACCATCCTGATTCTTCTTGGCCAGTGCTCGGTCGTGCAGGTCATGACCCCGAGCCCATCGGCGCGGTCGCGCGCTCTGATTGACCACACCGGCCAAGACCCACCGCACCACGTCATGCCACCCCCAAGGTGGCGCAGGGATGACTGACACCCCCAGGGCTGTCCACACCCCACCGCATCAGCACTGACGAGGACCGAACCACCGCACCATCGACTCACAAGGTGACGCGAACAGACTTCGACCCCACCAATCACATCTGACAGCCCAGTCGTTCACATCATCGACCCGCCGGGCGCCGGCCCCAAGGGCCTCCGGCCGCTACGCGGTCGAGCTCCGCTCGAGCCTTGACCCCGACGCCCCTCGAGTCATGTCCAGCAATTGTCCGGGCCGGCCAAGAACAACCTCCGAACGCTCTTGACCGGCCCCCCTCCTACAGGGATGACCTGCGGCGATACCTCGCTCAGACCGTCTTAGTCCGCAGGTGGTCCGCCGGATTTCCAAGAACCAGGTCTATCGCCTCCCTTGTTCGCTCGTCGGAGTCCGGCCACAGGTGGCTGTAGGTGTCGAGGGTCTCGGCGGCGCTCGCGTGACCGAGCCTCGCCTGGACCGTCTTGACCGACTCGCCGTGCCGGATGAGTAGTGAGGCGTAGTAGTGCCTTAGCGCGTGGAAGGTGACGTCCTCGGCGCCGGCCTGCTTCGCCGCTCGGCGCCACATGGTGCCGAACGCTGAGCGCCTCAGCCGCTGCCCTTCCGAGCCGGTGAACACCAACCCGTCGACCCCCGCGGGGAAGTCCCGCAGATGGGCCGCGAGCGCCTCGACAGCCACGGTCGGCAGTGGAATGGTCCGCACGCTGGCATTGGTCTTGGGTGGCCCGAATGCCGGCTCACGGCCGCTGATGCCGACGAGCTGCCGGTCTATCCGGAGCGTGCGCCTCAGGAAGTCGACGCGGTCGACCGTGAGGCCGAACACCTCACCCTGGCGCATGCAGGCCCTGGCCGACGTGGTTTACCGGCTGGACGATGGGGTGCCCGGTCACATCTTCGAGAAGCTGGTCGACCGCGGCAAGGTCACCGTCGACTGTTCGACGGGGCTCGCGCTGGTCCAGCCCGGCAAAGGCGGCGTGAACGGCACCCACCACCGCGGGGGTCGGGACCGATGGTGACGAGCGGATCCGCACTCCTACCGCTAAGACTCACCAGCGCCGACACGGGCGCCCCTGCTCTCCTCCAGCCGAGGGGCGCCCGCACCAGCTCACAGGAAGGCACGGCCATGAGCGCCGCGATCGGCTGTGGCACAACGGGGGTGCTGCGCCGGTTCGAGTCCTACGGATGGTGCACGCCTGCCGCTCGTTGACAAGGCTGCGGACTGGGACACATGGGTCCCAACATCTCCAGGTAGCCGCCAGCAATGGCTGCGTGCCAGTTGCCGTCGGCATCGGGCTGGAAGCCGGCCTCACGGAGCAACCGCTGGCCCGCGAGAGGTGCCGGTCGTGGCGCGCGCACGCGACGGTGGACTCGCCGGGCGGAGGACGTCCGGCGGCCCGAGGCTGCGGTGGGCTATGAGCGGCCAGGCGATGGCTCAGATCGCCCGCGGCGGGCCGGATCAGATCCTAGCGATGTCAGCGCACGAGGGCAGGATGGCTGTGGGTGCACGAAAGGGGGTCATCCCTGTGGGTGCAAAGGTAGGACGCGAGTCCCCGGCGGTCGTACTCTGGCCCATGTCTGGGCCCACCGACGACAGCGTGGCGCTGGTTGCCCTGATCCGCGGTCTCCCCAAGGGAGAGCGATGGTCTCAAGTCACGGAGAAAGTGCTCGAGCTCGGTAGTGCCAGTGCAGTGTTAGAGAGTCGTCCGGCCGTGACGGAAACGACCCGCGAATCGCCTGAAGAGACTCCTCGGCCCTGAGAAGGCTGCAGGCGCTGGCCCCACAAGGCGAATAAGGAGGAATCAAAATGTCGTATAGGACTTTGAAGTCAAAGTTGTTCGGAACGATCGGAGGTTTGGCCGTAGCAGGCATGGTGTTGGCGGGACTCGCCACTCTTACGGCTTTCACGGCCTCGTCGCCGCAGGCGGCCACGCCCGGCGATATTACACCGCCACCCCTGCCCGAGGGCATGGCGCCGGTGCCGGCGGGGAACAAGCTGTTCCTGGGGACTCACGCTGTCGGCACCCAGAACTACGTCTGCCAGCCCTCAGGCGCTGGCTTCGCCTACGTACTCTTCACGCCGCAGGCCACCCTGTTCGGCGACAACGGTGTGCAAATCATCACCCACTTCAACAGCCCTAACCCGGATGAGCCGAACACTGATCCAACGGTGGTGGCCCCTGGGGGCATGATCCGCGCCACCTGGCAGTTCAAGGACACGAGCAGGGTCTGGGCCAAGGTGCACCAACCCAATGGAGCGGTCACCGTCGACCAGGAAGCGATTGCCTGGGTCCTGCTCGATGCGGTTGGACACCAGAACGGACCGACCGGTGGCGACAAGCTGACGCAGACCACCTTCGTCCAGCGGCTGAACACCACTGGAGGGCTCGCACCGAAGACGGGCTGCAGCTCGCCAACAGACGTCGGTAAAAAGGCGTTTGTGCCTTACACGGCCGACTACTTCTTCTACCAGCCGACCAAGTAAGTCGCCTTCCTCGCGTCGATCCAGCATCGGTGGAGGCGCTGCGCAACCGCTCTCGCGCGCCGCGCTCGTTTAGCCGCGGGCACCCTCGCACGTCCGGGTGATGCCGGTGACAGCGAGCCGCGGGCGACGGCTCAATCGGGCCAGGATACGTCGCCATGACCGATCGACTTGATGATGTTTGGACCGACCGCGACTTCCCCGTGCTGGTTGCCGCGGCACGCCTCGTAGACCAGGGGTCGAGGTATTGCGGCGACTGAGGTTGCCGAGGCCGCCGGCATGGACAGGGCGGAGGTGATGCGCGCTCTGGAAGGGCTCGTGCCGGCCTACTTGGGCGGTAAGCCCGCGGACCGCATGCAGGGGCGCATCGACTTCTTCGTCGCCGGCCTAACCGAGCGAGGGCGCCGAGCCGTCGGCCTATGGCCGTCGGAAGAGAGCGTGGATGCCCTTGTCGACGACCTCCGCAAGTCGGAGGAGGCCACCGACGACCCTGAGGAGAAGTCCCTGATACGGCGTGCCGCCGGGGCTCGGCTGACGAAAACGCAAGCGTCCACCCTCGCGGGTAGCGGGGAGCGGGTGGCCGACGCGAGGGACGGCAGACGCGACAGCGCCCCCGGCTCGACCGCGGGGGCGCTGTCGTCAGGGGTTCCGGGGAACGCTACTCCGGGAAGTGGTCGTCCGTGGTCGCGTTAGAGGGTGGGGTGTCGTCCTCGATGCCGGTAGCGAGCCGGGCCTCGTCCTCCTCGTCGGCGCCGGGGTAGAGCTCCACCGCAGCATCGGCCAGCTTGTCGGGGTCGCAGCCCGCCTTGGCGGCGATGGCCTTCAGGTCGGTCAGCAACAGCCACGTGGCCGGCAGGCCGTCCAGCTCACTGGCCTGGTCGAGCGCGTCAGCGGCTCGCTGTCGCAGTATGAATGCCGCCTGGCGACGGCGTAGGTTGTCATTCACGATCGGTACCTCTTCCGTAGGTGTCGGTCGAGGCCTCGGCTCGGTGTCTCACGCACCGGCCGGGGCCGCTCTGTTCTTCGGGTGGTTAGTCCGCAGATAGTCCGCAAGACGTCCACAAACGTCTACCGCGACCAACGCCACCCAACGGTGTTTGTGCAGGTCAGGGGCTTGGGGCCCTGCATCCATGCAGGTGGCCGCCATGCGGGGACATTTCCCGGCGTATCGGCCGGCTCATCCCCCGTCTTGACCGACTCGCCGTGCCGGATCGTATGCCGGCCTCGGGGCGCCCAGCAGCGGCTCATGGCGTGTGCTGCGGAAGGGTCTCTTGGCGCTGCCCCTGACTGCTGCACGCGCACCTGTTTGTCCCTTCGTCCGGAGAACACCTCCGGAGTCTTGCTGCGCCACATGCAGTCTGCTGGGTCAGGTGAGAAGGCGGGGCCGTGAGATCTGACCGGTGGAATGGGCGCGAGATCTGCCTGCGAGCAGGTAGAGAACCCCGCCCACCAGGACTGGAATGGCGATCAGCCCGATCGAAAGCGCCTGTCCCCACTCGCTCCCGGCGCCGATCGTCGACAGGGCCAGCGGTAACAGGATCATGCCGACCATGAGCAGGCCCGCGGCTGTCGGACGTGACAGGCCTTCAATGGCGAGCGGGACTGCGATCGTCAGGATGAACACCAGCGACACCGGCCCCGTCTGGTCCTCCCAGCCCCGGGCGCCTTCGTAGTCCACCAGCGTCCATGCCCCGTAGCCGATGGGCAGCAGGGTAGCCACAGCCAGCACCGGGATTGCGGTGTCGGGCCGGTAGAACGCCAGCGCCGCGAGACCGATCATCGGGACCAGCCACAGAGCAGTCAGACCGATACCGGTCCATCCGCCCGGGTCGGTGAGGGTCTCGCCGGCGACGATCAACCCGGCGAGCGCGCAGAAGCCCATCGACAACGCGAACCCCACCCAGACAAGGGCCGAAGCACTCGTTGCCAGCTCAGACAGCCGTTGACGGAAGGTCAACATTTCAGCCACCTCTCCTGCATGCTGCGCCAGTCAATTCCGTTTCCGGGCCCACCGAGCCAGTCGAGACGTCGATCCCACCGGCTCTGCGTCCTTCGGGCGGAGTAGTCCTGCGGCGTTCAACACTGGCGCTTCCCGCCACATCTCAAGGCTCCCCAGGCGCCGACACGACCGGCAGAGGCCAACGTCCCGAGATGCAACGATCCGTTCCGGGGCTGCCTGCGGCGCGGTCGACGCCCTTTCACGACGGCACGGTCATCGCGCCACCAGTTCAGCCAACCTCCACGGCGAGCACGTCGGGCTCCAGTGGCCTGTCCCCGGGATTCGACACGTGCACTGCGGCCGAGGCCGGCGGGTACGGCGTGCACTGCGCGGGCGAGGACGCGCCGAGTACTCCTGGTAGCAGGAACGTGACCACTGACGGGGTCGCGTGCGAGCAGCTGCCGATGAGGAAAGGTGTGTGCGGCGCCCCCCTTCTCCGGGATACCTACGGCCGTCGATGCGCCCGCGCTCGGAGGGGTGGGCGTCTCGAGCGCATGGGCTCTCGGTGCCCGGGTAGGGGTGATTGACGCGCCGTTTGCCTCCAACAGGCCGGGGCAGGCGGTGCCGTCCCAGGCGTGCGGACCGGATGCGTCGTGCGTCGCCGCATGGGTAGGAGCCTTGCAGCGCCACCGTGCCCCCGCCTCCACACATCGAGGCACGGTGGCGTCTGATGCAGCGCCCGCTCCATCAACGTGTGGTGCGCCCAGTGCCGGGTATAGGGAGGGGGTCTGGCGCCACCACGTTCGAGGCCCACCCCCCACCGGCTCCGCGGTGGCGTCAGCACATCGCAGCGCCCGCCTCTGGAGCAGGGGATAGGTGCGGGCGCTGCTCGGCTGGAAAGCCGAGAGCGTCGGCGATCCGCGCCAGGTCCGGATACCACGTCGGTGGGCATGGCTATGGTCCGTCCATGGTTGAGTTCACCGGTGCAGACCTGAGCGGATCTCGCTTCGAGCGTGTCGACCTGACCGGCGCGGAGTTCCGCGCGGTCGACTTGTCCCGCGCCCGGCTCCGCGGCGTGGACCTGGCCGGAGTCGTCATGACCGGCGTCGAGATCGCTGACGGGCGGATCGACGGCGAGATCCTGAAGCTGGTGGTCAACGGGGTCGACGTCGCCCCGCTGGTCGAAGCCGAGCTGGATCGGCGCCACCCGGACCGGCCAAAGATGCGCCCCAGCGACCCTGCGGGCTTCCGCGAAGCGTGGGACATCGTCGAGCGGCTCTGGGACGGCACCATCGCGCGCGCCGGCAGGCTCCCGCCCGAGCTGCTTCACGAATCCGTTGACGGCGAGTGGTCGTTCATCGAGACCCTGCGCCATCTGGTGTTCGCCACCGATGCGTGGGTGAGCCGCGCCATTCTTGGTGATTCCTCGCCATGGGATCCGCTCGACCTGCCGTGGGACGAGATGCCCGACACTCCCGGGATTCCGCGAGACCGCAACGCGCGCCCGTCGCTCGAAGAGGTACTGGCCCTGCGCCGAGAGCGGATGGCTACGGTACGCACGCTGGTCGAAGGCTTGACCAACGTGTCCCTTGCGGCTCACACCGAACCGGTCCCTGGGTCGGGCTGGCCGCCGCCGCGGAGCTTTCCGGTGCGGGAGTGCCTGCTCATCGTCCTGAACGAGGAATGGCACCATCGGCAGTTCGCCGAGCGGGACCTCGACGTCTTGGAGCAGGGTATGGGCCGACCGGTGCACTGATCAGCAGGCAAGGTCGGGCGTCGTTGCCGAACACCGGGCGGACACCACGGAAGCCGGGCACCCGGCATACGCTGCCACTGTCGGCGGTTCACCCTCGCAGACGCCCACCACACGCAGGGAGCGGACCATGGCGTGGAAGCCCTCGCAGATCGGCGACCTCAGCGGCACGACGGCGATCGTGACTGGGGCGAACTCCGGTATCGGGTTCGTCGAGGCGAGGACGCTGGCCGAGCACGGCGCGCGCGTCATCCTGGCGGTCCGCAACGTCGACGCGGGCCGCGCCGTGGCCGCGAAGATCCGCGGGAACACGACGGTGGAGCTGCTCGACCTGGCGTCGCTGGAGTCAGTACGCGAGTTCGCAGACCGGGTGGACGGCCCGGTCGACCTGCTGGTCAACAACGCCGGGGTGATGCAGCCGCCGAAACGTCGCACGACGGTGGACGGCTTCGAGCTGCAGTTCGGTACAAACCATCTCGGGCACTTCGCTCTGACCGGCCGACTGCTGCCAGCACTGCTGGCTGCCCCCAAGCCGCGGGTCACCACGGTCGCATCCCTGGCCCACAACCAGGGCGACGAGCATGTCGTCGACGGCAACCCGCCTGAGGGCTACAGCCCCGGGACCTCCTACGGCCGCTCCAAGCTCGCCAACCTGCTGTTCGCCCTCGAGCTGCACCGGCGCGCCACCGCCGCGGATTCACGGCTGACCTCGACGGCCGCCCACCCGGGCGTGGCGGTCACCAACCTCGTCGCCAGCCGCGACGGCATGGGTGCCCGATGGGTGGTCCGCACCTTCGGGCCTCCGCTGATGCGGCTCGTGCTGCCAGGTTCCGAGGGCGGTGCGGAGGCGGTGCTGTATGCCGCGACCGTCGCCGCCCCCGGGTCGTACACCGGGCCCCAGGGGCCCGGGGAGGTGCGTGGCAAGGTCGGCCCGGCGAAGCTGAGCCGCCTGGCGGCTGACGAGGACCTTGCGCGCAGGCTGTGGACCGTCAGCGAGGAGCTCACCGGGGTGACGATCGAGCTCTGACCCGGCCAGTCACTTCAGTCGTCCGGCGTTCGCGATGATGACGGCCACCGGCGGGATGAAGCCGCCACGACGCTCATGCCGATCGCGAGCGGGACAGACCACAGGCGCACGAGGAACCAGGCCAGCGCCAGGAGCCCGATGCACGAGCCCATGAGCGCGAGGTACCAGCGCATCTGCCTGTCCACGACACCATTGGACCGCAGCGCGGGAACGGAGACGACGTGGGGAAGATCTCGCCCGGACGGGGATCCGGGGAAGATCTGACCGCCCGGGGTACTTGGCAACTGACGTGGGTCTCAAGCGCTGACCGCAGGGCTCGCACGCATGGCGCTCGCGCGCACGACCGACGACGAACCGATACGCCGACGAATCGATGCGCAGACGATGAGAACGCAGATGAGAACGAAGACGATGAGAACGCAGACGAACAGGAGTGGTGACATGAAGCAGCGCGTGCTCGGCGACCGCAAGGTGGGCAGCATCGGGCTCGGGGGCATGCCGATGTCCATCGAGGGGCGTCCCGATGAGGGCCGCGCCGTCGCGACCATCCACGCGGCCCTCGACGCGGGCGTCACGCTGATCGACACCGCGGATGCCTATCACCTCGAGGCCGGCGAGGTCGGCCACAACGAGGAGCTGATCGCCAAGGCCCTGCGGTCCTGGGGCGGCGACGCGTCCCGTGTTCTGGTCGCCACCAAGGGCGGCCATCTGCGACCCGGCGACGGGACGTGGACGCAGAACGGCGACCCGGCATACCTCAAGCACGCGGCCAAGGCGTCCGCGCGACGCCTCGGAGTCGAAGCGATCGGCCTCTACCAGTTCCACCGTCCAGACCCGAAAGTGCCCTACGCCGAGTCGATCGGCGCGCTCGTCGAGCTCCTGGACGAAGGGGTCATCCTCCGCGCCGGCATCTCCAACGCCTCGGTTCCGCAGATCGACGAAGCCAACCAGGTCCTCGGTGGGCGGCTGGTCTCGGTGCAGAACCAGTTCTCGCCGGCCTTCCGCTCCAGCCGCGAGGAGCTGGACCACTGCGCACGGCTGGGGATCGCGTTCCTGCCGTGGAGCCCGCTTGGCGGCATCTCCAACGCCGCCGAGCTCGGCGCGCAGCACTCCGGCTTCGCCGACGTGGCGCAGCGGCACGGCGTGAGCCCCCAACAGGTCGCCCTCGCCTGGGAGCTCTCGCTGGCCGAGGTGGTCATCCCCATCCCGGGAGCCTCTCGGCCTGCCTCGATCCAGGACTCGGTCAAGGCAGCCGACCTCGAGCTCACACCGGAGGACCTGGCCATCCTGAACCAGACGGCTTGAGCCGGACCCACCGGGACCTACGCCGGAGCCTGAGCCCTCCACCACCCCTGATCAGCGGCCCGCGTCCGCCCTCTCGTGCTCAGCCGCCCATGGCCGCCTTGCCGGACTCCGGTCCGGCGCGGTGGGGGGCCTGGCCCCGAGCGCGGTGGACGAGGGGTGCGAACCCGGCGATGCCCGCAAGGGTCAGCATGACGAACCACATGTTGTACGACGTGCCGTAGTTCTGCTTCCAGAACATCCAGATGGCAAGCACTGGCGCGCCCCCTGCGCACGCCCAGCCCACAAGAACCGACCGTCCCAGTCGCACCGGGCGGGCGAGAACTCCAAGGAGCGGCACGACCACGGCAAGGAACGCCCCCCACAGCTCCTGTGCGGCATACCCCTTCGCGGAGGAATAGGTCTCCAGCGCCGGCGGCAACAGGGTCAGCGCCCCAGCAACCGCGAGCACGAGAACCACCCAGGTCGCCCAGTCGGAGGGACCCGGAGCCGCAAACCCCAGCCGCGACTCGCGGCGGGCCGCGGCCACGGCGAGGACGCCACCGAAGATGAGGACGAACGGCGCGAGAAACCCGGCCCAGAAGCCCAGGCCGAGGTCGGAGGTCCCGCGGTCGTTGAGCGTGTTGAGCATGTCGAGGAAGACCACGGTGCCCACGGTCGCCGACCCCATGACCGCCCCCAGGCCTTCGAGTCGACGACGGGTCGCCAAGACCACGACCGCCTCCGTCAAGACCACCACCGCCAGCACCAGCAGGTAGGTGGCTTTGATCGGGTCCTTCGAAGACGTGGCCTCGCCATACTGAAGCGGCAGGAACGCGCACATCACCATGAGGACCGCGGCTGCGGCGGCCGCGATGCCGCTGAGCCTCCAGAGCGTGAGGCCAGGTTCAGCTGGCCGGCTGGCCCCTGGAGCAGGTGCGGGTATGCCGGCAGCCGGACTCCGCTCCGACGCCGCCGGTCCCGCTGTGGGCAGCTCCGCGGTGCCCCGGTCTCGTGTGCCGGGCCGCCCCGTGGCCGGCTCTGCCTCGGATGGTCCCGCCTGGCTGAGCCCGGTTGTGGCGACGCCGGGAGCGGGGGAGGGGGCAGCTGGCGTGGCGTGAGGGGTTGCCGCCCGCGCAGCCTGCTCGACCGGCGCAGGCTGCGGGGTCGACGCAGGCTGCGGGGTCGGCGCGGCCTGCTCGACCGCTGCGGCCGGCTCGACTCGTGCGGCCTGCTGGACTCGTGCGGCCTGCTCGACTGGTGCGGCCTGCTCGACTGGCGTGCCGACGACGTGCACGGTCACCGGCACGACGACCTGGCCGGTGGGTCCGGTGAGCGTCACGTTCGCCGAGAGGGTGCCGATCTCGGTGGGATGTATCGAGACGTGAACGCCGTCCGGCTGAGCTGTTGCCACGACCCAGGAATCGGAAGACGACACCTTCACCGCCCCGGCCAGGGGAGGGCCGCCAAGGCGAAGGGTCTGGGTGGCCGGCAGCTCCGACTTCAGCAGCGTGCCGAAGTCCAGCGCGATGGGCTAAGGTGCCGGGCGAACGCCGCTCATGGCTTCCGCGGCTGCATCCTGCACATATCTGAGGTCGGATCGCGCCACCTCCACCAAGGCCTC
>DASSJT010000086.1:0-19500 GCA_035691065.1 Dermatophilaceae bacterium
AGGAGCGAGCGGACCAGGTTGGAGGTCGACCCGGCGCTGTAGGAGCTGCGGGGTGGTGGCTGGGCTGTCACGGCACCATCGTCCCTGACCTCCCCGCGAGAACAGAAGCGGGGGTATGCCGGCCGGCTGGCCCACCCTGCCGCGCTGCACCTGACGGTCGCGGCCACTCGCCCAGCACCGACTCCGAGACGGTGCGGGGCGAACCCCCCAAAAGGGGAGCGACCGCGCCACGCTCGCCTAACCGTCCACGCCGTGGCCCACCCGCTCGAGCGCAAGGTCGACCGCGAACTGCGCCCGCACCCACTCCCGGACCTGCAGATCTGACGGCCAGACGGTGCGGCCGGGGTCCGCTGACACCGGCTCAGGAATGGCACCGATAGAGTCGGCCCGACACCGTCCGCGAGACAGAGATCCTGCGCATGTCCGAGGTTCGCCTGCCCGGCCGTGCCCGATCCACGAGGAGCCAGCATGGACTCCAGCCCCTCCCGCCCCGCCGCTCCGCGGGTCCTCGTGATCGGCGAGTCCCTCATCGACATCGTCACCGACGCGTGGGGTCACACCGACGAGCACGTCGGCGGCAGCCCGGCCAACGTGGCCATGGGCATTGCCCGACTCGGGCACGGCGTCGACTTCGCGACCTGCCTGGGCCGTGACCCGCGGGGAGAGCGGATCGCACAGCGCCTCGCCGACCAGGGCGTCGAGCTGCTCGACGGCAGCATCGGCACCGACCCCACGTCCACCGCGACGGCCACCCTCGACGCCACCGGTGCTGCGGCATACACCTTCGACCTGCACTGGGACCTCCCCACGGTCGTCATCCCGGCCCAGACGGGCCACGTGCACACCGGCTCGATCGGCACCACCGAGCCGCCGGGCGGGGATCGGGTCATCGACGCACTGGCCCGGGCCCGGGCCAGTGCGACCGTCTCCTACGACCCCAACGTGCGGCCCGCGATCATGGGCAGCCTCGACGCCGTGCGAGAGCGGGTCGAGCGGATCGTTCCCCTCTGCGACGTCGTCAAGGCCTCCGAGGACGACCTCGCCCTGCTGTATGCCGGCCAGTCGGCCTCGCAGGTCATCGCCCGCTGGGGAGCCCTCGGGGCCGCGCTCACCGTGGTCACCCTGGGCGCCGACGGCGTCGCCTTCCGGGTGACCGGCACCGGCGAGGAGGGGCTGGCTCCCACCCGGGCCACCGGGGTGGTCGACACGGTGGGCGCCGGCGACTCGTTCATGGCCGGGCTGGTGTCCGGCCTGCTCTCGGCAGGGCTCCTCGGTGACCCCGGTGCGCGAGCTCGGCTCAAGGGCGCGACACTGGAGGCGGTGCGCCCGGCGATCGAGCGCGGGCTCGCCTGCAGCGGCATCACCGTCGGGCGGGCCGGCGCCTACGCCCCCAGCCTCGACGAGCTGTGACCGCCCCTTAGCCCGACGAGAACGAGGAGCACGAACAGCGCAATGCCGGAGTTCGTCTACGAGGACCTGCTGCCGATCGGCGAGGACACCACGCCGTACCGCCTCCTCACGACCGAGGGTGTCGACGTCGTCGAGGGCCCCGGCGGGCGCTCCTTCCTCCAGGTCGCGCCGGAGGCGCTGCGGCTGCTGACCGAGACGGCGATGCACGACGTCGCGCACTACCTGCGACCGGCTCACCTGCAGCAGCTGCGCAACATCCTCGACGACCCCGAGGCGAGCAACAACGACAAGTTCGTGGCGCTCGACCTGCTCAAGAACGCCAACATCTCGGCCGGCGGGGTGCTCCCGATGTGCCAGGACACCGGCACGGCCATCGTGATGGGCAAGCGCGGCCAGCAGGTGCTGACCGAGGGTGTCGACGAGCAGGCGATCTCGCAGGGGGTCTACGACGCCTACACCCGGCTCAACCTGCGCTACTCGCAGATGGCGCCGCTGACCATGTGGGAGGAGAAGAACACCGGCTCGAACCTGCCGGCCCAGGTCGAGCTCTATGCCGACACCGCGCCGGGGCACGAGAACACCTACAAGTTCCTGTTCATGGCCAAGGGTGGCGGCAGCGCCAACAAGTCCTTCCTCTACCAGGAGACCAAGGCGATCCTGAACCCCGACCGCCTGCTCTCCTTCCTCGACGACAAGCTTCGATCGCTGGGCACAGCGGCCTGCCCGCCCTACCACCTGGCCATCGTGATCGGCGGCACGAGCGCCGAGTTCGCCCTGAAGACAGCGAAATACGCCTCGGCCAAGTACCTCGACAGCCTTCCCACAACTGGTGACGCCGTCACGGCTCGCGGGTTCCGCGACGCCCAGCTGGAGCAGAATGTGCTCGAGCTGACCCGCGGCTTCGGGATCGGTGCCCAGTTCGGCGGCAAGTACTTCTGCCACGACGTGCGAGTCGTGCGGCTCCCCCGCCACGGAGCCTCGCTGCCCGTGGCCATCGCGGTGTCCTGCTCCGCCGACCGCCAGGCGCTGGGCAAGATCACGCCGGAGGGTGTCTTCCTGGAGCAGCTGGAGACCGAGCCCGCCCACTTCCTGCCGGAGACGACCGACGTACATCTCGAGGGCGAGGCCGTGGGTGCCGCCTCGACCGGCCAGGGCGCGGTGGTCCAGATCGACCTCAACCGGCCGATGGACGAGATCCGCGCGCACCTGTCCCACTACCCCGTCAAGACCCGGCTGTCCTTGAGCGGGCCGCTGGTGGTGGCCCGCGACATCGCGCACGCCAAGATCAAGGAGCGGCTCGATGCCGGCGAGGACATGCCGCAGTACCTCAAGGACCACCCCGTCTACTACGCCGGCCCCGCCAAGACCCCGGCGGGCTACGCGAGCGGCTCGTTCGGGCCGACGACAGCCGGGCGCATGGACTCCTACGTCGACCAGTTCCAGTCCGCCGGCGGATCGATGGTGATGCTGGCCAAGGGCAACCGGTCACCGCAGGTCACGAAGGCCTGCCAGGACCACGGCGGCTTCTACCTCGGCTCCATCGGTGGGCCGGCGGCACGGCTCGCCCAAGACTGCATCAAGTCGGTCGAGGTCCTCGAGTACCCCGAGCTGGGCATGGAGGCGGTGTGGAAGATCGAGGTCAAGGACTTCCCGGCGTTCATCGTGGTCGACGACAAGGGCAACGACTTCTTCGCCGAGACGGTCAAACCGATGGCCATGACCATCCAGAAGCGGCCGGGTCTGCTGTGACCGCCGACCAGCGCCCCGCCGACGAGCGCGCCACCGACCAGAACCCCACCGGCCAAAACCCCGCCGAGCCGGCCGAGTCGGCCGACCGGCCCACCCTCGGCTTTGATGACCTCATCGCCGCCAACCGGGCCTTCGCCGCCCGGTTCACTCTGGGCGGCTTCGACGGCGTCGCCCACCGCGGGGTCGCGCTGGTCACCTGCATGGACTCGCGGATCGACCCGCTGGGCATGCTGGGCCTCTCCCCGGGCGACGCCAAGATCTTCCGCAACCCCGGCGGTCGGGTCGACGCGGCGGCCCTCGAGGCGCTCGTCCTGGCCACCCACCTGCTCGGCGTCAACCGGGTCCTGGTCGTGCCCCACACCCGCTGTGCCGTCGCCTCCAACACCGAGGCCGAGCTGCGCGAGCGGGTCAGCGCCAGCGCCGGCAAGGACGCCTCGTGGCAGACCTTCCACGTCATCGACGACCAGGCGGCCGCGCTCCGCGAGGACGTCGCGAAGGTGCGCAGCCACCCCCTCATCGCCGACGACGTCGCCGTCGGCGGATTCATCTACGACGTCGACACCGGTCTGCTCGAGCAGCTGGTCTAGCCCGCCGCCCAAGACCCACGAGAGGTATGCCGGGAGGCCAGCTCCCGGCATACCTCTCCGATCCCTGGGTGGGGGCTCAGCGGAGCCGCCGCAGCGGCACCACACCGGCCTCGCGGTCGAGCCGCGCCAGCTGTGCGTGGACCAGGGGCTGCAGGGGTGACCGGGGGTCGAGGCGCTCGCGCTGCCGTGACCACATCTCGTAGTCGTCGACGCCCCACGACGACCGGGTCCAAGCGGCCATGAGGTCCGCCTGCCCGCTCGCGAGGACCGCCTGGCGCAGCTCGCCCTGCAGCTCCTCCCGCAGCCGGACCACTCCGGGGGCAGTCGAGCGCGGCAGGAGGGGCCCGCGGTAGTCGCGCAGGGCCGCGAGGACCTCCCCGGTGGCCAGATGGGCGTGGACCCGGTGCCAGTCGCCGGAGACGGCGGCGCGGAGCCGGTAGGGCCGGGAGCCGAGGACCTCCTCGCCGATGATCGCCTTCAGCCGGTTGAGCTCTGCCCGCATCGTGGAGGGCGTGACCTCCTGCTCGTGGAGCAGCACCGCCAGCTCGTCCCCGGTCAGCCCGGTCGGCGCGGCGGCGAGGAGGACCAGCACCTCGCTGTGCCGCGGAGTGAGCCTCAGGGTGCGGGCGCCGCCCAGGTCGCCGAGGAGGGCCTCGCGCCGGCCCAAGCACTCCAGCTGAAGGCTGACCCGGCTGGGCACCGACCCGCCCCGCGGCTCTGCGACCTGGCGGACCAGCCGGGTGCGCGCCAGCTCGGCCTCGGCCATGTGGGCTGCGGCGCGCACCATGGCCAAGGTCTGCGGCACCGCCACGTCGGCACCGCCGGTGATGTCCAGGACGCCCAGGATCTGGCGGGACACGGGGTCATGGATGGGCGCGGCCACGCACGACCACGGCCGGACCGACTCCCTGAAGTGCTCCTCCCCCGTGACCTGCGTCGGGCGGTCGAGCACCAGAGCCGTGCCTGGGGCGTTCGTGCCGGCGAGCCGCTCGTCCCAGTTGCTGCCGGCCACGAAGCCGATTCGCTCCGCCTGTCGCAGCTTGGCGGTGCTGCCGCTCACCCAGAGGAGCTGCCCGCTGGCGTCGCTAACGGCCATGACGGCGTCGCACGCCTCCGCGGCACGGCCCAGGACGTCATCCAGGAGTGGGAAGACCGGCGCGAGCGGGTGCGCCTCGCGGTAGACCTGCAGATCGTCCTCGGGCAGCGTGATCTGCGCCTGCTCGGCATCCACCTGGACGCCCGCAGCGGCCGAGCGGTGCCATGAGGCGGCCACCTCCGAGCGCATGGTCAGCGGCATCTGTCAAGTAAACCCTTGGGTGCGGGCCTTGCGCACCTGCCTGACGCTGTGATCTCGCCGACCGATCCGCCGACCGTTGCAACGTCGCTGCAACGTTCCGCTGCGTAGCGTCCCGCCCAGCCTCTCCAGCGAACGGGAGAGGCCTACCACCAACGATGCTGGGAGCACACCATGACTGTCTACTCCACGCCCGGGTCCTCCGACTCGCTGGTGAAGGTCCAGAGTCGCTACGGCCACTTCATCGGCGGCGAGTGGGTCGCCCCGCAGAAGGGCGCCTACTTCGAGAACGTCTCGCCGGTGACTGGGAAGCCGTTCACCGAGATCGCCCGCGGGACCGCCGAGGACATCGAGGCCGCCCTCGACGCCGCCCACGCCGCCGCCGACCGCTGGGGGCGCACCGCGCCCGCCGAGCGGGCCGACGTCCTGCTCAAGATCGCCGACCGGCTCGAGGCCAACCTCGAGAGCCTCGCGGTCGCGGAGACCTGGGACAACGGGAAGGCCGTGCGCGAGACGCTGGCCGCCGACCTGCCTCTGGCCGTCGACCATTTCCGCTACTTCGCCGGGTGCCTGAGGGCCCAGGAGGGCACCGTCGCGGAGATCGACGAGAACACGATCGCCTACCACTTCCACGAGCCGCTGGGCGTCGTCGGCCAGATCATCCCGTGGAACTTCCCGATCCTCATGGCAGTCTGGAAGCTCGCGCCCGCCTTGGCCGCCGGAAACGCCGTCGTGCTCAAGCCCGCCGAGCAGACCCCGTGGTCGATCCTCAAGGTGCTCGAGCTGGTGGGCGATCTGCTGCCGCCGGGCGTGGTCAACGTCGTCAACGGGTTCGGCGTCGAGGCAGGCAAGCCGCTCGCGTCGTCGCCGCGCGTGGCCAAGGTCGCGTTCACCGGCGAGACGACGACCGGCCGCCTGATCATGCAGTACGCCAGCCAGAACATCATCCCGGTGACCCTGGAGCTCGGCGGCAAGAGCCCAAACATCTTCTTCGAAGATGTCGCCTCCGAGCGCGACGCCTTCTACGACAAGGCGCTCGAGGGCTTCGCGATGTTCGCCCTCAACCAAGGCGAGGTCTGCACCTGCCCGTCGCGCGCGCTGGTCCAGTCCTCGATCTACGACGGCTTCGTCGGCGACGCCCTGGCCCGGGTCGAGGCGATCAGGCAGGGCAACCCGCTGGACACGGCCACGATGATGGGCGCACAGGCGAGCAACGACCAGCTCGAGAAGATCCTGTCCTACATCGACATCGGCAGGCAGGAGGGCGCCACGGTCCTCACCGGTGGCGAGCGCCAGGTGCTCGAGGGCGACCTCGCCGGCGGCTACTACGTGCAGCCGACGGTGTTCGAGGGTGACAACTCGATGCGGATCTTCCAGGAGGAGATCTTCGGGCCGGTGGTCTCGCTGACGCGGTTCGACGAGGAGGCCGACGCGCTGAAGATCGCCAACGACACGCTCTACGGCCTCGGCGCCGGGGTGTGGAGCCGCGACGGAGCCCGCGCCTACCGTCTCGGGCGCGCGATCAAGGCGGGCCGGGTCTGGACCAACTGCTACCACGCCTACCCCGCGCACGCGGCCTTCGGCGGGTACAAGCAGTCCGGCATCGGGCGCGAGACCCACAAGATGATGCTGGACCACTACCAGCACACGAAGAACCTGCTGGTGTCCTACTCGCCGGACGCGCTGGGTTTCTTCTGATGGAGCAGACCTTCACCCGGGTCGACCTCACCGACGAGGCGGCGGACCTGCTCCGTCGCCTCGTCGGCCAGCACGGCCCGGTGATGTTCCACCAGTCCGGCGGCTGCTGCGACGGGTCCGCGCCGATGTGCTACCCAGCCGAGGAGTTCCTGACCGGGGCCGCTGACGTCCTCCTGGGCGACCTCGTGCTGCCGGGGGTGGCCGATCCTGTGCCGTTCTGGATGTCCGCGAGCCAGTACCAGTACTGGAAGCACACCCACCTCACGGTCGATGTGGTCCCGGGTCGCGGCTCCGGGTTCTCGATCGAGGCTCCGCAAGGAGTGCGGTTCCTCATCCGCTCGCGCCTGATGAGCGAGCCGGAGCTGGTGCACTTCGGCCTGCTGTGAGGGCGCTCGCGGCCTCAGCGGGCCCGGCGGGGGCGCAGAGCACGACGCATCACGACGCGAGTCGCGCTCCGGCGCACCACCTCGCGGAACCCTGCCCGCTCGTAGAGCGAGCGTGAGCCGAAGAACATGAAGTCGTCGTGGCTGCGCTCGGGCTTGTCGACGGGGTAGGCCTCGAGCATCTTCGCCCCCTCATCACGCGCGTAGTAGATGGCAGCGGCCAGGAGCCGGTGCTGGATCCCCTGCCCGCGGTAGGGGCGAGCCACGTACGTGCACACGATGGACCACACCGGCTTGGCGTCCACCGGCTTCATCACCCGTGACCTCTGCAGGCGCAGGTAGTCCTCGCGGGGCCCGAGGCTGATCCAGCCGGCCGGGGCGCCGTCCACGTAGCCCACCAGCCCGGGGACGGTGCCGCCCGCGACGAGGTCGCAGAGCTGCTGGCGGGCCGATGCCCCCGAGTCGGAGGCAGCCGGGCGTCCGGACAGCCGGTAGTGCATGCACCAGCAGCCGCGCACGATGGAGCCCCCCGGGAGCCCGAACAGCTGCTCGAGGTCGGCCCACGTCCGTGGTGTGAGCGGGCGGGCATCGAAGCGCACGATCCGGTCACCCACCCGGTCACTCGACCGCGGGCGCCACGCTCAGAGCGCGACGCGCCCGCATCCGGATGCGCTGTTGAGCCATGCCGTCATCCTCCCGCCACCCACCGGCTACAGGGTGAGACGGTCCTTCACGACCTTCACGAGCCGTTCTGCGACGGCCTGGGCCTGGTCGTGGTCGGCCGCCTCGACCATCACGCGCACCAGCGGCTCGGTCCCCGACTTGCGCAGCAGGATGCGCCCGGTCCCCGCCAGGGCCATGGCCTCGGTCTGGACCGCCGACTGGAGCTCCTCGTCGGACTCCACCCGCGACTTGTCCACGCCTTTGACGTTGATCAGCACCTGCGGGAGCCGGGTCATCACCGAGGCCAGGTCCGCCAGGGGGCGCCTGGTCTCTGCGACTCGCGAGGCCAGCATGAGCCCGGTGAGGACGCCGTCGCCGGTGGTGCCGTGGTCGAGGAAGATCACGTGGCCCGACTGCTCCCCGCCGAGGGACAGCTCCGACCGGCGCATCTCCTCCAGCACGTAACGGTCGCCGACGCCGGTCTGGCGGACTGCGACGCCCTCCCGCTCCATCGCCTGCAGCAGGCCGAGGTTGCTCATCACGGTGGCCACCAGCGTGCCGTCGGCGAGGGCACCCCGCTCGCGGAGTGACAGCGCCAGGATCGCCATGATCTGGTCGCCGTCGACCACCTCACCGGCGGCGTCCACCGCCAGGCAGCGATCGGCATCCCCGTCATGGGCGATCCCGAGGTCGGCGCCGCACTCCACCACGGCTTTGCGCAGCTTCTCGAGGTGGGTCGACCCGTAGCCCTCGTTGATGTTCAGCCCGTCGGGGTCCGCCCCGATCACCGACACCTCGGCGCCGGCCCGGCGGAAGGCCTCCGGCGAGACGACCGATGCCGCACCATGGGCCGCGTCGATGACGATCTTCAGCCCATCGAGCCGATGGGGCAGAACAGACAGCAGGTGCTGGACGTAGTGCTCCGAGCCGTCCGCGAGGGGGCGAACCCGGCCGACGTCCGCGCCGGTGGGACGCTCCCAGTCCTCGCCCATCCGCTTCTCGATGGCGTCCTCCAGCTCGTCCGCCAGCTTGTGGCCACCGCGCGCGAAGAACTTGATGCCGTTGTCGGGCATGGCGTTGTGGGACGCCGAGAGCACCACCCCCAGGTCGGCACCGGTGTCAGCGGTCAAGAACGCGATGGCGGGCGTGGGCAGCACCCCCGCGTCGAAGACGTCCACACCGGCGGAGGCCAGGCCAGCGATGACCGCCGCCGCCAGGAACTCGCCCGAGGCGCGGGGGTCGCGTCCGACGACGGCGGTCGGGCGATGGCCCTCGAAGGCGCCCTTCTCCCCCAGCACGTGCGCGGCGGCGACCGACAGGTCGAGGGCGAGCTCGGCGGTGACGTCCTTGTTGGCGAGGCCGCGGACGCCGTCCGTGCCGAAGAGTCGGGCCATGCGAAGGGTGCCTTTCGTGCAAAGCGGGCCACCCGGCATACCGAAGCATGTGGCGCTTCCACGCCGGGTGACACGGACAGGGGCAGCCCGGCCCGGGGGCAGGGCATCTGAGGGACGATACCTCTCAGGGGAGGTCAATGGGGGCCTGCGGTGCCACACCTGGGACTCATGGGACGGGGTGGCACTCTTGGCGCGTGAAGAGATTCCTGCTGGGGTTCGGGGCCGCTTTCGTGCTCATGGCGCTGGTGTCCACCGGGCTCCTGCTCTCCCTCGGCCGGTCCGGCGGCTCGATTGCCCCACCCCGCTCCGGCCCTCCCTCCTTGACGCCGACGCCGCCGAAGGACCTGGCCAAGGGCGACACGTGGCTCGAGAAGGTCGACCTGACGAGCGTCGCCGTGGTCACCGCTGACGGGGCGTTGGAGAACGTGCACGCCGTCGGGAGTGATGTGCGGCTCGGCAAGCAGGGGCTGCTGGCCGGCCGCCTCGCCATCGACGCGACGCTGCCGTTCGCCACCGCGGCGGCCCAGGTGGGCAAGGGCGTGACGCTGTATGCCGCGGGCAACGGCCGCGCGGGCATCCGCCAGACCCTGACGCTGCTGGGCCGGCAGGTCCCGGTGTCGGCAATCGGGCGGGTGAGCGCCGACCGCGGCGAGCTGCTCATCGAGCCGGAGCAGATCGACCTCGGCGGCCCCAGCTGGCTCGACTCGGGGCTGTCGGCGCTCGCCCGGGCCGCGGTGACGATCCGCCAGCCGATCCAGGGCGTGCCCGACGGCATGCGGCTGACCCGGGTCTCGGTGACCGATGCCGGTTTCCGAGCCCATCTCGAGGGGGTCGCCATCCACATCTCGGACTGACGCACCTCGCCCTTGGAGTACTCCGCCATGGCTTGGTTCTCCGGCCCCGAAGGCGCCGGCGGAAGGGAGAACGCCGCCGTGGTCGGGATTTCCCGGGCCAGCCGAGGTCGGCAACACCAGCGGCGGCACCCGGACCGGTCTCCCCGCCGGGTGCCGCCAATGCTGCTCCGGGCCAGAAGGCCCAGACGTCAGCGCTTGCTGTACTGGGGCGCCTTGCGAGCCTTCTTGAGACCGGCCTTCTTGCGCTCCGGGACGCGGGCGTCGCGGGTCAGGAAACCGGCCTTCTTCAGTACTGGGCGGTTCAGGTCGGGGTCGACGCCGTTGAGCGAGCGCGCCACGCCGAGGCGGACGGCCCCGGCCTGGCCCGACGCGCCGCCACCGTGGACGCGCACGAGCACGTCGTAGGCGCCATCGAGCTCGAGCACCTTCAGGGGCTCGTTGACGAGCTGCTGGTGCACCTTGTTGGGGAAGTAGTCCTCGAGCGCGCGCCCGTTGATCTTCCACTCGCCGGTGCCCGGGACGATGCGAACCCGGGCGATGGCCTGCTTGCGCCGGCCGGTCGCGGCGCCGGCCGCCGAGGCGCTCGGGCGGCGGGCCGCCTCGCCCGAGACGGGGGCCTCGGACTCGGAGGTGTACTCGGTCAGCTCTGCGTCGTCGTTGGCGTCGAAGTTCTGGGTGGTTTCAGCCACGAAATGTCCTCAATCCGTTTCTGCACAGGTGGCCGCTGGGGCTTACTGCGCGACCTGTGAGATCTCGAAGGGCTGCGGCTTCTGCGCAGCGTGCGGGTGCTCGGAGCCGGCGTAGACCTTGAGCTTGGTCAGCTGCTGGCGGCCGAGGGAGTTCTTGGGGAGCATGCCGCGGACGGCCTTCTCCACCGCCTTGGCCGGGTTCTTCTCGAGCAGCACCTGGTAGGACTCGCTCTTGAGGCCGCCCGGGAAGCCCGAGTGGCGGTAGGCCTTCTTCTGCTCGAGCTTGGCGCCGGTGAGGGCCACCTTGTCGGCGTTGATGATGATGACGAAGTCGCCGGTGTCGACGTGGGGCGCGAACGTCGCCTTGTGCTTGCCGCGCAGCAGGATGGCGGTCTGGCTCGCGAGGCGGCCCAGCACGACGTCCGTCGCGTCGATCACGTGCCACGCGCGCGTGATGTCGCCCGGCTTCGGGGTGTAAGTGCGCAAAGTCCTGTGCCTTCACTTCTGGTGGTGGAGTGCGTATGCCGTGTGCTCCGGCCAGGGACCGGGTCGCCTCGGCGACCGACCTGGGCGCCTCCGCCGGTCGGCTGGGGCCGGCCTGGCGAGGGCGCACGGCACAACAGTGGTCAAGTCTACGGGGCCGCCGCAGCAGGCCCAAATCGCCTCCGAAGTGCGGTTGCACCCTACCTGACCTGCGCAAACGTAGTCGCAGAAACTTTGTGCATAGATATTGTGCAAACAGAATGTGCAAAGATATTATGCATACATGACCACTCCCGAACGGCCCGTTGCCCCTGAGGACAGCTTCGTCCGGCTCGATGCCCGGTCCCTCAAGGTCCTCGCTCATCCCATGCGCTCGCGCCTGCTCGGTGCGCTGCGGGGCGCCGGGCCGTCCACCGCCACAGACCTGGCAGCGCGTCTCGGGACGAACTCGGGTGCCACGTCCTACCACCTGCGCAAGCTCGCCGAGGTCGGGCTCGTGGAGGACACCGGTGAGGGCGAGGGCAAGCGCCGGGTCTGGCGTGCCTCGAGCAGCTACACCCAGTGGCACGTCAGCGACTTCGCCGGCGACGAGGACTCCGAGACCGCGCTGAACTGGCTGACCCGCGACTACCTCCGCTACCTGGGCGAGAAGGGCGAGCGCTGGCTCGACGTCGAGGCACAGTGGCCGCTGGAGTGGCGCGACGCCTTGGGGGCCAACGACGACAGCGTGGTGGCGACCGCCGAGCAGGTCCAGGCGATGTACGCCGAGATCGACGCCGTCATCAAGCGATACCGCCGGGTGGGCCAGGGCAACCCGCAGGCCCGGCGGGTGTCCGTCTGGACGGTGATGTACCCGATCGACCTGGACCGCGCTCCACGGCCCAAGGAGCAGGCATGACCGCCTCACACCTCTCCCCCAGGGCCGCCCGCCGGGTGTTCCTCAGCCTCAGCTTCACCCGGTGGTTCCCCGTCGGCCTGGTCGTCGGAATCATGACCCTGCTGCCGCTCGAGCGTGGCCTGACCGTGGCCCAGACGCTGACGGCGAGTGCACTCTCGGGCTGGGTGGTCTTCGTCCTGGAGCTGCCGACGAGCGGCTTCGCCGACGCCTTCGGGCGACGCCCGGTCTTCGTTGCCGCGGCCGTCGTCAACGTCGTAGCCTCGTGTGTCTACCTGGTGGCCCACTCGTTCTGGATGTTCGCGCTGGGCGCCTGCCTGATGGGCGTCTTCCGGGCGCTGGACTCCGGGCCGCTCGAGGCGTGGTTCGTCGACACCGTCCACGCGACCGATCCCCGAGGAGATGTCGACCGGCCCCTCGCCGCACAGGGCACCGTCGTGGGCCTGGGCATTGCCGCCGGGGCCCTGCTGTCGGGTGGCCTGGTGTGGTGGCACCCCTTCGCCGACCAGTCCGCCCTGGTGCTGCCGTTCACCGCGTTCGTGGGGCTCAACGCCCTGCACCTCGTCGCCGTGGTGCTGCTCCTGCGGGAGCCGAGGACCCACGTCGACGCCTCCGGGGCTCGCCGCGCCCTGCAGTCGGCCAGGGAGGCTCCGGTCGTCGTGCGCGACGGCCTGGCCATGCTCCGCACCAACCGGATCCTGCGCGGCCTGGTGCTCGTCGAGGTCTTCTGGTCGATCGCGATGGTGGTCTTCGAGACCTTCCAGCCGATCCGGCTGGCCGAGCTGCTCGGCAGCGAGGACCGCGCAGGGGCCGTGATGGGCCCGGTGGCCTCGGCCGGCTGGGCGGTATTCGCCCTGGGCTCCGCGCTGGCGGGCCTCAGCTCGAGCCGGATCGGGGTGGCCAGGACGGCCATCCTCGCTCGTGTCCTCAACAGCCTCGGTGCGGTGGTCATGGGACTGGTGGCTGGCCCCGTGGCGCTGGTGACGGCATACCTCGTCACCTATGGCCTGCACGGAACCGGCGGTCCCATGCACAGCGCCCTCCTGCACCGCGAGGCTCAGGCGCGCAACCGCGCCACGGTGCTGTCGATGAACTCGATGATGATGTTCGCGGCCTACAGCCTCGCCGGCCCGCTGCTCGGCCTGCTGGCCGACCGCACCTCCAACCAGGTGGCCATGGTCACCGCAGGCGCGGTCAGCATCCTCGGCGCGCTCTGCTACCTGCCGGCTCTGCGACACGAGCGGTCGGCGAGCGTCCCAGCGGAAGCCCGCGCGACCGCCTGAGGTCCCAACGCAAGCCCACACGACCGTTTGAGTCGTCCCGCCCGCGAGTCAGCCACGCGGCTGTGGGGTTTGTGGGGTCAGAGCCCCACAAACCCCACACCCGCCCGGCAGTCGGGCCTGGGCTACTTCTGCAGGAACACCGCCACCGTCCGACCCGGCACCGTTGCCGAACCGGCCGCCGCGTCCCACGTTGCCGTCTTCACGACCGGGTCGGACCCGCCGGTCTGCACGGGCGACAGGGCTAGTGCCGAGCCGGTGAGCCCGGGGACCTTCTGCGTCACCGAGTCGGGCGAGGCGTTGAACACCACGACCAGGCCCTTGAGCGCGGGGTCGACGTCCGTGCCCTGGGTGTCGTCGATGCGCATCACGATGACGCCGGCGTGGGCGTCGGCAGTACCGCTGGCGGGGAAGGTCAGCTTGGCGTTGATCGCATCCGCCGACCCGAGCCGGAACAGCGGCGTGGAGAACCGCAGGCGCAGGAGGTCCTGCGCGTCGGCGCTCGCGCCCTGGACCTGGTTGGCCGTGGGCTTGAGCGCCGAGCTGCCCAGCAGCGGCTTCATGAAGTCCCACTTGGAGCCGTTGTCGCCCTTGAGCGGCAGACCGTGGCCGAAACCGTTGTCGGTCCCCGTCCAGTCGAGGGTGTTGAACCAGTCACCACTGTCGTAGCTGTTGCGGTCCAGCGACTTCGAACGGAGCAGGTCCGCGCCCGCGTGCCAGAACGACGGTGTCTGCGCCAGCGCTGTCGTCGCCAGCGACAGGGTGTTCATGCGGATGCGGTCCGACATCGACGTCGCGACGGGCAGCTTGTACGTCAGGCTGTCCCACAGCGTCTCGTTGTCATGAGCGTCGACGTAGGTGATGACCTCGTCCGGCTGGTCGGCGTAGCCTGCCGGCTGGCCGTTGTAGTCGACGTCCTTGCCCTGCGCGACCTGCCCGGATCCGTTGAGGCGGAACGCGAACGACCGCAGGTTGCCGGCCAGCCCCAGCTCCACCAGGTCGGTGTCGTGCTTGAGCCGGGCCGCGGCGTCCGGGTTGGCAGCCGTGTCGCCGTTCGGGTCCGTGGACTCCCCGCTCCCGAAGCCCTGGATACGCGGGTTGTCGTCGAACGGCCCACCGCCGCGCACGGCATCGCGCAGCCGGTCGGAGAACGTGCCGATGTGGGTGCCGCCCAGCTGCCCCTGCGTCGCCTGCTGGAACAGCGCGTTGTCGGCCACCTCGCCGAAGTTCCAGCCCTCGCCGTAGAGGTAGATCGACTTCCCGTCCACCCCGTCGCTCGAGAGCGTCAAGCCGTCGAGGGCGGCCCGCACCGCGAGCATGTTCGCCTTCGAGTGGTGCCCCATGAGGTCGAACCGGAAGCCGTCCACGTGGTAGTCGCGCGCCCAGTTCACCACCGAGTCGACCATGATCTTCTGCGCCATGGCGTGTTCGGTCGCCACGTTCTGGCAGCACGTCGAGGTCTGCACGGCGCCTGAGGCGTTGAGCCGCTGGTAGTAGCCGGGCACCACCTGGTCGAGGACGCTGGTGGGCGCCTGCCCCGATGCCGGCGTGTGGTTGTAGACCTGGTCGAGGACGACCCGGAGCCCGTCCCTGTGCAGCGCGCCGACCATTGTCCGGAACTCCGCGACGCGCGAGCCGCCGTCCGCCTTCGCCGCGGTCGAGGTGTACGAGCCCTCAGGCGCCATCCAGTGCCACGGGTCGTAGCCCCAGTTGAACGCGTCCTTGCTGCGGATCTTGTCGATGCAGGCCTGCTGCTGGTCGCTGTCCGGCGGGTATGACGCGAGGTCGCAGTCGGGCGTCGCCTGGTTCGCCGGGTCCTCCGGGATCGACGCGATGTCGAACGTCGGCAGCAGATGCACGGTGTTGAGGCCCGCGGTCGCGAGCTCCTTGAGGTGCTTGGTGCCGTTTCCGTTCTCGGCGAAGGCCAGGTAGGAGCCGCGGTTCTCGGCGCTCACCGTGGAGTCTCCGATCGAGAAGTCGCGCACGTGCAGCTCGTAGATCGTCGAGTCGACGTCCTGCTTGAGCACCGGCGAGGCGGTGTCGGCCCACAGGGCCGGCCGGAACGTCGGGTCGCGCAGGTCCACGGCCACCGACCGCGTCGAGTCCAGCGTCAGGCCAACCGAATACGGATCGGTGACCCGGTTGGTCTCCACCTTCCCGGTGCTCGGTACGAACACCCTCACCTCGTAGAGGTACCGCGCGTTCCTGGCCCCCGCTGAGGCCGACCACGACCCGTCGTCAGCCCACACCATCGGCGTGCGGGTCGCATCGGAAAGCGGGGCGTCGGCAGCCGATCCGGGAGCCCAGGTCAGCAGCGTGACCTCCTGCGCAGTGGGGGCCCAGAGCCGGTATGCCGGTGAGTCACCTCCGAAGGTGACCCCGTAGGTCCGCGAGGCGGCGTGGCCGGCATACAGGCTGTCCAGCACATATGCCGTCTGCACGCCAGTGGCGTCCAGCAGCTCACCTGCGTTGTCGTAGAGGGCGACGGCGACCTGGCCCTTGAGGATGTCACCGGCCTTCTTCGCGGTCTTGTCGTCCAGGCGCAGGGCGAGGTAGCCCTTGAGCTCGGGGTGAGCCGTCGTGACCTCGGACGGCAGCCCTGCGGAGTCGTACGTCAGGGCGGCGGACGAGCCGCCCGTGACGTCCTCGGCGTCGACCGTGAGGCCGCCGGTGAGCGACCAGTGCAGGCGCCACTTGAGCAGCGCCGGGTTCGCGCCCGCCGGCACAGAGGATGCCGGCCAGGCGAAGAGGTCGGGTGCAACCCAGTAGGCCTTGGCCTTGGTGAGGTCGGGCGAGGCGCCGGCCTTGGACACCTTCGTCGTGACCTGATGGGTGGCCAGGACGTAGGAGAACGTCACCACGACGCCGTCAGCGGGCACGGAGAGGGCGATGTTGGCGCCGCCGGGCGCGCCGCCGGCCCCGTAGTTCTCGTCCCAGCTGAGTCCGTGGGTGATCTTGAACTCGTAGTTGCCCGCGGGGATCTGGTTGGTGGACCACGTGTAGGTGCCGTCGCCGTCCGGGTCCTGCAGCCAGGGCCTCATGCAGTTCGGGTCCCAGTCACCGCCACAGCCGAGCTCGCTCTGGTAGCTGCCCGGCGCCGTGACGATCGGGCCGTTGGCGTTCGAGGTGATCCAGTGCGTCGAGTGGTCGTAGAAGAAGGTGATCGGGTTTCCGGTCGAGGTGAGCGGGATGTTGGCGCCGTTCTTGACCGCCCCCTCGCCGTAGTTCTCGTCCCACGTCTTGTTGATGGCGGCCTTGTAGGCGTAGCTGCCAGCCGGCACCGTCGTGGTGAGCCGCCAGATCTTGTCGTTGGCGCCGAGGGTCATCTGCGCCTGCGGGCAGGCCGGGTCCCAGTCGCCCGCGCAGCCCATCTCGGAGTTGAGGTCGCCCGGCACGCTGACGGCGTCCGGCTGCACGACCGGTCCCACGCCGCCACCGTCGCCACCGCTTGCCTTGGCGTCGCCGACGACGCCGTAGGAGGAGGTTGCGGAGATGTTGCCGCTGCTGTCCTTGAGCACCACGCGGTACTCCAGCAGGGTGCCCTTGGGCATCCCGGACACGTCGTGGTAGACGCGGTAGGGAGCGGCGTCGTCGGTGCCGATGGTCTTCCACTCACTGCTGCCGACCGGCCGGTAGAGGAAGGTGGCCTGGGCGAACGCGTTCTCGGTGGTCGCGGCGCTGATCTCGGCACGGCCACCCACGACGGCGCCCGGCTCGGGTGAGGTCAGGTAGACCGGCGGGGCGGCGTCGCGCTTGGCCAGCCGGGTCGCGGCCTTGTAGACCTGCAGCGACAGGGCCGGAACGGTGACCGTCACGCGGGAGTCCTTGCCGGAGTTGACCGCGGCATCGGCGCCGTAGACCGGGTTGAAGGGCTCCAGCCGGCTGAAGGTCGAGAATGTGGCGCTCTTGGTCGTCGTGGCGTTGTTGGCCACGACGAGGTACTCGATGCCGGTGGAGCGGTCCACGCGGGAGAAGGCGTAGATGCCCGCCCCGTCGCTGGCGTACCGGTGCACCTGGGCGCCGTCCGCGAGGGCCGGGTTGGCGGCGCGCAGCGCGGCGAGGCCCTTCAGCTGCTCGTACAGCGGGGCGTTCTGGTCGTACCGGTCGCGCGAGCCGGACGGTCCCCCGAGAACCGGCTCGTCGGCATACTGCTGGGTCTGCGTCGCGAACATGTCCTCGCGCGCGTCCTTGTCGCCGCCGGCGCCGATGAAGCCCTGCTCGTCGCCGTAGTAGACGACCGGCTGGCCGCGGCTGACGTACATGAGCGAGTTGGCCAGCTTCGTGCGGGCCATCAGGTCGTCGCCGGAGTGCCCCGCCTTGGACAGCATCATGGCCATGCGGCCCATGTCGTGGTTGCCGAGGAAGGTGGGGGTCTCGTAGACGTTGGAGTCCGTGTCGGTGTAGTAGTCGTCTCCTCCGAAGAGGTCGCGCAGGCCGGTTGTGGGCTTGCTGTTCGCGAAGTCGAGAGCCGCGGCCTGGAACCCGAAGTCGAGGGTGGCCGGCAGCTTGCCCGCCGTCGTGAACTGCGACATGAAGGACGGGCGTGCGTCGTAGACCTCGCCGAACATGAAGAAGCGGTCGTTGCCATCCTTCCTGGCCTGCTCGAGCAGGGCGGGGTTGAACTTCTGCCAGAACTCCATGTTGACGTGCTTCACCGTGTCGATGCGGAAGCCGTCGACGCCGAAGTCGACCCAGGCCTTGTAGATGGCCTCCATGCCCTGCTCGACGCTGAGCTTCTCGGTGAAGAGGTCGTCGAGGCCGATGAAGTCGCCGTACTCGGAGTTCTCCCCGACGAAGGTCGAGTCTCCGCGGTTGTGGTAGTTGGTCGGGTCGTTGAGCCACGCCGGCACCTTGACCGTCTTGTCGGCGTCGTTGTTGAAGATCGGGGTGTACGGGAAGGACGTCGCCGGGTCCATGGCCGGGAAGCCCGGCTTCTCCGCGTAGTCCTTGTCGTCGAACACCGTCCCGGTGGCGTCCTTGTACGGGTAGTCGGTCTTGTTCCGGTAGGTGTACTGGCCCTCCGCGTAGTTGATGACATCGGCCGTGTGGTTCGTGATGATGTCGAAGAAGACCTTCATGCCGCGGGCATGCGCCCCGGCGATCAGCGACTTGAGGTCGGCGTTGGTGCCCAGGTGCGGGTCGACCTGGGTGAAGTCGGTGATCCAGTAGCCGTGGTAGCCGGCGCTGACGTTGTCACCGGTGCCCTGGACCGGGCGGTTCTTGAACGACGGCGTGAGCCAGATGGCCGTGGTGCCGAGGTTCTTGATGTAGTCGAGCTTCTGCGTGACGCCCTTGATGTCGCCGCCGTGGTAGAAGCCCTTGTCGGTGGGGTCGAAGCCGGTCACGAGCCGACCGCCGGTGAGTCCGCCGGTGTCGTTGGACGTGTCCCCGTTGGCGAACCGGTCGGCCATGAGGAAGTAGAAGCGCTCCTTGGTGAGGCCGTTGCGCAGGGAGTCGCCGGCCAGCGCCTTGTCGGCGTCGGTTGCGGGCCCGGGCAGGTCGAGCGGGGCGATACCGATCTTGTGGGTCGTGTCGTCGTAGGAGAACCGCAGCGTCGCCGGACCTTGGAGGACGAGAGGGATGTTCGGCCCGTTCTTGACCCCGTCAGCGCCGTAGTTCTCGTCCCAGCTGTGGTTGATGGCCACCTTGAGCTCGAAGCTGCCCGCGGGGACGTCGAAGTTCCTGCTGTATGCCGTGGTGCCGGCCTGCAGGGTCAGGTCGGTGGCGGTGCACGTCGGATCCCAGTCGCCGGAGCAGCCGAGCTCGGACTGGAGCGACCCGACCAGCGTGGCCGTCCTCGGCTCGGCAGCCCGCGCGGCTCCCGAGAGGGGCGCGATCGCGGAGGCGAGGACAACCGCGGCAGTGGCCAGTACGGCATACAGACGGGGGTATTTGGACCGGTTCACGACCACCACAGCTCCTTTGCTGGCACCTGAGAGCAGACCATAGAGGCGAAATCGCTCTTGCACCACTGGAGCCCGCAACTTTCTGCAACTTCTTGCAGCGCGGCACGGCCCGGCCCGGCGGCCAGACGGGCCGGTGGCCAGACCGGGCCCTGGGAACAGTTCGGGTCAGTCCGAGGTGAGCCCGGAGTCAGTCCGGGCTCAGTCCAGGCTCAGCG
>DASSJT010000087.1:0-127107 GCA_035691065.1 Dermatophilaceae bacterium
GCACCCCCGCGCAGCTCCTCGACGACGCCGGCGCGCTCGGGCCCAACCTCACGAGCATCCACGCCACCCACCTCACCGACGAGGACATCTCCCTGCTCGGCGCGACGGGCACCGGCGCGTGCTTCTGCCCTACGACCGAGCGCGACCTGGCCGACGGCATCGGCCCGGCCCGGGTCCTGCACGACGCCGGCAGCCCGATCAGCCTGGGGTCCGATGAGAACGCGGTCATCGACCCGTTCGAGGAGCTGCGCGGGCTCGAGATGCACGAACGCGTGGAGAGTGGCGAGCGGGGACGCTTCAGCACCGCGGAGCTCATCGCCGCCGCCAGCGCCAACGGGTACCGGTCGCTCGGCTGGGAGGGTGGTGGCGAGCTGCGGGTCGGTGCGCCCGCTGACTTCATCGCGGTCACGGAGGACAGCGTGCGGACCGTGGGCTCGCGTTCGGAGCAGATCGTCTACTCGGCGACGGCCGCTGACGTGACCGATGTCATCGTCGGCGGCGAGGAGGTCGTCGTCGAGGGCCACCACCGGCTCGGCCCGACGGCAGACCTCCTGCGCGAGGCGCTCGGCCTGCTGCGAGACCTCTGACGTGGGAGCTTCCAGATGACGAGCTGCCTCGTGACGGGCATCGCCCAGCTCGTGACCTGCGACGGCACGGGGCCAGAGGGCCTGGGTTTACGTGACGACGCAGCGCTGGTTGTCCAGGACGGCCTGGTCGCGTGGGTCGGGCCCTCCGCGACGCCGCCGGCGTGCGACCGGCGCATCGACCTGGAGGGTCGCTCCGTGCTCCCGGGCTTCGTCGACTCCCACGCCCACCTGGTCTTTGCGGGCGACCGCGCGGACGAGTTCGTCGCCCGCATGGCGGGGAAGCGCTACGACGGGGGCGGGATCGGTGTGTCCGTCGCGGCGACGCGGGCGGCCAGCGACGACGAGCTGCGGGAGCTCGTGGGCCGCCGGGTCGCGGAGATGCGCGCCCAGGGCACGACCACGGTCGAGATCAAGAGCGGTTACGGCCTGACCGTCGACGACGAGGCGCGCGCCCTCCGGATCGCCCACGAGTTCACCGTCGAGACCACGTATCTCGGGGCGCACGTGGTGCCGCCCGAGTTCTCAGGCAACCGGACGGCATACCTCGAGCTGGTCACCGGGCCCATGCTGGAGGCCGCGCTTCCCCACGCGAGGTGGGTCGACGTCTTCTGCGAGCCACACTCCGCGCACGCGTTCACGGCCGACGAGGCGCGGGCGGTCCTGACGGCGGGTCGAGACGCCGGTCTGGGCCTGCGGGTCCACGGCAACCAGCTCGCCCCCGGTCCCGGGGTGCAGCTGGCCGTGGAGCTCGGCGCGGCAAGCGTCGACCACTGCACGTACCTGAGCGAGACCGACGTCGCGGCGCTGTCGGCCGCGTCGGCGACGACGGTGGCGACCCTGCTGCCGGGCGTGGAGTTCTCGACCAGGTCGCCCTACCCCGATGCCCGCCGGCTGCTCGACGCCGGCGTCAGCCTCGCGCTCGCGACGGACTGCAACCCCGGGACGTGCTACTCGTCGTCGATGCCGTTCGTGATCGCGCTCGCGGTGCGGGAGATGGGCCTGACACCTGGCGAGGCCGTCTGGGCGGCAACTCGGGGAGCGGCGAAATCGTTGCGGCGCAGCGATATCGGCGTGATCGAGGTGGGCGCACGGGCAGACTTGGCGACCCTGGAGGCGCCGTCGTACCTGCACCTGTCGTACCGCGCCGGCGTCCCCATCGCCCGCGCGCTCGACCTGCCCTGACGCTAGGCGTTGCCCTCGCGCATCGGCTTGGGCAGGTGCCCCGCGGACCTGGCGTAGTACTCCGCCGCCTTGCGCGTCGCGATCACCCGGGCCGCACCGACGGCGAGACCGGTGAGCGCGGCGAACACGACGGCGTCGCCGACGGGCGTGCGCGGGTCGCGGGGGTCGAGCGTGGCGTCGCGCCCCGCCTTCTTCCACGCCATGATCACCACCCGGTTCGCGATGACCCCCGCCAGGATCGCCGACCCGGTGCCGAGCACCCGCCACACGAGCGTGCCCATGGTCGTCTCCTCTCGATGCGTGCCCGCCCCTGCCGGAACGTCTGGATCCACCCTGCCACACCGGTCTGATGTAGGCTCGTGACTGCAAACGACAGGGGAGCGCGAGAGCGCTGAGAGTGCGGGCAACCGCAGACCCTCGAACCTGATCCGGTTAGGACCGGCGAAGGGAGTCGGGATCTCAGGCACCCGTACGGCACACCCCGCGGTTCCTGCAGGCAGGAGCACGGGGGTATGCCGGGCAGGCGCCTCCCCGAGGTATCCAACGGATTCCACGGGAGACAACAGAATGGCCACCATCACCACCCACACCGGACGCGGCAGCGTCCGGGCCACTGCCCCGCTCACGCGGTGGCGCACGGTCGACCTGCTCACGGTCGCCTTCCTCGGTGCCGCCTTCGGCATCGCCTACTGGGGCTGGGGCCTCCTCTACGAAGGTCCCTCCACCGCTCTCGGCAACCTGTTCCCGCCGCTCGCGGCCTTCCTCTACGCCCCGTGGCTGATGGCCGGGGTCGTCGGCGGGCTCGTCGTGCGGCGTCCGGGCGCCGCCCTGCTCTGCGAGGTCGTCGCAGCCGTCGTCGAGATGCTGCCCGGCAGCCAGTGGGGCTTCAGCACGCTGATCTCGGGCATCCTCCAGGGCCTCGGTGCCGAGCTCGCCTTCCTCATCCTCGGCTACGGCTCGTTCGGCCTGGTGGCGGCGGTCTTCGCCGGCGCGCTGGCCGCGCCGATGGAGGCGGTCTACGAGGTCTACACCTACTACCCCGACTGGTCCTTCGGGTACCAGGTCGCCTACGTCGCCTCGTTCGCGGCCGGCGGAGCGGTCATCGCCGGCGTCGGCGGCTGGCTGATCACGAAGGCCCTTGCCAAGGCGGGTGCGCTCAACGCGTTCCCGCCCGGCCAGGAGGAGCGAGAGCGGCACGCCGTCTGACGGCGCCTTCCCATGGCGCTGCCTGATGGCGGAAGGGTCGAGGTCTCGCAGCTGACCTGGCGTCCGTTCGGACGCCGGGAGCCCGTCCTGCGGGACCTCGACCTCACCATCGAGCCCGGGCAGCGGGTGCTTCTCGTGGGGCCGAGCGGCTCGGGCAAGTCCACGCTCCTGCGGGCGCTGGCCGGGCTGCTGCAGGTCGCCGACGCGGGCGACCTGAGCGGCGCTGTCACGATCGACGGACTCCCGCCGGGCGAGCGCGCCGGCACGGTCGGACTGGTCCTCCAGGAGCCGGGGGCCGGCATCGTGGCCGCAAGCGTCGGCCGGGACGTGGCCTTCGGCCTGGAGAACGTCGGAGTGCCGCGTGACGAGATGCCCGAGCGGGTCACCGACGCCCTCAAGGCCGTGCGGCTCACGATGCCCCAGGACACGCCGACGCACGCGCTGTCCGGCGGCGAGCAGCAACGGCTCGCCCTGGCCGGCGCCCTCGCGCTCGGGCCGCGTGTCCTGCTCCTCGACGAGCCCACCGCCATGCTCGACCCGGCCAACGCCGCATCGGTTCGCGAGACGGTCGCCGAGGTGGTCACGAGGCACAACCTGACCACCGTCGTGGTGGAGCACCTGCTCGGGCCATGGGTCGACTTCGCCGACCGGCTCGTCGCTCTCGACTCGGCGGGCACCGTCATCGCCGATGGCGATCCTCGTGAGGTGTTGGGCCGTCATGCCGAATCCCTTGCCGCACAAGGCGTGTGGGTGCCCGGGGTGCCACACCCCGACCCGACACCACTGCCCAAAGGCCTGTTCTCACAACGACCGCCCGGCGAACCGGTGCTCGTCGCCGAGCGTGTTCGGGTCGAGCGCAGCGTGCGTGCGCTCAACGGCGCGACGAGACACGTCCTGGCCGTCGACGGGGAGTCCCTCACGGTGCGCAGCGGACAGATCACGGCGCTCGTGGGCCCCAGCGGCTCGGGCAAGTCCACGCTGCTCCTCGCCCTCGCGGGACTCCTCGAGCCCGATGCCGGGACTGCCCTGACGCGCTCGGGGCAAGCGGTCTCCGACCTCGACACCAAGGCGCTGGCGCGCACTGTGGCCTGGGTGCCCCAGTGGTCCTCGTCCACCATCGTCGCGCACACGGTCATCGACGAGGCCATGGTCGCCTCGCGTGCCCTGGGCCTGGATGAGGCGGTATGCCGGGAGCGCGCCGAGGCGCTGCTGCTCGCCCTCGGTCTGGGTCACCTCGCGCAGGCAGACCCGCGGCACCTGTCCGGCGGCGAGCAACGGCGTCTCGCCATGGCCTCGGCCGTCGTCCACGAGCCGGAGGCACTCCTGGCCGACGAACCGACCGTGGGCCAGGACCGTCTCACCTGGTCGGCGGTCATGGGGCTCGTCGAGGCCCTGCGCCGAGCCGGGACAGCCGTGGTGCTGAGCACCCACGATGACGCTGCCGTGGAGCGCAGCGCGAGCGTGCTCAGGCTGCAGAAGCCTCCTGCAGGGCGGGTCCCGGCTCGGGAGCGGCGCCCCCTCGTGGCGCGATGCGGTCCGCTCAGCCTGCTGACCGGCAGCCTCCTGGCAGTCCCCGCCGGCATCCTCTCTCCACACTGGCGGGCGTCTGTGGCTGTGCTCGGCGTGCAGCTGGCCCTTGCCGTGGTCGGGCTCTGGGCTCCGCGCGGCTCTGACCCGACGGCTGGGCGACCGACCGGTCGGGCCCGCCGGGTTGTGCTGCGCCTCCTGCCCGGGGTCGTGGGCGGCCTGTCGGTGGCCTGGAGCACCTGGCTGCTGGGGTCGCACGACCTCGACATCGCGGGAACGGCCGGCCTGAGGGTGCTCATCATCGTGTTCCCGTCCGCGGTGCTCATCCCGTTCGTCGACGCCGATGCCCTCGGCGACCACCTGGCCCAGCGACTGCGGCTGCCGGCCCGGCCGGTCGTGGCGGTCTCGGCGGCGCTCCAGCGGGTCAACACCTTCGGGGAGATCTGGTCCGAGATCGGGAGCGCCCGACGGGTTCGCGGCCTCGGACCCAGTCGCTCACCGCGCGACGTGATCGGCCACGCCTGGGCGCTCACCGTCGGGATGTTGGTGCGCTCCCTCGGAGCGGCCGCAGCGCTGGCGGTGGCCATGGACGCCCGAGGGTTCGCCACGGCATACCGCCGCACCTGGTTTGCGCCGGCGCCCTGGCGCCGCGGTGACACCCTCCTGGTGGCCGCCGCCGCCCTGCCGGCCCTCTTCGCCTGGCTCGCCTGAGGGCGGCCGCTCAAGCCGTGGCGGGTCCTTGGGGCATCGACCGCTTGTGGGCCGTGCGGGTGTACCAGGCCAGGATCGTGGCCTCCGCCTCCGCGCGCACCGGGGCGCCCTCCAGGTAGTCGTCGATCTCGTCGTAGGTCACGCCGAGCGCCTCCTCGTCGAGGCGGCCGGGGCGGTCGGTCTCCAGGTCCGCCGTGGGTGGCTTGCCGACCACCTCCTCGGGGGCTCCGAGGTGGGCGGCCAAGGCTCGTACCCGGCGCTTGGTCAGGCCGGTCAGCGGCATCAGGTCACAGGCGCCGTCGCCGTACTTGGTGAAGAAGCCGGTCACCGCCTCGGCGGCGTGGTCGGTGCCGACGACGAGGAGACCGCGCACACCGGCCAGCGCGTACTGGGCCACCATGCGCTCCCGGGCCTTGACGTTGCCCCGGACGTGGTCCTCGCTGACCTCCGGCCCGACCCCCACCCCGGCGACGATCACGGCACCCCAGAGCTCGTCCGCCGCCGGTCCGATGTTCACGGTGATGGACTCGTCGGGGGCGATGAAGTCCAGCGCACGAGCGGCGTCCGCCTCGTCGGCCTGGAGGAAGTAGGGCAGGCGAACGGCCAGGAACTCGGCACTGCCGCCGTTGGCGCGCACCCGCTCCACGGCCAGCTGGCACAACCGGCCGGCCGCGCTCGAGTCCACCCCACCGCTGACGCCGAGCACGAACCCCCGCGCGCCACTGTCCGCGAGCTGGTCCACGAGGAACCGGACCCGCCGCTCCGCCTCTTTCTCCGCGTCGAAGTCGGTGGCCACGTGCAGCTCGGCCGCGATCGCCGCCCGGCGCTCCTCGTCGACCACGTGGGGCTGGTCGACCACGTGCGGCTGGTCGACCACGCGGGGCCCGTCGACCCTGGTGCCGGTGGCCTTGACGGCCCTCCCCCGGCCGGCCCTGGCCCTCCCCGTCCGGGCCTTCTTGGCGGTCTTGGGCCCGGAGCTGGTCTTGCCGGCGGCGTTGCTAGCGGCGTTGCTCGTGGCGTTGGTGACGACGTCGCGTGCAGCCTGGGTGTCGGCCTGAGTGTCAGCCTCGGTGTCAGCCTGGGTCTCGCTCACGGGGCAGGACGATAGCCGTCACCCACGGGGCCGGCGACCGTGCACCGACGCAGCCAGCCGCCTACCCGTGAGTAACCTCAGGCCGTACTCTCGTCCCGTGCACAGCCGCGTGGACCTCCACCTTCCGGACGGCCACCGGACGTCGCTGGTCGGCGCCAACGCAGGACCCGACTCCCCGGTGGCGGTCCTGCTGCCGGCACTCGGGACGCCGGCCGGCTACTACGAACCCTTCCTCGAGGCCCTTGCCGAGCACGGTGTCAGCGGCTTCTCGGCCGACTTCCCAGGCCAAGGCGGCAGTCGACCCCTCGCCAGTGTGCGCAACAACTATGGGTATGCCGTATTGGCCGAGGTCTTCGTACCGCACCTGCTCGACGCGGTGGCCGAGCGTCATCCGGCTCGCCCGATCACGCTGGTCGGTCACAGCCTGGGCGGACAGGTGGGACTGCTGGCCCTGGCGCTGACCGGGCGGAAGGTCGCGTCGGTCGTGCTCATCGGGTCGGGTGCGCCGTACTGGCGGGCCTACCCCAACCGCGTCGGCACCCTCGCCAAGACGCAGCTCGTCACCCTGGTCGCCGCAGCGCGCGGGCACTGGCCGGGCCACCGGTTCGGGTTCGGCGGGCGGCAGCCCCGGCAGCTCATGCGCGAGTGGTCCCGGTTCGCGCGAACCGGCCGGCTCGACCCGGAGGGAACGACCCGCCGTGCGGGCCGCGCGCTGGCGGAGCTGGAGGTGCCCGTCCTGGCCATCGACCTCGCCAACGACGCGCTGGCGCCGAGGGCGTCGGTCGACCGCCTGCTGTCGCTCGTGCCGGCGGCGGACATCACCCAGCGGCACTTCGACCGGGCGACCAGGCATGGCCAGCGTCCGGTCGACCACTTCTCCTGGGCGCGTGACCCGACCGGCATCGTCGACCTGGTCTCCGAGTGGGTGCACTCTCACTGACGGCAGCGGTGCGTCGACGGACACCGCGCACCCCCGCCGGCGGGGGCGAGGGTGCACGGAGGACTGTGCCTGGTGGGACCGTGCCTTATGTCTGGTGGGACCGTGCCTGATGTCTGGTGGGAACGTGCCTAATGGGGGACTGGCGTCCGACCTGGTGTGCCCGTCGGGGTCGGCCGGTCCTGCGCCCGGGGCTGAGCCGGCGTCATGGCGGCCGCCACGAAGAACAGCAGGGCGAAGATGATGAGCGGGATGGCCGCCGCGCCCGAGGACCCGCCGAGGTGCAGGAAGAACCCGCCATCACCGCCCCGAACGATGCCAACGAGCACCTCACCCAGGATGGGGATTGCGCCGATGGCAAGCAGCAGCCGACCGGCGGTGCGCGGGCGGTGCAGACCCAGGAACGCCACGGGGAAGGCCAGGACCAGAGCGGTCATCGGGATGACCGGGGCGTCCACCAGGCGGCTCACGGCATCCACGATGGTGAACGCGAGCAGCAGCCCCAAGCCGATGTAGACCAGCACGATCGCCTGCTCTGGCCGGCGGGCGGCCAGGATCGTGATAAGCGCTGCCGGCACCACCATGAGCGCAATGATCCCGGCGGCGGCCCACCCACCGGGGTCGTCGATGGCATACCCACCGGCGAACATGAAGCCGAAGCCGACGAACACCATCGTCCCGAATGCCGCGACTCGCCTCAGAACCACTCCGAAGGTCGACATGTCAGCCACCACCTTCCTGTGGCTTCAGCCTTCCCGCGAAGCTGCTGCCGAGGCAGGGACTATTGTCCTTGCGCTCCGTCACTCCTCAGGCTGAGGAACTCGTCCACCCTCAGGAGCGGGAGGATCGCCCGTTCCAGCGGGCGGATGCCGCCCCGATCCGGGTCGCGGTAGAGCCGCGGCTCGACACAGTCGACGGTGCGACCCCGCGTCTCGATGCGGCAGCCCCCGGCGGCCAGGACGTTCTTCACCCAGTCGGTCTGCGGCCCGTACGTCAGGGCGATCACGAAACCACCCGGCACCGGGAAGAGGTTCACCGGTGTGCGGTACTCCCGCCCCGACCGGCGCCCCCGGTGGACCACCACCGCGAACCCCGGCAGCCAGCGTGCGACGGGCCGGGACAGGCGGTTGAAGCCGGCCCGGTTGACCTTGCCGAGCCACAGGGGTGCGGGCATGCCCCTACTCTGCGGTCCCCCGACCACCCCGGCAACCCGGGCAGCCGCCGCCCTCGCACCCACGTAAGCCTTGGCGACAGTCCGCGGAAGGAGAGGTATGCCGGGTGGCTGGTCGCTGGCACCCGGCATACCTCCTGCTGGTTTCACCGCTGGTAGACGGTGGCCTCCCAGGGCTGCAGGCGCACGGGGCCGGCGCCCAGCTTGGCCGGGTCGTCGTAGTTGCTCAGGAGGGGTGTACCGGACCAGCTGTCGCTGTCCGCCTGGTCGAGCTCGACCGGCTCGCTCGTCATGTTGGCGACGACGAGGAGGCGGTCGTCGTCGAGGTGGCGCTCGAACGCATAGACCTGCGGGTGCTCCGGGATGAGCATCTCGAAGTGGCCGTGTGCGACGACCGCATTGGTGTGGCGCAGGGCGATCAGCGCCCTGTAGTGGGCCAGCACAGACGTGGGGTCGTCAACCTGGTCGGCGGCATTGATCTGCACGTGGTTGGGGTTGACCCCGATCCAGGGCTTACCGGTCGTGAAGCCGGCCTGGGCGGTGCTGTCCCACTGCATCGGGGTGCGGGCGTTGTCGCGGCTGCGCTCCTGGAGGGAGGCGAGGACGAGGTCCGGGTCGGCACCGAAGAGGGTCGCCTCGTGGAAGTGGTTGAGCGACTCGATGTCGCGGAAGGCGGTGAGGTCGGTGAATGCCCCGTTGGTCATCCCGAGCTCCTCCCCCTGGTAGACGTAAGGAGTCCCGCGGTGCAGGTGGAGAACCGTTGCCAGCGCCTTGGCGGACACCTCGCGGAACTTGTCCGAGTCGTCGCCGAACCGGCTCACCGCTCGTGGCTGGTCGTGGTTGTCCCAGTACAGCGAGTTCCAGCCGCGCTCGGCGAGGCCCTTCTGCCAGCGGCCCAGCGACGACTTGAGGTCGGTGAGCTGCAGCGGCCGCAGGTCCCACTTGCCGCCCGGCCCGATGTCGAGCGAGACATGCTCGAACTGGAAGACCATGTCGACCTCGGCCCGGTCGGGGTCCGTGAACAGGACAGCGTCCTCGACGGTCACACCCGGCATCTCACCCACGGTGATGAAGTCGCCCTGCCGGCCGGCGAAGACCTCGCGGGTCATCTCGTGCAGGAACTCGTGGATGCGAGGTCCACAGCTGGTGAGCGCCCCGGGGGGCGCATAGAGCTTCCCCGGCAGCTTCTCGGCGTCGGGCAGGTCCGGCACCTTGGAGATCATGTTGATGACGTCCATGCGGAAGCCGTCGACCCCGCGGTCGAGCCACCAGCGCATCATCGCGTAGACCGCCTGGCGCACCTCGGGGTTCTCCCAGTTGAGGTCGGGCTGCTTGCGGCTGAACAGGTGCAGGTAGTACTGGCCGGTCTTCTCGTCCCACTCCCACGCCGACCCGCTGAAGAAGGAGCCCCAGTTGTTGGGCTCGGCACCGTCCTCGCCTCCAGTGGTCCCCGGACGGGCGTCTCGCCACCAGTACCAGTCGCGCTTGGGGCTGTCCACCGCCGACCGGGACTCAACGAACCACGGGTGCTCGTCGGAGGTGTGGTTGACGACCAGGTCCATGACGATCTTGAGGCCGCGCTCATGGGCTGCGGCGATCAGCGCATCCATCTCCTCGAGCGTTCCGAACAGCGGGTCGATGTCCTGGTAGTCGCTGATGTCGTAGCCGTTGTCGTCCATGGGGGACCGGTAGACCGGGGACAGCCAGATGACATCGACGCCCAGAGCCGCGAGGTAGTCGAGGTGCTGGCAGATGCCGGCGAGGTCACCGATCCCGTTGCCTTCGCTGTCGGCGAAGCTGCGGGGGTAGATCTGGTACACGACAGCCGATCGCCACCAGGGCGCCTTGCGGTCCGGATCCTCCACGTCGCTCTCCTTCGTGTCGGTGGTTCGTCGGTGATTCGTCGATGTTCCGGCGGTGTCTGGGATGGCCCCATCCAAAGCAGCCCTTACCCTTGTGCGCCCGGTTTGGCACGTCAAGAACAGGTGAGTCGGCCCCGCAGCTCCACCGTGACCCGGGTCGCCGCCGAACCGCCGCAACGCGCCCCACCGGCATACTTCTTCCCCTTGTGCCCGCAGGCCAGCGGGAGCAAGGTGGGATCCATGAACCGCTCCCCCGAGTCCAGCGCCGCGCTCGACCCCACGTCGCCCGAACAGATCCGCAATGTCGTCATCCTCGGGCCCCCCGGATCTGGCAAGACCGCGCTGTTCGAGCGGCTGGTTTCTGAGCGGGTGCCCGGCCGCCGGGTGAAGGAGTCCCGCGAGTCCTCCACGGCCCTTGGGGTTGCCTCGGTCCCGTGGGAGGAGGTGGTCATCAACCTGGTCGACACCCCCGGGCACCCCGACTTCGTCGGCGAGGTGCGTGCGGGACTCAGGGCCGCTGACGCGGCCCTTTTCGCTGTCTCCGCAGCCGACGGCGTCGACGAGGCCACCCGGCTCCTCTGGCGGGAGTGCGAGGTCGTGGGGATGCCCCGCGCCATCGCGATCACCAAGCTCGAGCAGGCACGAGCGGACTTCGACGCGACGGTCGAGGCGTGTCGCAAGGTGCTCGGCGACGCCCAGCCGCTGAGCGTCCCGATCATGAGCGAGGGCTCGGTCACTGGCAGCCTCGGCCTGATGTCGCAGCAGACGCGCGACCACTCGCGGGGCGAGCCGGTCGAGCGCGACCCCAGCGGCGACGAGACGGCCAGCCTGGAGCAGGCCCGTGGCGCGCTGATCGAGTCGCTGATCGAGGAGTCCGAGGACGACGAGCTGCTCGAACGCTACCTGGGCGGCGAGGAGATCGACTTCGAGGCCCTGCGCGAGGACCTGCGCACCGCGATCGCGACGGCCAGGTTCTTCCCGGTCATCCCGACCCACGCCCCGAACGGCGTGGGCGTCACGGAGATCTTCGAGCTCATCGAGCGCGGGTTCCCCTCACCGGTCGGGGCGGCCGTGCCGCGCGTCTACACACCGGCGGGCGGCACGATCGACGGTGTCGCATGCGACCCGGACGCCCCTCTGGTCGCCGAGGTCATCCGCACGACCACCGACCCCTACGTCGGGCGCCTGTCACTGGTGCGGGTCTTCGCGGGGACCATGCGCCCCGACCAGCCGGTGCACGTGAGCGGTCACCTAGGGCAGTTCGTCGAACACCTGGGCGAGGGCCACGGCGACCACGACAGCGACGACGAGCGGATCGGCCCGCTGTCAGCGCCGATCGTCGACGACGCCCGGCCCAAGACGGCGGCGATCGCCGGGGACGTCGCGCTCGTCGCCAAGCTGAACTCGGCCGAGACGTCTGACACGCTGTCCAGCCGCGACCGGCCGGCCTTGGTGGAGCCCTGGGTCCTGCCTGACCCGCTGCTGCCCGTCGCCATCCACGCGATGTCGAAGGGGGACGAGGACAAGCTCGCGTCGTCGTTGCAGCGGATGGTCGCCGAGGACGTCACGATGCGGCTGGAGCGCAACGCCGAGACCCACCAGCTCGTGCTGTGGGCCATGGGGCCGGCCCATGTCGACCAGCTCATCGCCGCGCTCCACGACCGCTTCCACGTGGCGGTCGAGGCCGAGCCGGTGCGGACGGCGCTGCGGGAGACGTTCGTGAGCCGCACCGAGACCCAGGGCAGGCTGGTCAAGCAGTCCGGAGGGCATGGGCAGTATGCCGTGTGCCGGCTCGAGATCGAGCCTCTCGGCCGCGGCGAGGGCATCGAGTTCGTCGACAAGGTGGTGGGCGGCGCCGTGCCGCGCCAGTACATCCCCTCGGTGGAGAAAGGGGTGCGCTCGCAGCTGGGCAAGGGCGTGCTCGCCGGCTACCCCGTGGTCGACGTCAGGATCACCTTGGTCGACGGGAAGGCACACTCGGTCGACTCCTCCGACATGGCGTTCCAGACCGCCGCGGAGATGGCCCTGCGCGAAGCGGCCAACGCCAACGTCGTGAGCCTCCTCGAACCCATCGACACCGTCGACATCACCGTGGCCGACGAGTCGGTCGGTGCGGTGCTGGCCGACCTGCGCGGGCGCCGGGGCCAGGTGCACGGCACCGAGCCGTCGAACATCGCCGGCATGACGGTGATCCATGCCGAGGTGCCGGAGCGCGAACTGTCGCGCTATCCGATCGACCTTCGCTCGGTGTCACACGGCACCGGAAGCTTCACCCGAAGCTTCGCCCGCTACGACTACCTGCCACCCGCCCTCACGCGGGACGTCATGGCCGAGGCCTGACCAGGGCTCCACAAACGAGCCGCTAGGGGCGCGAGCCAAGTCAGATGCCGCGGCGGCCCAGGTCAGATGCCGCGGCGGCGCAGCCGCTCCATCTCCGCCTCGATCTGGGCTGGGCCAGGCCCCGGCGAGAGGACGTCCCATGCGTGGAACACGATGCCGATCCCCCAGCCGAGGAGAATGAACACCGGCCAGAAGAAGCCGGCCCCCGTCGTCCACCAGATGCCGATCAGCAGGGCGTTGACCGTGATGTAGGAGATCAGGTGCCCCACGAAGTCCCTCTTGTCCTTCAGCCGCTTCTGCGCCAGAGCGCGCAGCTCCTCCTCATCGCGCATTGAACCGCTCGGAACCACGTCCGGTCGATGCTGCAGGTCCTCAGCCATGGTTTCTCCTTCCCTCTCCTCCAGCCTGCGCCGTACTGCCAGCAGCACTAGGGCCCATCGTCCCGAGGCCGCAGGCCAGGGCCAGGGCCAGCGCCGTCGGAAGGAAGAACAGCCCGACACTGAGGAGGGCCAGCACGCTCAGGGCCGTCAAGAGGCCGACTGCCGCCCATGCGGCCAGGACCGCACCGTGCCGGGAGCCGCCGGACCAGAGGGCCCAGGCCACGACCGCGGTTGCGACCAGAGGCGCCGCCACGACCACGAGCGCCCACGGCCCGTTGACCTCGACGAGGGTTGCCGTGTCGCGGACGACCTCGCCGCCGGTCGACCGCGTCTCCGACTCGTAGGCCGGCACCGTCACGGCCGACACGAGGAGGACCCCGCTCCACACCACCGCGAACCCGAGCGCGACGGCCGCGCCCCTGCCGACATGTGTCCCCGATGCAGTCTGCGCCACGTCTGATCACACCTCCGGTCCGACGATGCCACCGGTGCAGCGACTCGGCAATGCACCGGCTGGGACAACCGGCCCGCGCGGAGAGATCCGTGAGGGCGCAGACCTGAGCAGACCAGCGGTATGCCGGGAACAATCGTCCGGGCAGGAAAGTTGAGCCGAGTGGACGCAAGTTTGCGGAGTGCGGTTTTGACAAGACCGGCCGTCACCGAGCAGATTTGGCGCAGATACAGCAGCACCCCTGGCAGACCCTCAGCAGTACCCACCCAGCAGTACCACCAGCAGTACCCACCAGCAGGAACCAGCAAGGAGACATCCCATGGCACGTGCGGTCGGCATCGACCTCGGTACCACCAACTCGGCCATCGCCGTCCTCGAGGGCGGCGAGCCGACGATCATTGCCAACGCGGAGGGCGGGCGCACCACGCCGTCGGTCGTCGCGTTCTCCAAGGGCGGTGAGGTGCTCGTCGGCGAGATCGCCAAGCGCCAAGCCGTGACCAACGTCGACCGGACCATCCGCTCGGTCAAGCGCCACATGGGCACCGACTGGTCCCGGGAGATCGACGGCAAGAAGTACACCGCGCAGGAGATCAGCGCCCGCATCCTGCAGAAGCTGAAGCGCGACGCCGAGTCCTACCTCGGCGAGAGCGTGACCGACGCGGTGGTCACCGTCCCGGCATACTTCGACGACCACCAGCGGCAGGCCACCAAGGAGGCCGGCGAGATCGCGGGCCTCAACGTCCTGCGCATCATCAACGAGCCCACGGCCGCGGCGCTCGCCTACGGCCTCGACAAGGGCAAGGAGGACGAGCTCATCCTCGTCTTCGACCTCGGTGGCGGGACGTTCGACGTGTCCCTCCTGGAGGTCGGCAAGGACCCCGAGGACAACTTCTCCACGATCCAGGTGCGTGCCACCAACGGTGACAACCACCTCGGTGGCGATGACTGGGACGAGCGCATCGTCCAGCACCTGCTGACCATGGTGAAGAACTCCAGCGGCGTCGACCTGTCCAAGGACAAGATCGCCATGCAGCGTCTGCGCGACGCGTCCGAGCAGGCCAAGAAGGAGCTCTCCACGGCGACGAACACCAACGTCAGCCTGCAGTACCTGTCGATGTCCGAGAACGGCCCGATCCACCTCGACGAGTCGATCTCGCGCGCGCAGTTCGAGCAGATGACCAAGGACCTGCTCGACCGCACCCGACAGCCGTTCGCCAACGTCATCAAGGACGCCGGCATCTCGGTGTCCGACATCGACCACGTCGTGCTCGTCGGAGGCGCGACCCGCATGCCGGCCGTCAGCTCGCTGGTGAAGGAGCTCACCGGCGGCAAGGAACCCAACAAGGGGGTGAACCCCGACGAGGTCGTCGCCGTCGGCGCGGCCCTGCAGGCAGGCGTCCTCAAGGGTGAGCGCAAGGACGTCCTCCTGATCGACGTCACGCCGCTCTCGCTCGGCATCGAGACCAAGGGTGGCCTGTTCACCAAGCTGATCGAGCGCAACACCGCCATCCCGACCAAGCGCTCCGAGGTGTTCTCGACGGCCGAGGACAACCAGCCGAGCGTGCTGATCCAGGTCTTCCAGGGCGAGCGTGAGATCGCCCAGCAGAACAAGGCCCTCGGCACCTTCGAGCTGTCCGGCATCGCGCCGGCTCCGCGCGGCGTGCCCCAGATCGAGGTCACCTTCGACATCGACGCCAACGGCATCGTCAACGTGTCGGCGAAGGACCGCGGCACGGGCAAGGAGCAGAAGATCACCATCTCCGGCGGCTCCGCGCTGTCGAAGGAGGAGATCGACCGCATGGTCAAGGACGCCGAGGCGCACGCCGCCGAGGACAAGAAGCGTCGCGAGGAGACGGAGGCCCGCAACACGGCCGAGCAGCTGGTCTACTCGACGGACAAGTTCCTCGCCGACAACGCCGACAAGCTGTCCGACGACCAGCGCAAGCCGGTCGACGTGGCGCTCGACGACCTCAAGGCCGCCCTGAAGCCCGACTCGGGCTCCAGCGTGGAGGACATCAACGCCAAGGTGAGCAAGCTCAACGAGGAGTCCCAGAAGATGGGTACCGCGATGTATGCCGCGGCCGCTGAGCAGGGCGAGTCCGCCGACGTCCCGGGCGCGGAGGCCTCCGACCACCCCGCCGGAGGCGCTGACGAGGTCGTCGACGCCGAGGTTGTCGACGACGAGGACGCCAAGTGACCGACTCCTCCCACGGCTCCTTCGGCCCGCAGGACGGCGACGACGTGACTCCCCAGGGCACGCCTGACGTCGGGCTCGAGGACGTCGTCATCGAGGACGTCGCCACTGACGACGTCACGACCGAGGGCGTCACTACAGAGGGCGTCACGACCGAGGACGTCACGACCGAGGACGTCACTGGCGAGGACGTCAACACCGAGGTGGTCAACGACACCCCAGGGGAGGGCGCGGCTCCCGCGCCCTCCCCTCACGGGGAGCCCGAGGTCGGTATGCCGGCCGGCGCCGCCGGCACCGCCGTGGGTGTGCACCCCGATACGGTGCTGGCCGCGGAGCGCCTCGCGGACCTGCAGCGGCTCCAGGCGGAGTACGTCAACTACAAGAAGCGTGTCGACCGCGACCGCGCCATGGTTCAGGAGCTCGCGGTGCACTCGGTGATCGAGGCGCTGTTGCCGGTCCTCGACGACATCAACGCTGCGCGGCAGCACGGCGACCTGGAGTCGGGCCCGTTCGCGGCCATAGCCGACAAGCTCGAGTCGACCCTCGGCAAGTTCGGACTCGAGCGCTACGGCGGCACGGGTGAGCTCTTCGACCCCAGCCTGCACGAGGCGCTCATGCACGCTCCGTGGCCCCAGGACGGATCGCTCCCCGAGAGCGCTGCGTCCACCACCGTGGTGCAGGTCCTCCAGCCGGGTTACCGTGCCGGTGAGCGGGTCATTCGGCCGGCGCGAGTCGCGGTCGCGGATCCCGAGTAGCTGCAGGACATCTCACACCCTTGAGAGGAGGACGCCCGGATGGCTAGCCAGGACTGGTTCGAGAAGGACTTCTACGCGATCCTCGGCGTCCCCCACGACGCCGACGCCGGGCAGATCAAGAAGACCTACCGCAAGAAGGCGCGCGAGCTCCACCCCGACCAGAACCCGGGGGACACCCAGGCCGAGCAGAGGTTCAAGGACATCGGCGAGGCCTATGCCGTGCTGTCCGACCCCGACCAGCGCAAGCAGTACGACGCGATCCGGTCGATGTCGCACGGCGGCGCGCGGTTCACGGCCGGCGGTCCAGGCGGGTCGGGCGCAGGCTTTGAGGACCTCTTCTCCACGATGTTCGGTGGTGGCGGCGGGAACGTCCGGTTCAGCACGAGCGGAGGACCTGGCTTCCAGGGCAGCCGCCGGTCCGGAGCCGAGCCCGACTTGGAGGACCTGCTCGGTGGCCTGTTCACCCAGGGCGGCGGCACGGCATACCCAGGCTTCGGCGGCTATGGGGCGCCCGCTGGACCTCGCCGTGGGCAGGACATCCAAGCGCGCACGGCGCTCTCCTTCCGCGATGCGGTCGAGGGCGCGACGGTCACCCTGACCACGTCGGAGGGCGGCCGCATCACCACCCGCATCCCACCCGGCGTCAAGGACGGGCAGAAGATCCGGCTCCGCGGCAAGGGCCACGCGGGGGAGCCGGGCGCGCCCGACGGTGACCTGATCCTCACGGTCTCGGTGGAGAAGCACCCGGTGTTCGGGCGTGAGGGCAACAACCTCACGGTCGACCTGCCTGTGACCTTCGCCGAGGCCGCCCTGGGCGCGACGGTGCAGCTGCCCACGCTCGGCGGCGATCCGGTCCGCGTCAAGATCCCGGCCGGCACACCCAGCGGGCGCGTGCTGCGCGTCAAGGGTCGGGGCGTCAAGACCAAGAGCGGCGAGGCAGGCGACCTGCTGGCCAAGGTCTCCGTCGTGGTGCCCCAACGCCTGACCGACGAGGCCAAGGCCGCCGTCGAGACGCTGCGCGCCGCAGATGACGGGTTCGATCCGCGGGCCGAGATGTTCGCCCGCTCCCAGGTGTGATGGCCCATGGCCGAGTCGACTGGTTTCCCCGGGTTCTCGCCTGATGACGAGACCCCCGTCTTCGTCATCTCGGTCGCGGCCGAGCTGGCGGGCATGCATGCGCAGACCCTGCGGCAGTACGACCGGCTGGGGCTCGTGTCGCCCTCGCGCACCCGAGGAGGCGGGCGGCGCTACTCGGCTCGCGACATCGCCCTGCTGCGCGAGGTACAGCGGCTCTCCCAGGAGGGGATCAGCCTCACGGGCATCCAGCGGATCCTCGACCTCGAGGACCAGGTCGCCGCTCTTCGCGCCCGGGTCGCGCGGCTCGCGGCGGAGCTCGACGAGGCCCGATTTGCCGCCGCGTCGGGCCGGCGGGTGTTCTCGGTCGGCCCGGCTGGCGAGGCGGTCGCGCTGCGTGCGGGCCAGCGCCCGCGCAGCGGCCGGTCGCAGGCCCTCGTGGTCTGGCGTCCTCGGTGACGCACCGCCCGCAGCACGGCCCGCGCCACAGCACGTAGCACAGCCCGCAGCACGGCACACAGCACCGCCCGCAGCACGGCCCGCAGCATCGCGCACAGCAAGGCACGCAGCACGGCCCGCAGCATCGCGCACAGCAAGGCACGCAGGCTGCACCCCACGGCATACTCCCTCTGTGACCCAGCACCTGATCGTCCTGCCCGAGCGCGCCACCGCCGAGGAGATCGCGGACGACCTCCGCCAAGAGGGCTTCGGGGAGGTGCGAGTCGTGCGGGAGGCGCTCGCGGGCGAGGACGACGCCGAGGCTCACGAGTGGGCCGTCTATGTCCGCGAGGACCGGGTCGACGACGAGGGCAGCGCCGTGGCCGAGGGCCTGCGCGAGCGGTTCCGGGCGCTGGCGGAGGCGCACGGCGGCTGGTACGACTCCCTGGACGACGGTGGTCCCGGCGGCGTTTAGCGCCCACTCAGCCCGATCTGGCACACTCCCAGCGAACTCTCAGCCGCCCGCCGCAAGATTGGGCGGCTGTCCCTGCCGTTCGGAAGGCCGTTCTGAAGGCCGTTCGGAAGGCACGGGCCTTCAGACCTAGCATGTGTGGTTGCGGGACCCCTGCCCGCAGTCAGGTGGTGTGGTGCAGACAAGACCGTTCGAGCAGCTTCCGCATGGCCGCGGGCGAGCTGCCCGGCAGGCGCAGCGTCGTGCTGCCATCCGTCGGTACTTCATGCTCACGGGCTTGGGCACCCTCATCCCGGGGGCCGGCCTGATCCCGACCCGCTACCGCCCACTGGGCTTCGTGCTCACCCTCGGCTTCCTGCTGTCGCTGCTGATCGCGGCCTGGCAGTTCCTGAGCCGGGGGGTGGTCAACACGGCGCTGTCGATCGGCCTGAGCCGCAAGGCCCTGCTGTTCGCGATGGTCCTGATCCTGGTGGGCGGCCTGGTGTGGCTGGGCAGCATCCTGCTGACCGCGAGGACGACCTGGCCCCGCGGCCAGAGTGGCGGCGAGAAGCTCCGGACCCGGGCGTTCGCCGCTTTTGCCTGCCTCGTGATCGTGCTGCCCTCGGCGGAGGCGGCCCGTTACATCGCGATCCAGCGGTCGCTGATCAGCACCGTCTTCGACGGCCAGCGACCGGGCAACGCCAGCGGCCCCGGCGAGGGTGCCGACCCGTGGAAGAAGGTCCCGAGGGTCAACGTCCTGATGCTGGGCTCCGACGCCGGCACCGACCGCATCGGCGTGCGCACCGACTCCATGATGGTGGCGAGCATCAACACCAGAACGGGTGACACGGTGCTCATCGGCCTGCCGCGCAACCTCCAGCGCGTGCCCTTCCCAGCGAGCGACCCCCTGCACCGCCTCTGGCCGCACGGCTTCGGGCCCTGTCCCGACCCCACCAATGGCGCGGAGCAGTGCCTGCTCAATGCCGTCTGGCAGGAGGCTGCCGCCAACCACCCCGAGCTGTTTCCGGGGGTCAAGAACCCGGGCCTGTTCGCCACCCGGGACGTGATCGGCGAGGTCCTCGGCCTCAAGATCGACTACACGACGGTCATCGACCTCAAGGGGTTCCAGGAGCTCGTCGACGCCATGGGAGGCGTCGACATCAACGCCCGCGAGCGGGTCTGCATGGACTGCAAGGGCAACGGCTACGGCGGGATCATCTGGTCAACCGGCAAGCAGAGCTGGATCGAGAAGGGCCCACAGCACATGAACGGCCACAAGGCGCTGTGGTACGCCCGGTCGCGCGCCCAGTCCGACGACTTCAGCCGCATGCGCCGCCAGCGCTGCGTCGTCGGCGCCCTGGTCAGCCAGGTCAACCCCGTGGCAATGCTGCAGCGCTACCCCGCGCTGGCGAGGGCGGCGAAGAGGAACATCAGCATCGACATCCCGCAGCAGGACCTCGACGCCTGGGTCGAGCTGGTGCAGCGGATCCAGGAGGGCAAGATCCGAAGCCTGCCGCTGACCGACAAGGTCATCCACGTGACGAACCCCGACTACGTCAAGATCCGCTCGATGGTCAGGAACGCGATCTCCGACCACCCGACGGTCTCGACACCCAAGCCGAAGCCGACGAGCTCCACCAGCACGAGCACCAAACCTACGCCGACCCCGTCGTCCAGCCCGTCCACCGAGGGCCTCAGCGACCTGGCGCAGGCCTGCTGAGTTCATTGGCCGGCGCGGTGGAACCCCCACGTGAGCCAGGCTCCGCCGTAGGGTGGGCGGGTGCTTCTCGGGGGAGACCGACGTGCGGGTCGAACGACCTCGTGGCAATCACCCCGGTTCTGGCTGCTCATCGTCTGCCTGGCCTTCGTCCTGGCGCAGGTGGGGCTGGTGCGCAACCTCGGGCTCGGCTGGGACGAGTCCATCTATGCCAGCCAGACCGACCCCAGGCGCCCAGCTCTGGTGTTCAGCGCCCCACGCGCGCGTGGAACGTCCCTGATCGCCGCGCCCCTGCAGGCGCTGACCGGTTCGACGCCGGCGCTGCGCGTCTACCTGGCCATGCTGGCCGGCATCGGCCTCTATGTGGCGTATGCCGTGTGGCTGAGGCTGCGCCCGGACGCTTCGGTGCCGCTGGCGGCCCTGCTCCTGGGCTCCCTCTGGCTCAGCGTCTTCTACGGTCCCAGCCTCATGCCCAACTTCACGGTCGCCCTTGCAGGCGTCTTCGCAACCGGGACCTTCCTCTGCGCCGCTCGGGGGATCGCCTCTCGGTCCCTGGAATGGGCCGGTGGCGCCGCGGTGGCGGTCGCCACCCTGCTGCGCCCCGGGGATGTGGCTCCGCTGGTCTTCGCACTCGGCCTCGCCGCCCTCGCGCACCGGGCCTGGCGGACTCGAGCCGTCGCACTCGTGGGTCCAGCGGTTGTCGGCGCTGTGGCCGGGGCGCTGCCCTGGCTCGTTGAGGCGCAGCTGCGCTACGGGGGCATCATCGCGCGGATCCACCGCGCCGTCGCGACGCAGGGAACCGGTAAGCGCTTCGTCCCGGACTACCAGCTGCGGGCGATCGACGGCCCGCTCCTGTGCCGGCCCTGTCACCGAACCACCGAGCCGATCCCGCTGCTCGGGGTGCTCGAGTGGGGCGTGGGACTGGTCCTCGTGGCTGCGGCCGTGGCCCTCGCGGTCCGGAGGGTGCGTGAATCCCGGATTCGCGGGGCGAACTCGAACCGGGCCGCGGATGCGACGCTCCTCCCAGCCTTCGTTGGCGTGGCTGGTGCCATTCCGTACCTCTTCCTCGTCGGCTATGCGGCCCCTCGCTTCCTCCTGCCGGCGTACGCGCTGCTCGCGCTCCCCGCCGCGCAGGCGATCGCTGACGGCCTGGCGGCGTTCGAGGGGCGATGGCAGGTGGCGGGCGCCGCGGCGGTCGCCGTCCTCATCGCCGCCCACATCGGGGTTCAGGCGACGTGGCTGGAGCGCATCATCCACACGGAGCAGTCCTCACGGGACCGGTGGGCCGTCGTGGCCCGTGCCCTGACGAACCATGGCGTCCGACCGCCCTGTGTGCTCACGGGCACCAACTCCCCGCCGATCGCGTACCTCGCGAAATGCGACAACGCCGCGATCGGCCGTCCGGGTGACGAGCAGTTCACGACGGCAGACCTCATGGCTCGCCTGCGCACCGAGCCGGCTGCAGTCGTGCTGCGGACGGGGGAGAAGGTGCCCTCCTATGCCCGCGGGTGGACCGCCGTGCCGCGCAAGGAACTGCCTCGCACCTGGCGCCTCCTCATCTCGCCCCCTCCCCGGTCGCTCACCCAGAGTTGAGCGGAATAGACTCAACTTTGGCCATGTTGCCGATTGCGGAAAACCTGAGCTGTCCCCTGAGGAGTCGAGCATGGAGTTGAAGCCGACCGCCAAGGTCGCCGAGGCGCTGGCCATCGCACAGCGCACCGCACAGTCGGAGGGTCACCCCGAGATCACGCCGGAGCACGTCGCGCTGGCCCTGGCGGAGCAGCCGGACACGACGACTCCCGCCCTGCTCGCGGCTGGCGGCACATCGGCCGAGTCGGTCGCCGCAGCGGCCCGGCGGACACTGTCGGCACTTCCGCGCAGCAGCGGTTCGGCGGTCGCCACCCCCGGCCTGGGGCAGGCCACGCTTGCGGTCCTCAACCACGCCAGCACCGTCATGCAGGCCATGGGCGACAGCTACCTGTCCACCGACGTGCTCCTCCTGGCCCTGGCCGAGAAGGGAGCGGTCAAGGCCGACGCGAAGGCCATCGAGGCCCAGATCCCTCAGCTGCGCGGGGGGCAGAAGGTCACCTCCGAGAACCCGGAGGCGACGAGCGAGGCGCTCGACAAGTACGGCACCGACCTGACCCAGGCGGCGCGCGACGGCAAGCTCGACCCCGTCATCGGTCGCGATGCCGAGATCCGCCGGGTCGTGCAGGTGCTGAGCCGCCGCACCAAGAACAACCCGGTCCTCATCGGCGAGCCGGGGGTCGGCAAGACGGCCGTTGTCGAGGGCCTGGCCCAGCGGATCGTCAACGGCGACGTCCCCGAGTCGCTCCGGGACAAGCGCCTCGTCGGCCTTGACCTGGCCGCCATGGTCGCCGGCGCGAAGTACCGCGGCGAGTTCGAGGAGCGGCTCAAGGCGGTCCTCGAGGAGATCAGCGCCTCCGAAGGGCAGATCATCACGTTCATCGACGAGCTGCACACCGTCGTCGGCGCCGGCGCGACCGGCGAGGGCGCGATGGACGCGGGCAACATGCTGAAGCCACTGCTGGCCCGCGGCGAGCTGCGCCTCGTCGGTGCGACCACGCTCGACGAGTACCGCAAGCACATCGAGAAGGACGCCGCCCTGGAGCGCCGCTTCCAGCAGGTCTTCGTGGGCGAGCCCAGTGTCGAGGACACCATCGCGATCCTGCGCGGCCTCAAGGAGCGCTACGAGGCGCACCACAAGGTCGAGATCGAGGACTCCGCCCTCGTCGCCGCGGCGGCTCTCTCCGACCGCTACATCCCGGGCCGTCAGCTGCCCGACAAGGCGATCGACCTCGTCGACGAGGCCGCCTCCCGGCTGCGCATGGAGATCGACTCCTCGCCGGTCGAGATCGACGAGCTGCGTCGCGCCGTCGACCGGCTGAGGATGGAGGAGCTGCACCTGGCCAAGGAGACCGACGAGGCTTCGCAGGAGCGGCTCGAGAGGCTGCGCAAGGACCTGGCGGACAGGTCCGAGCAGCTGGCCGCGCTGAACGCTCGCTGGGAGCAGGAGAAGTCCGGACTCAACCGGCTCGGCGACCTCAAGGCCAGCCTTGACGACCTGCGTACCCAGGCCGAGCGGCTCCAGCGCGAGGGCGACTACGAGAGCGCGTCGAAGCTCCTGTACGGCGACATCCCCGCGCTGGAGAAGGAGCTCGCCGCCGCCCAGGAGGCCGAGCAGCGGGCAGGCGACGGCAAGGCCAAGGACGTCATGGTCAAGGAGCGGGTCGGCGCCGACGACATCGCCGAGGTCATCAGCGCCTGGACGGGCATTCCGGCCGGGCGGCTGCTCCAGGGCGAGACCGAGAAGCTGCTGCAGATGGAGTCCATCATCGGCTCCCGGCTCATCGGCCAGACCAGCGCTGTCCAGGCGGTCGCCGACGCGGTGCGGCGCTCCCGCGCCGGGCTCTCCGACCCCGACCGGCCCACCGGGTCGTTCCTCTTCCTCGGCCCCACCGGGGTCGGCAAGACCGAGCTCGCGAAGTCGCTGGCCGACTTCCTGTTCGACGACGAGCGGGCCATGGTCCGCATCGACATGTCCGAGTACTCCGAGCGCCACGCCGTGGCCCGGCTCATCGGCGCGCCCCCCGGCTACGTCGGCTACGAGGAGGGCGGCCAGCTCACCGAGGCAGTCCGCCGCCGCCCCTACTCGGTGGTGCTGCTCGACGAGGTCGAGAAGGCCCACCCGGAGACCTTCGACATCCTCCTCCAGGTCCTTGACGACGGACGCCTGACCGACGGCCAGGGCCGCACGGTCGACTTCCGCAACGTCATCCTGGTCATGACCTCCAACCTCGGGTCCCAGTTCCTCATCGACCCGATGCTCGACGAGCAGGCCAAGCGGGATGCCGTGATGGCTGCGGTGCGGGCCGCGTTCAAGCCAGAGTTCCTCAACCGGCTCGACGAGGTGGTCATCTTCGACGCCCTCAGCACCGAGGAGCTGGGCAAGATCGTCGACCTCCAGGTTCGCGCCCTGGCCAACCGGCTGCACGACCGCCGGATCACCCTCGAGGTCACCGAGGCGGCCCGTGAGTGGCTGGCCCTCACCGGTTACGACCCCGCCTACGGCGCCCGCCCGCTGCGGCGGCTGGTGCAGCGCGAGATCGGCGACCGCCTGGCGAAGTCGCTCCTCGCCGGCGAGGTCCGTGACGGCGACACGGTGGTCGTCGACCGCGACGACGCGGCCGACACCCTGACCGTCGCGCCCCGGGTGTCCGTACCCTGACCTTCCGACGACGCGACAGGGCCCGTATGCCGGGTGGCCGGCATACGGGCCCTGTCGCCTTCACCCCCCGCACGGGCGACTTCGTCTGCTGTGCGAGGGCCGGTTCGCCTGCAGCCGCCACTCCGCCGCGCGGCCTGCACACTGGGCCGGGACCGAGGCACTGGTGTAGACCCTCATCTCGAGCCACTACCGTGTGCCCCATGGACCGACGCGCCCTGCTCACCGCCCTGCTCGTGGCAGGCGCAGTCGGCCTTTCCGCCTGTTCGGACAGCCCCTCGCAGGCCAAGGAGCCCACGCCGGCCGCCCTGCTTGCCACGGCGAAGCAGAAGTTGGATGCGACGACCGGGGTGAGCTTCACGCTCGCGTCGGCGGCGGTGCCGAAGGGGGTCAACGGCGTCTCTGCCGCGAAGGGCATCGGCGTGGTCAACCCGGCGCCCGCGTTCAAGGGCACGGTCAACGCCACGGTGAGCGGGGTCACCGGCACCGTCGACGTGATCGCCGTCGACAAGGACGTCTACATGAAGCTGTTCACGCCCGAGTACAACAAGGTCGATCCCGCGGTGTTCGGCGCACCGAACCCTGCCCAGCTGTTCAACAAGTCCTCCGGGATTTCGACCCTGCTGCCGGCGACCACGGCCCTCGTGCGGGGCGACCGCGCCCGCGAGGGCAACGACGTGCTGAAGACGGTCAGGGGCAAGGTGCCGGGTGACCGGATCGCCGCCCTGTTCGTCTTCGGAGACAAGTCCGGCGTCTTCGACGTCACCTATGGCCTCGACGAGAAGACCGGACAGCTGCGCAAGGCGACGATGACCGGCCCGTTCTTCCCCGGTGCGACGTCGACCTACACCCTGCTGCTGACCGGCTACGGCAACCCGGCCACGATCACGAAGCCGTGACCCGGCCGCTGCCCGACGTGATGGCCTCAACCGGGTCGGCGGACCACACGCTGGCCGGCCGCCAGGCGGCACCGCGGGCCCTCCTCGCGACGGCCTCGGTGGCCGTCGCGCTCGCCGCGGCCGACACCTACGTCGTGGTCCTGGCTCTGACCGACATGATGACCGGGGTCGGCCTGGGCATCGACGCCCTGCAGAAGGCGACGCCGATCATCTCGGGCTTCCTGCTGGGCTACGTGGCCGTGCTGCCCCTCATCGGCCGGCTGGCCGACCTCGTGGCGCGGCAGCGCATCCTCCTGGCCTGCCTGGCGGTGTTCGTGGTGGGCTCGGCCATCACCGCCCTGTCCGTCGAGCTGCCGGTGCTAATCACGGGCCGCGTGCTCCAGGGGGTGGGCGGGGGAGGCCTGGTCCCCGCCACCCTGGCCCTGGTCGCCGACCTCTGGCCGGCCGATCGCCGTGGCACTCCGCTGGGCGTCGTCGGGGCGGTGCAGGAGCTCGGAAGCGTGCTCGGCCCCGTGCTGGGCGCGGCCATCCTCGCGATCGCCGACTGGCGCGCCATCTTCTGGATGAACGCCCTGCTGGGCGTGGCCCTGGCCGCCGGCCTGGTCGCCGCTGGGCGGAGCCGCCCCAGGCGACCGGCCGGCATACCCCTTGCCCTGGGCTTGGGCGCCCTGGTGCTGGGGGGACTCGCGCTGGCCGCTCCCGAGCCCCTGGTCACCGACGTGACCCTGGGGGTGCCCTTCATCCCCTTCGGGGACTCCACGTCCCGGGTGCTCACCCCGGTCGGCGTGGCCGCCCTGGCCTGCACGGCCGGGTGGGCCGCCGTGACCGTCCGGCGGTGGTCGCCCCTGCTGCGGCGGGCCGATCTCGTCGGGGCCCTGCTGCTGGGCGCGGCTCTGGGATCGGTGATCCTGACCTTCGCCTCGTCGGACCCCGAGCGGGAGGTCGTGGGCCCGCTCGGCCTCGCCCTGCTGCCGGCGGGGGCGGTGGCCGCGGGGCTCTACACGTGGCGCCACCGGGCTGCCGCGGAGCCGCTCGTGCCCCGCGGTGTCGTGCGCGGCCGAACCGGCACCGCCCTCGTCGTCAGCCTGCTCGTGGGGGCGGCCCTGGTGGCCGTGGTCGTCGACGTGCCGGTACTGGCACGGCTGACCCACACGACGTCGCAGACCGTGGCGGCGCTGGTGCTCGTGCGGTTCCTCATCGCCGTTCCGGTCGGTGCGCTGGTGGGCGGCTGGCTGCTCCGACGCCTTGGCGACGGTGCTGTGGCCGGGGCTGGGCTCCTGCTCGCCGCAGCTGGGCTGGGCGTGATGTCCGGCTGGGGGAACGGGTCGCTCGAGCGGGTCGACTCCACCCTGGTCCTCGTGCTGGTCGGCCTCGGGGTCGGGCTCGCGCTCGCCCCGGTCAACAACGCGGCCCTTGCCGACTCGCCCCAGGACGCCCACGGCACAGCGAGCTCGCTGGTCGTCGTCGCTCGGATGGTCGGGATGGTTGTGGGGCTGGCCCTGCTGACCGCCATCGGCCTGCACCGCTACTACCAGACGGTCGCAGCGCTGCCGAACCAGACCGATGCCGCCGCCCTCGTGGCCGCTGGGCTCGTGCAGGTTCAGACCGTGTTCACGGGCGCCGCGGTCGCCGCCGGCCTGGGTGCGCTGGCCTCAGTCGGGCTGGGTCTGCGACGCCGCGCCGTCCACCAGCTCGACCAGCGCTGACACGACCTCGTTGGTCGCCTCGTAGGCCAGCATGTGTCCCCGGCCGGCGAGCACCCGGAGGCTGGAGTGCGGGGCCAGCTCGGCGATCCGGCGGCTGTGCCGCACGGACGTGAGCCGGTCGCGCTCACCGACCAGCACTGTCGTGGGTATGCCGTTGAGGTGAGCGAGTGCCTCGGTCTCGTCGTGGTCGTTGAAGGCTGCGTAGAACTTGCCGAACGTGGGGATGTGGGTCCCGGCGATCTGGTCGCGCACCGCCTTGACATGGGCCGGGTGGGGCGCGTCGCCGAACAGGAGGCTGCGCGGTGTCCCGGCCCGCGCCGCGAGGCCCGCGGGGATCCGCGGCCCCCTGCTGGCGATGCGCAGCGCGACCTCGGTCAGCGACGGCAGGGGCTTGCCGAGGTCACCGGAGGAGGTGCCGACCAGGGCGACGCCGCCGACCCGGTCTCGGAGCTGGTCGGCGTGGGTCCCGGCGTAGGCCATGACCGCCATGCCGCCCATCGAGTGGCCGCCGAGCACGAGGCGCCCGTCCGGCACCATGGCGTCGATGACCGCCGCGAGGTCGTGGGCCAGGTCCCGGATCGACGCCGTCCCGCGGCCGAGCGTCGAGGCACCGTGACCCCGCTGGTCGTAGAGGACCACCCGGACCGCCCGCAGGCCCTGGAGCTGCTCGACGACGGGCAGCCAGCTCTGGTGGGTGAGGGTCCAGCCGTGCGCGAGGACCACCGTGGGGAGCATGCCGTGCGGGGTGTCATGGGCGGGGTGCTCCCACACCCGAAGCTCCGCACCGTCTGCCGTAGTGACGGTGATCCGACCCAGCGGGCCCTCCGGCATACCCACGTCCTCCTTCAGTCCCTCAGGTCCACGAGGACCGGCGCGTGGTCGCTCGCCCCGGCACCCTTGCGCTCCTCGCGGTCGATCAGGGCCGACGTGACCCGGCTGGCGAACGACGGCGAGCCCAGGATGAAGTCGATGCGCATGCCGCGGCGCTTCTGGAAGCTCAGCCGCTGGTAGTCCCAGTAGGTGTAGACGCCCGGCCCGGGCGTGTGGGGTCGGACGACGTCGACGAACCCGGCCTCGAGGAAGGCGTTGAACGCGGCGCGCTCGCCGGGGGAGACGTGGCTCTTGTCGATGTAGTAGTCCATCGACCAGACGTCGTCGTCCTGCGGCGCGATGTTCCAGTCACCCATGAGCGCCACCGGCTCACCGCCAGCCAGCCAGCCCTGCGCCTGGGCCTTGAGCCCGGCCAGCCACTGCAGCTTGTAGACCATGTGGGGATCGTGGATGTTGCGCCCGTTGGGGACGTAGACCGACCAGATGCGTATGCCGCCGCAGGTCGCCCCGAGCGCCCTCGCCTCGGGGGCCACCGGCTCGCCCCAGCCGGGGTCGCCGTCGAAGCCGGCCTGGATGTCGGTCAGGCCGACCCGGGAGAGGATGGCCACGCCGTTCCACTGGTTCGTGCCGTGGTGGGCGACGTCGTAGCCAAGGGCGCGGAACCGCTCGTAGGGGAACAGCTCGTCTTTGGACTTGGTCTCCTGGATCGACAGGACGTCGACGTCGCTCCGCTGCAGCCACGTCTCGACGCGTTCGAGGCGGGAGCGGATGGAGTTGACGTTCCAGGTGGCGATGCGCACCCGCACACCCTAGATGGCCGTCCCCACAGCCGGGTCTCAGAGGCCACGGTCCGGGCCGGCCGAGGCTTGCTGGCGGAACACACGCACGGCGGCGTCGCCGCCTGGCGCGGTGGCGAGCTTGCCCAGGTCGACGTTCAGGCCCTGTGGTGCCGTGACCCGCCAGACTCGGTCCCTGCGGTCACGGGCCTTTCCGGCGCCTCCTCGACGAGTCCGTACTTGGCGTCTGCGGTTCCTGCCAAGGTGTCGTGATGGCCCGTCGCTGGGATGGGGCCGCGCGAGTGGCCCGGATAGGCTTGGGGCCTGTGACCGACACCGCCACGAACATCGACACCGACCGCGCCCGTCTCCTGGAGATCGTCAAGGCCAAGGCCATCGTGCACGGGCACGTCACCCTCTCCTCCGGCCGCGAGGCGGACTACTACGTCGACCTGCGGCGCATCACCCTCGACGGCGAGGCTGCGCCGCTCGTCGGCCGGGTCATGAGCGACCTGGTGAAGGACCTCGACTTCGACGCCGTGGGCGGCCTCACCCTCGGTGCCGACCCGGTCGCGACCGGCATGCTCCACGCGCGGGCAGCGGCCGGTGGGCGGGTGGACGCTTTCGTGGTCCGCAAGGCCGGCAAGGCCCACGGGCTCCAGCAGCGCATCGAGGGCCCGTCGATCGAGGGGCGCCGCGTGCTGATCGTAGAGGACACCTCGACCACGGGTGCCTCGCCGCTCGAGGCGGCCAGCGCGGCGCGTGAGGCGGGCGCCGAGGTGGTTGCGGTGGCGACGATCGCCGACCGAGCCACCGGGGCTGCCGAGCGTTTCGCCGAGGCCGGGCTCGAGTACCGCTACGTCTACGGCCTGGAGGACCTGGGCCTCGCGTGACCGGGCCGCCGACACACCTGGCCAGCGGGCCACCGGCATACCGACCCCAGCCGGCCCACCGGCATACCGACGCAGTTGGCCCACCGGCACACCGACCCAGCCGGCCCACCGGCATACTGCCAATCGATCTCCACGACAGGTGGCGCGCATAGTATCGCCCTGACGAACGTGCACACCGACCCTGGGGAGTCCCTATGTGGATCGCATTGATCGTGATCGGCGTCATCGTCGTGCTGCTGATCCTGTGGGCGGTGGGCGTCTACAACGGCCTGGTCAAGCTGCGCAACCTGGTGCAGGAGGCGTGGCGCCAGATCGATGTCGAGCTCAAGCGGCGACACGACCTGATCGGCAACCTCGTCGAGACCGTCAAGGGCTACGCCGCGCACGAGCGGGGCACGCTGGAGGACGTCATGAAGGCGCGGTCGGCGGCCATGGCGAGCGGGCAGAGCCCAGCCCAGCAGGCGGCCAGTGAGGGAGTGCTGTCCCAGGCGCTGGGCCGGCTGATCGCGGTCGCCGAGGCCTATCCCGACCTCAAGGCCAACCAAAACTTCCTCGCGCTCCAGGCCGAGCTGACCTCCACGGAGGACCGCATCGCCTCCGCGCGGCGCTACTACAACGCCAACGTCCGAGAGCTCAACACCCGGGTCGAGACCGTGCCGAGCAACATGGTGGCGGGCATGTTCAACATCGGCCGCGCGGAGTACTTCGAGGTCGAGGGCGCGGAGCGCGAGGCCGTGCGGGTCGACTTCGGGCAGCGGGAGGCGACGATCCCACCGCCGAGTGGGTATGCCGGTGGGCCGCCCAGCGGGTATGCCGGTGGCCCGGCTTCCGGCGGGTATGCCGGGTCGGCTGGGGGGCAGCCCGGCTCGTCCGTCACCGACACCACGGGTGCAGCGGCTCCCGACAGCGGTGGCGGCCGGAGCGAACCCCCGTCCTCCTGACCTCGGGATCGCCCCGCGGTGCTCGAGACGGCTCGGGTCAGCGCATTCCGCGACGACGCACTCGGTGACGGCGACGCGACGGAGGTCGCGCGGCGGGTTGCCGCCAGAGAGGTGTCGCCGTTCGAGGTGGTGACCGCTGCGATCGAACGGGCCCGAGCCGTCGAGCCGGTCCTGCACGGCTTGGTGTGGCCGGACTTCGAGCGAGCGGTGCGCCGGGCGAGCGGCCCGCTGCCCCCTGGAGTGTTCTCGGGCGTGCCGACCGCCGTGAAGGACAACGTGTCACTCGCGGGACTGCCGCAGTGCGAGGGGTCCCGCGCGGTGGCGTCGGTGCCGGTGCAGCGGGACGGCGCCTTCGTGCGCCAGTTCCTCGCCCTGGGTGTCGTCCCGATCGGGAAGTCCGCCATGCCGGAGTTCGGGTTCAGCGCCTCGACCGAGTTCGTCGGCTGCGAGCCGACCCGCAACCCGTGGAACCCGGCATACTCGGCCGGAGCGTCCTCCGGCGGCTCGGCCGCCCTCGTGGCAGCGGGCGTGGTCCCGATTGCGCACGCCAACGACGGGGGAGGGTCGATCCGCATCCCCGCGGCCGCCTGCGGCCTCGTCGGCCTCAAGCCGACCCGCGACCGGCTGCGCACCGACGAGGGCCACGCTGCCCTGCCGATCCGGATCGTCGCCGAGGGAGTGCTGGCGCGGAGCGTGCGCGACGTGGCCGGGTTCTTCGCCGGCGCGGAGTCGGTGTGGCGCAACCCCAGGCTGTCGGCCATGGGTCACGTGACCACGCCGATCGACCGTGCGCTGCGCATCGGCGTGCTCATCGACTCACCCGCATCGCCGCCGACGGACGCGGCCACCCGCGCCGTCCTGAAGCAGACGACCACGCTGCTGGAGTCACTCGGGCACCGCCTCGAGCCCGTGCCCGCGGTCGTTCCGAGCTGGTTTGCGCGCGACTTCGCGTCGTACTGGGCCCTGCTCGGCTACGGCGTCCTCACCCGTGGCGCGAGGCTCTACCCACAGGGCTTCGACCCGAGCAAGCTCGAGCCGCTCACCATCGGTCTGGCGCAGACCTTCCGCCGCGAGAAGGCCCGCGCGCCGATCGTGCTGGCCCGGCTGCGCACGATGGGCGCTCGCTACGACCGCCAGTTCCGCCGGTTCGACGTGCTGCTCTCACCGGTGCTGTCCCACACGACTCCGCTGCTGGGCCACCTGGCCGCGGACCAGGCGTTCGAGACCCACTTCCAACGGCTGCTCGACTACGTCGGGTTCACGCCCCTCCACAATGCCGCTGGCGCGCCGGCCGTGTCCCTGCCGCTCGGGACGACAGCAGAGGGTATGCCGGTCGGCATGCAGTTCTCCTCCAAGCGCGGCGCCGATGCGCTGCTACTGGAGCTCGCCCTCCAGCTCGAGGCCGCCCACCCCTGGCCCCGCCTCCAGGACCCGGCCACCTTTATCGGGTGACCCGAGAAAGGTCCGGTTTCCCCGAGTTCGCACGTGGGGGAAAGCGCTCCTTTCTCGGGTCACCCGATAAAGGGTCAGGGCGCAGGGCAGGGCCGGGCCGGCGTCGGCCGGGGCCGGCGGTCAGCGCAGCTCGGCGGCGGCGACGGCGAGGTCGGCCACCAGCGCTCTGAAGTCCTCGCGCCGGGTGCGCGACCGCAGCACCGACGAGGGGTGCACCGTGGCCACCAGCCAGTCCGCGAGGCCCTCCGGTGCCTCGAGCACCCGCCCCCGCTGGGCCGTCACCCGGAACGACGACCCCATCAGCGACTGCCCGGCCACAGCGCCCAGCACGACGACTCCCTGGGGTCGCAGCACGTCCAGCTCAGAGAGCAGCCAGGGCTGGCAGGCGGCCACCTGCCAACGGGCCGGGCTCTGGTGGATCCGCCGCTTTCCCTTGGCGGCGAACCGGAAGTGCTTCACCGCGTTCGTCAGGTAGACCCGGTCGCGCTCGAGACCGGCCTCCTCCATGGCCCGGTCGAGCAGCCGCCCAGCGGGACCGACGAACGGCTCGCCCTCACGGTCCTCCACGTCGCCCGGCTGCTCGCCGACCAGCACCAGCTCCGGCTTGGCGGCACCCTCACCGAACACCGCCTGCGTCGCGTGCTCGAACAGGTCGCAGCCACGGCAGTCGTGGACCGCGGCCCGGAGTGACCTGAGGCTGCGCCGCTCGGGGAGGTACGGCGCCGCCCCGGCCGTCGTGCGTGCGCCCGAGTCAGGCGAGACGCGGGCTGCTGTGCTGCGTGCGGCTGCCGAAGGTCCCATGGGAGGGACCTACCCGCCGCTTCCAGTTCGCATGCCGGTCGCCCGCGCCAAGCCGGCCAGGGACCGCCGCGGCCACCACCGCCGCGGCCACCTACTTCTCGAGGCTCTCCTCTGACTCCGCCTCGGCTGCCGCGGCCTCCAGGGCGGCCTCGGCGCGGCTGGCGCGCCGCGCGCGGAGCAGCTCGATGGCCATCGGGACCACCGAGATCGCCACGATGACGATGATCGCCAGCTCCAGCCGGGTCTTCAGGATCGGGAACGCCTGGCCGAGGAAGTAGCCGAGCAGGGTGATGCCGCTGGCCCACAGCACTGCGCCGACCCCACTCCACGTGAAGAAGTGGCGGCGGTCCATGCGACCGGCGCCGGCAACCACGGTGATGAACGTCCGCACGATCGGCACGAAGCGCCCCAGCACCAGCGCCCGGGCGCCGTACCGCTCGAAGAACGCGTGGGTCTCGTCGAAGTACCGCTGCTTGATGAACCGCCCGTCGCGCCGGTACAGCGACAGTCCGGCTACGCGCCCGATCTCGTACCCCACGACGTTGCCCAGGAACGCCGCCGCCGACAGGATGGCGCAGGCCGCGACCAGGTTGAGGTGCAGCGACCCCTCGGCGACGAACAGGCCAACCGCGAACAGCAGCGAGTCACCGGGCAGGATCGGGAACAGCAGCCCGCACTCCACGAAGACGATCCCCACGCTGACCCAGAAGAACTGCGCGCCGAACTGGTCGAGCAGCCACTGCGGGTCCATCCAGCCGGGTCCGAGAGAATGCATGGCCCACAGGGTATGCCGTCTCGCTGGGTGTCCCTGACCGCCCGCTGGATGCCGTCTGCTCCAGCCGACACAGGGAGGGGTATGCCGTGAGCTCGCCTGACGGGGCCGGCGCGCCCGAGGTGGGGGTCGGCCCCTGGCCGGGGCGCTGGCCCGACGACGACCGTCTCGACCCCGACCTGTTGCGCGAGGGCGACCGCCGCAACGTCGTCGACCGCTACCGCTACTGGCGGCAGGAGGCGATCGTCGCGGACCTCGACACGCGCCGGCACGCCTTTCACGTGGCGATCGAGAACTGGGGCCACGACTTCAACATCGGGTCGGTCGTCCGCACGGCGAACGCCTTCAACGCTGCGGCCTTCCACATCGTCGGCAAGCGCAGGTGGAACCGGCGGGGCGCCATGGTCACCGACCGCTACCAGCACGAGTACCACCACGCGACGGTGGAAGACCTGCTGGGCTGGGCTGCCATGCCTCTGGTCGGCATCGACAACCTGCCCGGCTCCATCCCGCTCGAGACGTACGACCTCCCTCGCGAGTGCGTCCTGGTCTTCGGGCAGGAGGGTCCTGGGCTGTCGCCGGAGATGCGCGCCGCATGTGACGTCGTGCTGCACATCGAGCAGTTCGGGTCCACGCGATCGCTCAACGCGGGCGCTGCGGCGGCGATCGCCATGCATGCCTGGGTGCGCCGACATGTTTTCGGGCAGGCTGTCGATTAGCGGACCACTCGCCCGTCATCTGGGTGGAGCGACGCTGCTCCACCACCGATGAGAGGAAACCACCATGACCGAGTACATGCTGCTGCTGCCCGGAAGTGACGCGAAGTGGGCAGCCGCCACCCCCGAGCAGCGGGAGGGCGTGCACGCCGTGCACACCCGGTTCGCCCGGCTGCTCGAGGAGCGGGGGCACAAGATGACCGGCGGGGCAGCCCTGACCCCGTCGTCGGAGGCGCGGGTCGTGCGCGGCGACCTCGACGACGTCACCGTCACCGAGGGCCCGTACGCCGAGAGCGTCGAGCAGGTCAGCGGGTTCTACACCGTGGCCACCGACGACCTGGACGACCTGCTCAAGCTCTGCGGGCTGCTCTCGGGCACGGGCTTCCACGACGTGGAGGTGCGCGCCTTCGCTCCCCTGGACATGGGGTGAGGTACGCCGTCCTCCTCGCCTACCCGCCGTCCCTCTGGCGCGACGCCACCGACGACCAGCGGACGGCCTACCACCGGGCGCACCTGGCCTTCCACGACGCCGTGGGAGCCCGGGGGCGCCTGGTGGCCGGCGAGGCGCTCGCCGATGCCGACGCCGCGACGACCCTGCGCCACGTGGAGGGCAGGCCGGTCCTGAGCGACGGGCCGTTCGCCGAGACCGCCGAGCAGCTCGGAGGCCTCTACCTCGTCGACGCCCCGGATCTCGACGTCATGACGGCCCTGTGCGAGCTCCTGCCGCAGCCCTACAGCGTCGAGATCCGCCCAGTGGTCGACGTCGAGGGGTCCGAGACCCGCTGATGGGCGACCCGCGCCAGGACCTCGACGAGGTGTTCCGCGCCCAGTGGGGTCGCCTGCTGTCCCTGCTGGTCGCCCGGTTCCGCCGCCTCGACCTGGCCGAAGACGGCCTCGCCGATGCGTTCGAGGCCGCCGCCCGCACGTGGCCCTCGGACGGTATGCCGGCCAGCCCGGCAGCGTGGCTGCTCACCTCGGCGCGCCGGCGGGTCGTGGACCGGCTGCGCGCCGAGGCGGTGGCAGCCCGCAAGGAGCCGTTGCTCGTCGTTGACGAAGAGGTGCGGCATTCCGCGGCCGGCGTCATGGCCGACCCTGGTGGCCTCTTGGGCGATGAGCGCCTGCGGCTGGTGTACCTGTGCACGCACCCGTCGCTCGCGCCAGAGTCTGCGGCAGCCCTCTCCCTGCGACTCGTCCTGGGCGTGCCCACGCCGGACATCGCCCGGCTGTTCCTCGTGCCCGAGGCGACGATGGCGGCGCGGCTCACCCGGGCCAAACGGAAGCTCGCCGCGGCGGGGGCTCCCTTCGTGGTGCCGGAGGGCGAGTCCCGCGTCGCGCGCACGGCGACCGTGCTCTCGGTGGTCTACCTTGCGTTCACCTCCGGATACGCCCCGGCCAGCGGGTCCGACGTCACCCGGGCTGAGATCGCCGCAGAGGCGATCCGACTCGCCCGGGTGCTGCGCGAGCTGATGCCGGGCGGCGCCGGGGTCGACGCACTGCTCGCGCTGATGCTGCTCCAGCACTCGCGGCGCGACGCGCGAACGGGCGACGAGGGCCTACCCGTCCTGCTGCCCGACCAGGACCGCGGCCGGTGGCGGCAGGACGAGATCGGCGAGGCGCTTGGCCTCCTGACCCCCATCGTGGAAGCGGGAGTGCGCCCGCCCGGGCGGAGCCAGGAGTTCCTGCTCCAGGCGCTCATCGCGTCCGAGCACGCGGTGGCACCGTCGGCGTCCGCTACACGATGGGACCGCATCGCCAGTCACTACGCGGAGCTGGAGCACCTGACCGGCTCGCCGGTCGTGCGGCTCAACCACGCCGTCGCCGTCGCCGAGGCCTCGGGGCCAGATGCCGGACTTGCGCTCCTGGAGGGACTCGAGCAGCGGCTGCCCAGGAGCCACCGACTGGCCGGGGTGCGGGGCGAGCTCCTGCTGCGCGCGAACCGGGCAGACGAGGCTGCCCGGTCGTTCGAGGCGGCAGTCGAGCTGTGCGCGAACGAGGCCGAGCGAAGCCTCCTCCAGCGGCGCCGCGATGCCGCCATCGCAGACGTCAGCTGACCCAGATGCAGCGGGGGCGTCAGTCCCTGCCGTCGCCCTGCCACGCAGCAGCAGCTCCAGCGACAGTCGCAGGCTGCAGCCGCGGGGCTGGGACGCGAGCTAACCGGTCGCGGCGAGTGGACGGCATACGGTCGAATTGCGGCCGTGAAGCCAGACGAGATGCTCGCCGCATTCCATGCCCAGATCCGCCTGAACGACAAGGACGCCGAGGCGACCAACATCGTGGAGCGGGATGGTCCGGTGCACCGCAACTATCCCGAGAACCCCGCGAAGCCGGGCGCGATGATCGAGTCACCGGAGGGCCTCGGTGACGACCCGGACCGCTGGATCTCACGCCAGCGGGACTTCTTCGCGGGGCGTGGGCAGGCGGTGGAGTGGAAGACGTACGGCTACGACGAGCCGGCCGACCTCGGTGCGCGGCTGTCTGCGCACGGTTTCGTGGCGGACGACGTCGAGGCGCTCATCCTCGGTGAGCTGACGGCCCTGGCTGACCAGCCAGTGGTGATTCCGGAGGGGGTGCGGTTGCGGGCGACAACGGCTGAGGACCTGCCAGGCGTCATGGCGCTGTTCGAGGCGGTCTGGCCGGGGACGTCGTGGGTCACCGAGAGCCACTTCGAGGAGCTGGCAGCCGTACCGGAGCTCATGCACGGCTGCCTCGTCGAGCGGGAGGCCGACGGGCTGGTCCTGACCGCCAGCTGGGTGCGGCTGACCGAGGGCACCGACTTCGCCGGGCTGTGGGGTGGCTCGACGCGCCCGGAATGGCGGCGCCGGGCGCTCTACCGGGCGTCCGTGGCCTACCGAGCCCGGCTGGCCCTCGACCGGGGATACCGGTTGGCCCGCGTCGACGCCTCGCCGAACTCCCGGCCGATCCTGACCCGCCTCGGACTCCACCAGGTGTCGACGACGACGCCCTACCGCCTCACCACCTGAAGCGTGGCGAAGCTTTGCGAGGCATGTCCGACCGCGCGTCCTGTCCGACCGCTGGCTTGCCTCTTGTGGAGCCGGGTCAGACAGGTGGAAAGATCGGTGCCGATAGCGCGACAGCCGAGAGCGCGTTCGCCGATCTCGAAGGAGAGACCATGCCCATCGCCACACCTGAGGTATACGCGGAGATGCTCGACCGGGCGAAGGCTGGCTCCTTCGCGTACCCGGCGATCAACGTCACCTCGTCGCAGACCCTCAACGCCGCGATCCGAGGGTTCGCCGAGGCCGAGAGCGACGGCATCGTCCAAGTGTCGACGGGCGGTGCCGACTACCTCTCGGGGTCGACGGTCAAGGACATGGTCACCGGCGCCCTGGCCCTGTCCGCCTTCGCGCACGAGGTGGCCAAGAACTACGACGTCAACATCGCGCTCCACACCGACCACTGCCCCAAGGACAAGCTCGACGGCTTCGTGCGGCCTCTGCTCGCGGCTTCGACCGAGCGGGTCAAGGCGGGTGGCACGCCGTGGTTCCAGTCGCACATGTGGGACGGCTCGGCGGTGCCCCTGGCCGATAACCTGCGGATCGCCGAGGAGCTCCTGGCGCTGGCCAGGGCGGCGAATGCGGTGCTCGAGATCGAGGTCGGCGTGGTCGGCGGCGAGGAGGACGGCGTGGTCGGCGCCCTCGACGAGAAGCTCTACTCCACGCCCGAGGACGCGATCGCCACGGTCAAGGCCCTCGGCGCCGGCGAGAACGGCCGATACCTCACCGCCCTCACCTTCGGCAACGTCCACGGCGTCTACAAGCCGGGCAACGTCAAGCTGCGCCCCGAGATCCTGAAGAACGCCCAGGACGCGGCCGCCAAGGAGCTCGGCCTCGAGGTCGGCGCCCGCCCGTTCGACCTGGTCTTCCACGGTGGCTCTGGGTCGACCGCCGAGGAGATCGCGGAGGCGGTCGACTACGGCGTGGTCAAGATGAACGTCGACACCGACACGCAGTACGCCTTCACCCGCCCGGTCGCGGCGTTCATGTTCCGCCACTACGACGGCGTGCTCAAGATCGACGGCGAGGTGGGCAACAAGAAGCAGTACGACCCGCGCGCCTGGGGCAAGGAGGGCGAGGCCGCCATGGCGGCCCGCGTGGTCGAGGCCTGCCAGAACCTGCGCAGCGCCGGCACCCGCGTGGGCTGAGTCGTACTGACCACGAGGTATGCCGTGGGCCGGCCTGGGTGCCCGGCCCACGGCATACCTCTGTCTGGCGTCGACCTGACCGGCCGGGGTGCTGCCTGGTCGTTTTGTCGTCTTTGCCTCCTCGGCGGCAGCGGGTAGTCTCCGGAGCCGCGAAGGAGGCGAGCAGGTGCTGTGACGACGATCCAGGAGAGCCGGGCCGGTCGGCGGCAGGCGCTCAGGGCTGCGCGACCGCGTCGGTCGCCGGCGGTGCCGCTCGTTGGAGCGGCCTGGGCTGGTGGCGCCGCGGTGCTGTGGCTCTGGTGGCGCGACACCCCGTTCGTCGAGCGCACCCCCGCCGGGCTGCTGACCGGCGCCGGGCGGATCAGCGGTCTGGCGGCGGGCTACGTCATCGCGCTGGTCGTCCTGCTGATGTCGCGGCTGCCGGTCCTCGAGCGCCGAGTGGGATCGGACCGCGTGGCGCGTTGGCATGCCATGTGCGGGCGGTATGCCGTGGGGCTGGTGGTGGTCCACGTCACGCTCGTGGTGGGCGGCTATGCCGCGCAGGAGCGCACGGGCCTGGTCGAGCAGGCCTGGTCGGTCGTGACCACCTACCCGGAGATGGGCAAGGCCGCCCTGGGCACGGTGCTCGTGCTGGGGGTCGCGGTCGTTTCCGCCACGGCGGTGCGGCGGCGCCTTCGCTACGAGACCTGGTACTACCTGCACCTGCTCACCTACCTCGCCGTCTACCTCGCCTTCTGGCACCAGGTGGCGACTGGCGAGCAGTTCGCCGCCAGCCCGGCGGCCCGGGTTGCGTGGTACACGCTCTACGCAGGCGTCGGCCTGACCGTGGTCTGGTACCGGCTGGTCGTGCCGGTTCGGCTCAACCTCAGGCACCAGCTTCGGGTCGAGGGAACGGTCGTTGAGGCGCCGGACGTGGTGTCGATCCTGATCCGTGGACGCCGGCTCGACGAGCTCGGAGCCGAGGCCGGCCAGTTCTTCCGCTGGCGGTTCCTCAGCGGTCCGCTGCGGTGGACGGCCAACCCGTACTCGCTCTCGGCGCCACCGCGGCATGACCTGCTCCGGATCACGGTCAAGGCGCTGGGCGGCCACAGCGCAGCCCTGTCCGGGCTGCGGCCAGGCACTCGGGTGTGGGCAGAGGGGCCCTACGGCGCCATGACGGCTGCCCGCCGGCGACGCAGCAAGGTACTTCTCCTGGCCGGTGGCACCGGCATCACCCCCCTCCGCGCGCTCTTCGAGACCCTGCCGGCCGGCCCGGGCGACCTGACCCTGCTCTACCGCGCCAGCCGTCCCGAGGATCTTGCGCTGTGGGAGGAGCTGCAGCAGATCGCGGCCGCGCGCAAGGCGCGGCTGATCTACGCCCTCAACGGCGCCGAGGGCGAACGTCCCGAGATCACGGTGGAGGGACTGCGCCGGCAGCTGCCCGACCTGGCGCGGCACGAGGTCTACCTGTGCGGCCCGGACGGCCTCATGGACGAGGTGTATGCCGTGCTTCGGGCTGCCGGGGTACCTCACCGCCACATTCACCACGAGTCCTTCGCGCGATGAGCCTGGCCAAGCAGCGCTCGCTGCGCCGGGTGGTGCTGGCACCAGTCGGTACGGGGTGCGGCATCGTCCTCATGCTGGCCCTCAAGCCCAGCTCCGACCCAGCGCTGGCTGCCCGGGTGCAGGCTGAACGCCCAGCATTCTCGGTCACGACCTCTGCCCCACCGAGCCCGTCCGCTGTCCCGACGACGTCGGCCACGACGAAGGCCAGCCCCTCGACGACTGGCAAGGCGTCACGCTCGAGGACTGCGAGCTCGACCCCCACCTCGACGTCCGGGTCGTCCTCTGGCTCGGCGGCATCGACCACGCGGACCTTCACCGGGGCCACGGTCTCGACGAAGTACGGTCCGGTCCAGGTCAAGATCACGACTTCCGGCGGCCGGATCACCGGTGCGTCGGCGCTGAAGTACCCGACCGAGACTGCGAAGAGCCAGATGCTCTCGGCGGAGGCCATCCCGGTGCTGAACCGCGAGACGCTCCAGGCGCAGAGCGCGAACATCGACGCCGTCTCTGGCGCGACGTACACGAGCGAGGGCTACCGTCAGTCCCTGCAGAGCGCTCTCGATGCCGCGGGCCTGTGACCACTGGCGGGCCTGTGAGTGAGGGCCAGCCCGTGACCAGTGCCGGGCCTGGGAGCGAGGGCGGGTTTGTGACTAGAGGCGAGCCCGCGAGCGAGGGCGAGCTTGTGACCAGCGGCGAGCCGCGCTGGCGCCACGTCGTCGAGGCCATGGGGACGGTTTTCTCGTTCGACGTGAGGGGTGTGGCTCGGGAGTCCTTCGGCGGCCAACTCGCGGAGGCCGTCGCGCTGCTCCACAGGGTCGACGAGGTCTTCTCGACCTACCGGCCCGACAGTGACGTGAGCCGTCTGGCGCGTGGGGAGGTGCCGCTGGAGCGGTGCGCCCCCGAGGTGCGCGAGGTCCTGGAGCTGTGCGACGAGGCCGAGGCGGAGTCCGGTGGCTGGTTCACGGCCCGATACTGCGGCGCCTGGGACCCCACCGGGCTGGTGAAGGGCTGGGCAGTGGAGCGGGCCGCCCGGCTGCTCCGGGAGCGGGGTGCGTCGTCGGTGTGCCTCAACGGCGGCGGTGACGTGCAGGTGTTCGGCGGGCCCTGGCGCATCGGCGTCACAGACCCGTTGCGGCCCGGGAACCTCATCGCGGTCGTGGCGGCCGACGGACCGCTGGCAGTGGCGACCTCGGGGCCCTCGGAGCGGGGATGCCACATCCTCGACCCGCACACCGGCGCCCCACCCGCGGCCGGGTTGGCGTCGGTCACGGTCGTGTCCACCAGTCTCACGGCCGCAGATGCGTCGGCCACCGCTGCCTATGCCATGGGAGACCGGGCGCGCGGCTGGCTCGAGGGCCGGCCAAGCGTCGAAGCCCTTGCCGTCACAGTGGCGGGCGATACGTGGCGTACCAGCGGCTTCGACGCACTCGGATCCCTGCTCCGCTGACCGACCCGCCTCGCGGACCAGAACAGTGTCGTGTAACAAACGAACCCAGGTTGCGGATATCCACAACCTGGGTTCCCTTTCTATATCACCCTCCCTTGACCTGCCAGCCCCTGCACAGCGCCGTGCGGATGGCGACCGCCACGGTGCGTCGGCATGAGCTGGGTTGCGCACCGCACACGATCGAGACCCCCTAGGGTCGTGTCTCGGTGTCAGCGGGACGGTACCGCCTCTCGTGGTGGTCGGTTCCTGGTCACCGACGGTCTGGCTCAAACGCTCCCCAGCCCAGCATTCCGGCCGGGGTCTGACAGAGGAGAAACCCATGGACAACCTGCTCGGTACACCTGAAACGCTCCTTCCCGCTGACCCCGCAACCGACGAGGTCGCCGAGGGCGTGCCCCCACAGCAAGTGGCCACGGTGTACCCGGCGTCGTCCCTGGCTTGGGCCGTTCTCTCCGAGAGTGCCCTGCAGGCCGGCCTCCCCGTCGAGGCGTACGCCTTCGCCCGAACCGGCTACCACCGCGGGCTCGACGCCCTCCGCAGGGCCGGGTGGCGCGGGCAGGGTCCGATCCCGTGGTCTCACGAGCCGAACCGCGGCTTCCTGCGCGCTCTGGCCGCGCTCTCCAGGGCCGCCGCGGCCATCGGCGAGACCGACGAGCAGGAGCGCTGTGCGCAGTTCCTGCGGGACTCCTCGGCGGAGGCGGCGCGAGAGCTGGGCCTCTGAGCCGACGCGTCCGAGCGATCAGGTCGCCCGCTCCGCCGAATGCCCGACATTTCCTGTACGAGGAGCGCCATCCGGCAGCCCAGAGCGCATCCGCGCTCCTCACGCAGACAAAGCCGGAGAGAGCGCAGCACGAGGCCGGAGAGGGCAAAGAACAAGGCCGGAGAGAGCAAAGAACAAAGCCGGAGAGAGCACAGAAATGCCGGGGGACTGGAACCATTTCCAGTCCCCCGGCACTGCCCCCTGCGTGGAGCAGACGCGCGAGGCGCGCCTCTCGCTGACACGACTCGGTGTCCCCTGCTACCTCCGTCGTGCCGCAAACAGTCTGCCCTGCCTACCAGCGTGAAAGTGTCACTTGGCGGACATTGGCACTAACATGCCAACCATGTCAGCGATCAGTGTCATGATAGTGCACCCATCGAGGTCGCAGAGAGGGAGTGCCGCACTGTGACTGACGTTGCGTCGAGCCGCTCAGCGTTGGCGACCCGCGATCCGCTGGGCTTTCTGCACGAGGCCTTCGACCGCGAGGTGCATCGCCTCGAGACGCGCCGCCTCGAGCTCGCCGCAGCCCGCGAGGCGCTGCTGGAGCTGAGCAGTCCCGGCTGGGGCCCGGACGGCTCGAGCGCCCCGCAGGGGTGGGAGCACGTGCCGCTGGAGATGACCCCCGCCGTCGTCGAGCGGCTCACCGCCAGCACCAGCGACGTCATGCGCGCCTGCACGATGACCGTCGACCAGGGCCCCGGCGTCGATGAGACCAACATCCGCGAAGGGCAGCGCCGCATCTCTGGCGGGCTGGTCCAGCGAGCGCTCTACCCCCTCTCGCTGCTCGACACGCCGGTCGGGCAGCGCTGGATCCGGTCATGGGCCGACGTGGGCGAGGAGCAGCGCTTCATCGACCGCACCCCCACCGAGTTCGCCGTCTTCGGCAACCATGCGGTCCTTGCCGTCGAGGAGTGGGGCGACCCCGGCTCTCCCTACGTCCTGATCCGGGAACCGATGCTCGTCGAGATCTTCACGGCGTACTTCGACGCCACCTACTCCGCCGGGCTGCCGATGCCGCCCGAGCGGGCCGCCGACGACGACGACCGCCGCCTGCTGCGCCTTCTGGGCATGGGCATCAAGGACGAAGCGATCGCGCGCTACCTCGGCTGGAGCCTGCGGACAGTGCGGCGCCGGGTGGCTCGGCTCATGGTCGAGCTCGGCGTCGAGACCCGCTTCCAGCTCGGAATCGCGGCCGATCGAGCCGGTCTGGTCGGCGAGGAGCGCGTCCGCTGAGTCGAGCGCCCTCTTGGGTCGGACGGCAGGGCGATAGGGTTGGCCGGCACTAGGGCCCCCACGCGCGCCCGCTGGGGCCTGAGCCGCGCGGGCCCGCGGACGCCTCACCACAGCACCTCCGCGAGCACCTGCGCGACGGGCGGCCGACGACACGCGACAACCGCAGGAAGGGGGCCCGCATGCCGGCGATCGTGCTGGTCGGAGCCCAGTGGGGTGACGAGGGCAAGGGCAAGGCCACCGACCTGATGGGCAGCGCGGTCGACTACGTGGTCAAGTTCAACGGCGGCAACAACGCCGGCCACACCATCGTCATCGAGGGCGAGAAGTACGCCCTGCACCTGCTCCCCTCCGGCATCCTCACCCCGACGTGCACACCGGTCATCGGCAACGGCGTCGTGATCGACCTCGGGGTCCTGTTCGAGGAGATCGACGCCCTGGAGGCGCGGGGCATCGACACGTCGAGGCTTCTGGTCAGCGCGAGCGCGCACATCATCCCGACCTACAACCGGGTCCTCGACAAGGTGACGGAGCGGTTCCTGGGGTCGCGGCGGATCGGCACCACCGGCCGCGGCATCGGCCCGACCTACGCCGACAAGATGGCCCGCACCGGCATCCGCGTGCAGGACCTCTTCGACGAAGGGATCCTGCGGCAGAAGGTCGAGGCTGCCCTCGCGTTCAAGAACCAGGTGCTCGCCAAGATCTACAACCGGCGCGCGATCGAGCCCGACGAGGTGGTCGAAGAGCTACTTTCGTATGCCGGCCGGCTGGCTCCCATGGTCGCCGACACCTCGCTGGAGCTCGAGCAGGCGCTCAACGCCGGCAAGACGGTGCTGCTGGAGGCCGGGCAGGCGACGCTCCTAGACGTGGACCACGGCACGTACCCCTTCGTCACCTCGTCGAACGCCACCGCGGGTGGGGCCTGCACCGGTTCGGGCATCCCGCCGACGCGCGTCGACCGGGTGATTGCGATCCTCAAGGCCTACTCCACCCGGGTGGGCGAGGGTCCGTTCCCCACAGAGCTCCACGACGACATGGGGGAGTTCCTCCGCAAGACGGGGGCGGAGTACGGCACGACGACGGGGCGGCCTCGTCGGTGCGGCTGGGTGGACACCGTGGTCGGCCGCTACGCCACGCGTATCAACGGCGTCTCCGACTTCGTCGTCACCAAGCTGGACGTGCTCACCGGGCTCGACAAGGTCCCGGTCTGCGTGGCCTACGAGGTCGAGGGCAAGCGGCACGACGAGATGCCTGTGAACCAGAGCGACTTCCACCACGCGCAGCCCGTCTACGAGGAGCTCGAGGGCTGGTGGGAGGACATCTCCGGGTGTCGGACCTTCGAGGAGCTGCCGGTCAACGCGCAGCGCTACGTGCTGCGTCTCGAGGAGCTGATCGGTGCGCGGGTGTCGGCCATCGGCGTCGGCCCCGGCCGCGACGAGATCATCCAGCGCCACGCCCTTCTCTGACTCGGGCACCACCCTTTCCGCAGCCCACGCACCTGCGGCGACAGCGACACGAGGGGTATGCCGCACGGTCACCCGAGCGACCTGAGGGACGATCGCCAGTGGGCAGCGACGTCCTCGCTGAAGTGGGTCGCGCCGGAGGCGACCTCCTCGACCACCCGGTCGCACTCCGCCCGTGCCGAGGCGACCACGGCAGGCGGGTAGCCGTAGCGGACCTGGTGCAGCTCGAACTCGTCCTCGTCGTCGACCAGCAGCTCGCCGTCGAAGGCCTGGATCACGTCGAGGTCGAGGTCGACCGCACACAGCACGCCGTCGAAGAGGACCGGCACCGTGGTGATGTCGACGTAGAGGCGATGTCGCAGGTCGCCGGCCGGCTCATAGAACGTCGCGGTGAACCCCCGGTCCCGAGGTAGCAGCATCACCTGGAGGCCCTGCGTCTCGAACTGCATGCCCGGACGCTCGTACCGGGTCCCCGGCCGCTGTCCCAGCCAGGCCCCGTGCTCGTCCTCGCCCAGGAGCAGCACGCCTTCGGCACACCAGTGCGGCCGGCCGCCCCACTTGGTGAACATGACCTGTACCGGCTGACCAGGGAGAAGGTCCACGTCCCGAACCGTCCAACACCTCAGGTGAGCACCGTCATGCGGTGGGCGGCGCGGGTGAGCGCGACGTACAGCACGCGCACGCCGCCTGGCGACTCGGCCGTGATCTCGCCCGGATCGACCACCACGGTGGCGTCGTACTCCAGACCCTTCGTGGACATCGGGTCGACGACCTGCACCCGCCCGTTGCCGAGGCCGGACAGCGGGGCCAGCTCACCGGCATACCGCAAGGGGGTGATGACCGCGACCGAACCCTCGACCTCCGAGACCAGGTCTTCCAGAGCGGCCTCCGCCGCCGACCGGACGTCGGGGCCGAGAGGCAGCTCGCGGGGCTCGACCCCGGTCTCGCGCACGGCGTTGGGGATGTCGGCGTCAGGCACGTGGCGCAGAATCACCTTTCGTGCGTAGTCGAACACCTCGCGGGCGTTGCGGTAGTTCGTCTCCATGTGGAACTGGCGCCGCTCCTGGGCGCCGAATGCCTCCCCCCGCGCTTCCCGGGCCTCGCGGGCGCCCGGCCAAGAGGCCTGGGCGGCGTCGCCGACGACGGTCCACGAGGCCGAGCGGCCACGGCGCCCGACCATTCGCCACTGCATGGGGGAGAGGTCCTGGGCCTCATCGACAAGAACGTGGGCGTAGCTCTCCGAGCGGCCGACCTCCCCGTGCAGCAGCCGCTCCCGGGCGTCGGCCGGCGTGACGTCGTAACCGCGCTCCTCGACCCGGCCAACCCGCTGCCCCGTGGTGCGCACCTCCGCCACGCCGTAGGAGTCGAGGTTGTCGTACTCCTCGATCTCGTAGAAGCCGCGCTCCTCCGACGGCGTCTCCTGGACCGGCCCCAGACGCGCCGACAGGTCGTCGACCAGGGCGGCATCCGCCACCGACCACTGCCCGGTCGCGAGGGCCCGCTGGATCGAGGCGCTGAGCAGCCCGGCGTCGGCCTCGCTGAGGACGCCGTGGCTGTAGGACCGGGCGCGCTCCGGGTCGGCCAGCCAGAGCAGCACCTCGCGCGGGTCGAGCTGCGGCCACCACCGCGCCATGAAGGCATCGACGTCGAGGGAGTCGGCGAACCGGTCGAGGAAGTCTGCGCGCTCACCCTCCCGGTGGGCCGCTACCCAGGCCGCCTCCGCCAGGGCCGTGCGTGCCGCCGCGGTCGCGAGGTTGTGCTGGGCCGAGCGCAGCACGTGGGACCGGATTGAACGCAGTCTCTGCGCGTCGACGCGGACGGCTCGCCCCGCCACGAATGCACGGAACTCCGTCGGCGCCCCCGGCGCCAGGTCGTGGGCCGCGCGCGACAGCACCTGACGGACGGAGAGCGACCCCTTGATCGCGGCCGCCTCCGGACTGTCCAGCCGCACCGCTGTGACGCCGTCGACCACGTCACCGACTGAGCGCAGGGTCACCGACTCCTCACCCAAGGACGGAAGGACCCGCTCGATGTATGCCGTGTAGGCGGCGGACGGGCCGACGACCAGGATTCCGCCGGTCTCGAAGCGACGGCGCTCCGAGTAGAGGAGATAGGCGGCGCGGTGCAGGGCGACGACGGTCTTGCCTGTGCCCGGCCCCCCGGTGATCTCGGTGACGCCGCGGGACGGTGCGCGGATGGCCTCGTCCTGATGGCGCTGGATCGTGGCCACGATGTCGCGCATCTGCTTGCCCCGGCTTCGGGTGAGCGCTGCCATCAGGGCGCCGTCGCCGACGACGACGAGGTCCTCCGGAGGGTCCGACACCATGAGGTCGTCCTCGACGCCGACCACCGTGGGACCCTTGCAGCGCAGGACGCGGCGGCGCAGGACGTCCATCGGCTCGACCGGCGTGGCGCGGTAGAACGGGGAGGCGGCCGGTGCGCGCCAGTCGATCACCAGGGGCTCGTAGTCGTCGTCGCGAACCCCCAGTCGTCCGATGTAGCGCACCTCGCGCGCGGGGACTCGGAGAGAGACGTCGAGGGAGACATCGGGATAGCCGTCGGGGGAGCCGTCGGGGAACCCGGCGGAGGAGCCGTCGGGGCTGTGCTCGAGGTCCAGTCGGCCGAACACCAGGCCCTCGTACTGGCTCTCCAGCGTGGTGCGCCGCCGGGCTGCGTTGAAGACGAGTGCATCGCGCTCGAAGAGCCCCGTGAGCTCCTCGTCACGGACGTCACCGGTGCGGTCGGTGCGACCCCGCGCCAGGCCCTCGGCCTCGACCAGCTCGGCACGCTGGGCAGCCTTGGCGAGCTCGGCGTAGACGCGGTCGACGTGCGCCTGCTCGACGGCGATCTCGTGGGCCACCTGCGCCGCGGAGGTGTCCGGGCTGGGGCTCGCTGTCTCGGTCACGGGTGGGTGGTGCCTCTCGGTGGGCAAACGATGCGAACGCAGAAGTCTAATCCGGCACCCGTCGCCGCCGTTCCGCTGTCCAGCCTTTGTCGCTGTGAGGCGCGTTGGCGAGGATCGGGACGCTGTCAGCGAGGTGACCGTCGACCGGGTCCGATCGGGCCGTGCCGTGCTCGGAGTGGCGCGCTCAGATCAGGCCGTGGCGCACAGCCTGCACGCCGGCCTGGAAGCGCGTGCCGGCATCCAGGCTGTCCATCAGGGCTCGGATCCGGCGCTCGACGGTCCGCTGGGAGATGCCGCACTGTCGGGCGATCGTGGCATCCGTCGCGCCGGCCGCGAGCAGGGTGAGGATCGTCCGGTCGCGGCGGTCCATCGCCCTGGGAATCGCTGCGGGGTCGACATCGCCCTGGCGGGGGGTGGCGGTCCCACGCTGCCAGTACCCGTCGACCAGCTCGGTGAGTGCTCCCACGAGAGAGGGGTTGTGGATCAGGAGCGAGCCACGACCGGACGGATCGAGGTGGCTGACGTCGACCACCGCAGCGGCGTCGTCGACGATCAGGCAGGAGAAGGGGATGCCGAAGGCAAGGCGTGAGTCCTCCCCTCCCCGGATCCGCGTCTGGAGGACGCTCAGCGCGCCTTCGAGCTCGAGGACCGACGTGTCGTAGACGGCCTGGGTGTCGACCTCATGCCCATCCCGGGTGAGCGTCGGCTGCTCGTGGGCGTGACGCGGAGAACGGAGGATCTGGAGGGTGCGCGGCGAAACGGTGCGCATGACCAGCACCCGCTTCTGGACGGCCGCGATGATCTCGGACGATGCGGCTCCGATGTCATGGAGCGTCGACAGGAGCCGGACCTCGGAGGGGCTCTCGCGCGGGCTACTGGATCGTGCGGCGAAGTAGATCGCCGCGAGCTCCCTTGCCGTGGCCCGGGTGGTGCGGGCCCGGCGCTCCAAATCTGCTGCGAGGGCCGGCAGCGCGACATCTGGCGGGTGGATGGTCCACTCCCCGCCGGGATGGACCTCGAGCAGGCCGTTCGCGGCCATCATCGGGACCACCTTGTCGATCAGCGCCCCCTCGATCCCCTCGGCGACCAGGCTGGCTCGCGTGGGGTGGGGCTGCCGGAGCATCGTGAAGTAGATCCGCGTGAACGCCTCCTCGGAGTCGACCCCAACGACCGGGCTGAGGTCGACGAGCTCATGGAGGGGTCTTTCGCGCACTGACCCATATTTGCCGCACGGCGATCTTCCGTCAATGTCGTATAACCGACAGGTCTTGGCTTTACTCGCGTACTCCTTTTTGTCAGAGTGGACCCAGTCGACTCCGCGTCGACCCTCGTAGCGTGAAGCCGGTTCCCCCCGCCAGGCTCCGCACGACGGACGCGCGGCGCTCCCGGGGGAATGTCCCCCCTGCCTCCCGGGAGCGCCGCGCTTGTCATTTCTGTGACTACCGGCGTAGCCGGGCTGCACGCTCGGCTCCGCCGGCGGCCATAGGCTTGGCCGCCGTGAAGGCACTCGTCATCGGTACCGGCGCGCGCGAGCACGCCCTCGTCAGGGCGCTCGCCGCCGACCCGTCGGTCGACGCCGTGCTCGCGGCGCCGGGCAACCCCGGCATGGACAGCATCGCCCTGTGCCTGCCGCTGGCCGGGGGTCTGCTCGATGGGGACGGCGTGGCCGCTCTGGCCCAGGAGCACGATGTCGACCTGGTCGTCATCGGGCCCGAGGCTCCGCTGGTCGCCGGAGTGGCCGATGTCGTCCGCGCCGCGGGCATCCCCTGCTTCGGACCCTCCGCCGAGGCCGCCCGCCTGGAGGGCAGCAAGTCCTTCGCCAAGGACGTCATGGCTGCCGCCGACGTCCCGACCGGCATGGGCCACGTGTGCACCTCACTGGACGAAGTGGCCGCTGCGCTGGACGCCCTCGGCACCCCCCACGTCGTGAAGGACGACGGCCTCGCCGCCGGCAAGGGCGTCGTCGTCACCGACGACCGCCAGGCTGCCCTGGCGCACGCGAAGGCCTGCCTCGCAAAGCCGGGTGGCCGCGTGGTCATCGAGGAGCACCTCGACGGACCGGAGGTCTCCGTCTTCTGCATCTCGGACGGGCAGACCGTCGTGCCCCTGGTGCCGGCCCAGGACTTCAAGCGGGTGGGCAACGGCGACGCGGGCCCCAACACCGGCGGCATGGGCGCCTACAGCCCGCTCGACTGGGCACCCGAGGGACTCGTCGACGACGTCGTCGCCCGCGTCGCCCAGCCGACCATCGACGAGATGCACCGCCGGGGCATGCCCTTCGCCGGAGTCCTCTACGTCGGGCTCGCGCTGACCTCCCGAGGGCCCAAGGTGATCGAGTTCAACGCCCGTTTCGGCGATCCCGAGACCCAGGTCGTGCTGGCCCGGCTCGAGACCCCGCTCGGCGGGCTGCTCACGGCCGCGGCAGAGGGCACCCTCGAGTCGCTGGCGCCGCTGCGCTGGTCCAGCCAGCACGCGGTCACGGTCGTGGTCGCCTCCCACAACTACCCCGGCACGCCCCGCACAGGGGACCCGATCATGGGAGTCGACGAAGCGGCCGGCGTGGCCACGGCATACGTCCTGCATGCGGGGACTGCGATCGGTGAGGACGGCACCCTCGTCTCCGCGGGCGGACGGGTGCTGTCCGTCGTCGCCCTGGGCGACACGCTGGCCCAGGCGCGCGAGCGGGTCTACGACGCCGTCGCTCGCATCGAGCTGGACGGGTCCCACCACCGCAGCGACATCGCGCTGGCCGCGGAGCGTGGGGAGATCTCCGTGGGCTGACCCGTGACGAGCAGAACAGTGGTGCTTCTGCGCCCGGTATAGCGAGCGCAGCGGCGCCACTACCGTCGAGCACCGGGTCGTGAGCGGCACGGAGTGGATGCTCGGCGGGTGAAACACTGGCCGCCGTGACCTCTGGCCCCCTCGCCCTGCCCGGCTACACCCACGTCTACTCCGGCAAGGTGCGCGACCTCTATGCGCCGGTCGACCCGGCCACCGGTGCGGCCCGTGACGACCTGCTGCTGCTCGTGGCCAGTGACCGCCTCTCCGCCTACGACTTCGTCCTGGACACGACCATCCCGGGCAAGGGCGCGGTGCTCACCCAGCTGTCCCTCTGGTGGTTCGAGCGACTGCAGGACCTGGTGCCCAACCACGTGGTCTCCACCGACGTCCCAGCGCCGGTCGCCGGTCGCGCAGTGGTGGTCCGACGGCTCGAGATGCTCCCGGTCGAGTGCGTCGCCCGGGCCTACCTCACCGGAGGCGGCCTCGCCGAGTACCGCGCCAGCGGGGCCGTGAGCGGTGTCTCCCTTCCGCCCGGGCTGGTCGACGGCTCCGAGCTGCCCGAGCCGGTCTTCACACCGTCCACGAAGGCGCCGGTCGGCCAGCACGACGAGCCGATCCCGTATGCCGTGGTGGAGCGCGAGCTGGGAAACGAGCGTGCCGCACGAGCGCGGGACGTGACGGTGGCCATCCTGGCGCGCGGCAACGCCATCGCGCGCCAGCGCGGCATCATCGTGGCCGACACCAAGGTGGAGTTCGGCGTCGACGGCGCCGACCTGATCCTGGCCGACGAGGTGCTCACGCCCGACTCCTCGAGGTTCTGGCCCGCCGATCGCTGGGAGCCGGGACACGCGCAGCCCTCGTTCGACAAGCAGTTCGTGCGGGACTGGCTCACCTCGCCTGCCAGCGGCTGGGACCGCGCCTCGGGAGACGCTCCGCCGCCGCTGCCCGACGAGGTCGTCGAGCAGACGCGGGCAAGGTACGTCGAGGTCTACGAGCGCCTGACCGGCAGACCTTTCGACGGCTGACCGGTCAGGTGTGCCGGCGTGGCACATGCCCCAGTCGGGCAGATCGCCCGCACCCATCGCCCGCACGGCACTGGGGCCGGACGCCAAGCTCAGGGACCGTCGTCCTCGTGGGTCAAGCTGTCAAGGAGGGCAGGGACGCATCCCGCGATCTCGCGGGCCAAGAAACCGACCGGCCCCACCCGCTCGGCGAGCACGTCGCCGGCGCTGCCGTGCAGGTATGCCGACCAGACCGCTGCCTGCTCAGCCAACGCGCCTCGCCCGAGGAGGCCGGCGGCCAGGCCGGCTTGGACGTCACCGGATCCAGAGACGCCCAGCCCGGGGCCACCGGCAGCGGAGGACCACAGGCGACCATCAGGAGCCGCAATCGTCTTGGTGGTGCCTCCGCACAGCACCGTGATGCCTGCCTGCACTGACAGCCGGTGAGGCGCAGCCTCGCTGTCGCCGTCGTTGGCTTGGGCGTCTTCACCGCCCATGGTCTTCAGAACTTCCGTCGGGTTGGCGTTCAAGAGGCAGCGGCCGGACAGGTGGCGCACGCCGTCGCGGTGCTGGTGGAGGAAGGCCGATGCGAGTGCGTCGAGGACGAGTGGGCTGTCCAAGTGCGGCATGAGCTCTGCCAACAGGTCGACCGACCGGTCAGGGTCGCTGAAGCCCGATCCGACGAGCACGGCGTCGGCCTCGGCGGCCAGCTCGAGCAGGTGAGTTGCGGCCTGCGGGGCCAGGCCGCCATCTCGGGAGGTCTGCACCGGCACCACCAGGGCCTCGGGAACCGCGACAGCAACGGCGGCCGCTACCGGCTCTGCTGTGGCGATCTGCAGTTTGCCCGCGCCGGCACGCAGTACCGCCTCGCCGGCAAGGAGGACAGCGCCCGGCGTGTGCGCCGTACCCCCGATGGCAAGAACCCGCCCTCGGCTCTCCTTGTCCCCGCCCGGCGGCGGCAGCGGCCAGCCACGGAGCAGCCCGGGCGTGATGGTTACCGGTTCATCAGGCATGCGTCGCCCGCTCATCCTTCGACGGCTCCGCCGTCACCTCGGCATCCGACCGGTCGACCGCCTCGGCGTCCGCGAACGACACGAGCTCCATTCGCCCGTCGCCCATCCGGAAGGTGGTGAGCGAGCAGTTCGGCAGTCGCTGGGACCTGTCGATGTCGAGGAGCTCCTGCTCGGTGAGGCTCTCCAGGACGTAGCGCACGCTCATGATCACCGCCTGGTGCGTGAACAGCCAGACGCGCTGGCCGGCATAGCCCTCACGAAGATCCCCCAGCAGGGAGCGGATCCGGAGCGTCACGTCGCACCAGCTTTCGCCGGAGGGCGGCTGGTAGTAGAACTTGCCGACATGGCGGCGCCGCTCGGCCTCCTCGGCGAACTGCGCCTCGATGCCGGCTCTGGTCAGCCGGTCGAAGGCGCCGAGGTCTCGCTCTCGCAGGCGCTCGTCGACCACGAGGTTCGGGGACCATCCAGTGGCGGCGACTGCGCGCTCGGCCGTCTCGGCGGCCCGTCGATAGGGGGAGGAGACGACGAGGTCTGGGGATCGACCTGCGTCAACGCGGGTCATGAACCTGCCCAGGGCGTCAGCCTGCTGCCGCCCGGCTGATGACAGCGGAACGTCGGCGTCCCGAACCTCGATTTCGAGCCGCTCGGCGCCCTGCGCGTGCGCCTCGGCGTCCGCGAGGTTTCCGGTGCTCTCGGCATGGCGCACCAGCACCAGCTCTCTGGGCCATCGAGTAGAGACGACCAACGCTCCGCGAGGCATGCGGTCTCCTTTCATGCGGAAGGCCGCTGTCTGACTACCCCCGCACTCCCCGGGCCAAGCGGCACCCGAGGTTGGCCTCGGCCGCGGAAGCAGCACCTGGTCCCGCAAAGCGCCTGACGTCAGGTCCTGGCCGGCACCAGGACCGCAACAGGGATGGTGCGCCCTGCCTTGCGGGCGTACTTCTCGACCTCGGGGACCTGGGCCAGGATGACGTCGCGCCAGACCGCGTCTCGCTCGGTGCCGCGGAGGATCCGCGGTGTTGCCGTCAGGTGCTTATTGCCCACCTGGACCTGGGCGGTCGTGGCCTTGCGCAGGTTCCGGAACCAGTCCGGGTCGGTAGGTGAGCCCGAGCCGGTACCCCAGACCAGGTAGCCGCCATCGAAGTCGAGATAGCGCATGCAGGTCGAACGGGGCATGCCGGAGCGCCGTCCAGGGACGGTCAGCATCAGGACATGGGCGTCCTTGCTGCCGCTGGCGAGCCGGCCGCCGAGCCTGCGGTACATCCACACGCCGATCCGGTTGCCCATCCGCAGCATCGACTTGTTCATGGACACCTCCCGGTCCCACTCCGCGGCGTACCTGAAGGCTCCCGCCAGCCGCGAGATCGGTCAAGGAGATGCCGACTGACCCGGATGGTGACCGGACGGCATACCGCCAGTTGGGCGCCGATAGACTGCAGGCGCTGCCCTCCCGCACCAGTCCCAGGAGACACCCGAATGGGTCACGTCGTCATCGACGTCATGCTGAAGCCAGAGATCCTCGACCCCCAGGGCCAGGCCGTGAGCGGCGCCCTCCCGCGGCTCGGGTTCGACCAGTTCACCGACGTGCGCCAGGGCAAGCGGTTCGTCCTGGCCGTCGACGGCGAGGTGACCGACGACGTGCTCGAGGCCGCCCGCAAGGCCGCCGAGACGCTGCTGTCCAACCCGGTGATCGAGGACGTGGTATCTGTCCGGGCGGAGCAGCCGGCAGGGGCGGCCGAGTGAGGATCGGGGTCGTCACGTTCCCGGGCTCGCTCGACGACCGTGACGCGCTGCGCGCCATCTCCCACATCGGCGGCGAGGCGGTCTCGCTGTGGCACGCCGACGCCGACCTCAAGGGGGTCGACGCGGTGCTCCTGCCCGGCGGTTTCTCCTACGGCGACTACCTCCGCGCAGGCGCCATCGCCCGGTTCGCGCCGGTGATGGACGCGCTGATACCGGCTGCCCACGGTGGCTTGCCCGTGCTAGGGGTGTGCAACGGGTTCCAGGTGCTCTGCGAGTCCCACCTGCTTCCCGGAGCCATGATCCAGAACAACCACCGCAAGTTCATCTGCAAGGACCAACGGCTTCGCGTCGAGAACACCTCCACCGCCTGGACGTCCGACTTCGAGACGGGGCAGGAGATCACCATCGTCCTGAAGAACCAGGATGGCCAGTTCGTCGCGGACGAGCGAACCCTCGACGAGCTCGAGGGCGAGGGCCGGGTCGTGTTCCGGTACATCGACGGCAACCCCAACGGGTCCTCCCGCGACATCGCCGGCATCTGCAACGAGCGCGGCAGCGTCGTCGGCCTGATGCCCCATCCCGAGCACTGCGTCGAGCCGGGCTACGGTCCCTCGCTCGACGGCATCCCGTTCTTCACCTCGGTCCTGAAGCAGGTGGTGAGCGCGTGACCACCTCGACCGGACAGGCCAACGCAGCCACACGTCCGGGGGGTGCACGGGGGGCGGAGCCCCACGTGCGTGTTGACTCAGTGGGCCATGCCCTAGAGACGCCCGACACCGAGCAGCCATGGGTCGAGCTGGGCCTCAAGCGGGACGAGTACGCCCGGATCCGCGAGATCCTCGGCCGGCGCCCGACCAGCGCCGAGCTCGCCATGTACTCGGTCATGTGGTCGGAGCACTGCTCCTACAAGTCCTCCAAGGTGCACTTCTCCCTGTGGGGCGAGAACACCACCGAGGAGATGCGCGAGAAGCTCCTGGTCGGGATCGGCGAGAACGCCGGTGTGGTCGACATCGGCGACGGCTGGGCGGTCACCTTCAAGGTCGAGAGCCACAACCACCCCAGCTACGTCGAGCCCTACCAGGGCGCGGCCACGGGCGTCGGCGGCATCGTGCGCGACATCATGTCGATGGGCGCCCGGCCGATCGCGGTGATGGATCCGCTGCGGTTCGGCAACCTCCACCACCCCGACACCCAGCGCATCCTCCCCGGCGTGGTCAAGGGCATCGGGGGCTACGGCAACTCCCTCGGCCTGCCCAACATCGGCGGCGAGGTCGTCTTCGACGACTGCTACCAGGGCAACCCGCTGGTCAACGCCCTCTGTGTCGGCGCCATGCGGGTCGAGGACATCCACCTCGCGAAGGCCTCAGGCAAGGGCAACAAGGTCGTCCTGTTCGGCGCCAAGACGGGCGGCGACGGCATCGGCGGCGTCTCGGTGCTGGCCTCGGAGACCTTTGACGAAGGAGGTCCCACCAAGCGGCCCGCCGTCCAGGTGGGCGACCCGTTCGCCGAGAAGGTCCTCATCGAGTGCTGCCTCGACCTCTACAAGGCGGGTGTCGTCGCAGGCATCCAGGACCTCGGCGGCGCCGGGCTCTCCTGCGCCACCAGCGAGCTCGCCTCAAACGGGGATGGCGGCATGCAGGTCGAGCTGGACCGCGTGCCGCTCCGCGACGCCAGCCTCCGGCCCGAGGAGATCCTCATGTCGGAGAGCCAGGAACGCATGATGGCCATCGTCGAGCCGGCCCACCTCGAGCAGTTCCTCGCCATCACGGACCGCTGGGACGTCGAGGCGACCGTCCTCGGCGAGGTGACCGATGGCGACCGCCTCGTGATCACCTGGCATGGCGACGTCATCGTCGACGTTCCTCCGCGATCGGTCGCGCATGACGGGCCGGTCTACCGGCGCCCGCTGGAGCGGCCGGCATACCTCGACGGGCTGCAGGCCAACGGCACGGGCGGGCTGGAGCGCCCGGAGACCGGGGAGGCGCTGCGCGACACCCTGCGGACCCTGCTCGCCTCGCCCAACCTGTGCGACAAGTCCTGGGTCACGAAGCAGTACGACCGCTACGTCCTGGGCAACACTGCGCTCGCGATGCCTGACGACGCCGGGGTTGTGCGGGTCGACGAGGAGAGCGGCCGGGGAGTCGCGGTGGCGACTGACTGCAACGGCCGGTTCACCAAGCTCGACCCGTATGCCGGGGCGCGGCTCGCCCTGGCCGAGGCCTACCGCAACGTGGCCACCGCCGGCGCGACACCACTCGCGATGACCGACTGCCTCAACTTCGGCTCGCCCGAGGACCCGGGCGTGATGTGGCAGTTCCGCGAGTCGATCCGGGGCCTGGCCGAGGGCTGTCGCGAGCTGGCCATCCCGGTCACCGGCGGCAACGTGTCGTTCTACAACGAGACCGGGAAGGTCGCGATCCACCCCACCCCGGTCGTCGGGGTTCTCGGTGTGATGGACGACGTGGCCCGCCGCACGCCCTCGGGGTTCAAGACTTCCGGCCAGGTCATCTACCTGCTGGGCGCGACTGCTGACGAGCTCGCGGGCGGCGAGTGGGCGCACGTGGTGCACGGCCACCTCGGCGGGCTGCCTCCCCGCGTCGACCTGGCCGCCGAGAAGCTGCTGGGCGAGATCCTGGTCAACGCCAGCCGCGACGGTCTGGTCGACGCGGCCCACGACCTGTCCGACGGAGGTCTGGCGATCGCGCTGGCGGAGTCGGTGCTGCGCTACGGCGTGGGCGCCCGGATCTGGCTCGACGAGGTGTGCGAGCGCGATGGGATCGATGCGTTCACAGCGCTGTTCAGCGAGAGCGCGGCCCGTGCGATCGTGGCCGTGCCGCGGTCGGAGGAGGTGCGCTTCACCGACATGTGCACGGCCCGGGGCCAGGTGCACGCCCGGATCGGGGTTGTCGACGGCGGCACCGACGGCCTCGACGTCCAGGGCCAGTTCGCCGTCGCCCTGGCCACCCTGCGGGCCGCCCACACGGAGACCCTTCCGGCGGTCTTCGGCGCCTGACCCGACCGCAGCGCTGGCACTAAGAGCGGGTGTGGCGGGTGTGGAACGATGCGCGGTATGCCGCTGCGCCGCCGAGTCCCCGTCGCCGCCGGGCGGTCCGCGGTGGCCGACTGGTGCGAGAAGGGCGCGGACACGGACCGGCCGACCCTCGCGACCGCAGTCCGCTACACCCTGGAAGAGCTCGGCGAGCGCGCTCCGGGGCGCTCTGTCGAAGTGCGGGTGCCGCCGTTCGGCGCCGTGCAGTGCATCGAGGGGCCGCGGCATACCCGCGGCACGCCGCCCAACGTCGTCGAGACCGACGCCGGGACCTGGCTGGAGCTCGCCACGGGCCGCCTGGCCTGGTCGGAGGCGTGGCGAGCGGGCAGCTTGGCGGTCAGCGGGCAGCGGGCCGACCTCACGGCATACCTGCCGCTGGTCTGACCCGGCCGGACTGCCGGACCTGGGGACACTCACTCCCCGGGGTAGCGGACCCCGGTCTGCCGGCGGGCCTCGTCCATGGCGCGCATCACCGCGAGCGTCTCCTCCAGTGGCAACAGCGGCGACTCGAGGAGGCCCTCGGACAGGCAGCGGGCGACCTCGACGGCCTCGTAGCGCAGGCCGCCGTGGAAGTCCGAACCAGTGGTGGAGCCGTAGGTGTCGAGCAGGGTTCCGTCGGAGGCCACCAGCCGCACCGTCGTCGGCGCGTAGAACTCGCCGTCGAGCTCGAGCCGGGCCTGCGTGCCGCAGATCGTCGCGGAGGTCGGCGTCTTGGCCGCCATGGTGCAGTGGAGGGCGCCCTGTGCACCCGTCTCGCTGGTCACCAGGCACGCCGTCTGGGCGTCGACCCCAAGGTCGGTGAGGGTCGCGGTGGCGGAGACCGCGCTGAACGGCCCGAGGACCATGGAGGCGAAGGACACCGGGTAGACGCCCAGGTCGAGCAGGGCGCCGCCGGCCAGGTCCGGCGAGGACAGCCGCTCGGGGCCGTCGGGGTAGATGTTCTGGCCGTGGTCGGCGAACACCGCCACGATCTCGCCGAGCAGGCCCTGCTCGAGAACCTGGCGGACGACGTCGATGTGCGGGAGGAACCGGGTCCACATCGCCTCCATCGCGAACAGCCCGCCCGCACGAGCGGCCGCGACGACCTCCTCCGCCTCTGCGGCACTGCGCGTGAACGCCTTCTCGACCAGCACCGGCTTTCCGGCGTCCAGGGCCAGCAGTGCGTGGGCGCGGTGCTCGCTGTGGGGCGACGCGACGTAGACGACGTCGACGTCCGGGTCGGCGACAAGGGCCTCATAGGAGCCGTATGCCGTGGCCGCGCCGACTCGGTCCGCGAACGCCCGCGCCCGATCCAGGCTGCGGGACCCCACGGCCTGCACGGTCTGCCGGGTGTCCAGGGCGAGGCTCTCCGCGAAGGACGACGCGATCGAGCCGGGCCCGAGCACACCCCACCGGAGTGGGGGCGCGTCGCCGGGGTGTGGCGTGCGGGGCTGGGGCAGGGTGCGGCTGGCTGGTGAGGCGGTCACGGGACCATCCTGCCCGGTGCTGTCGCCCGCGCCGAGCCGGGACCAATGTCTCTGGCCGGCAGTGCGCCATGGGCGGCTAATGGGGCTGTGGCGAGAGTTGTGCTCCCCGCCGCGGCGTTTGACGCGGCTATCTTCGACCTTGACGGCGTGGTGACGGACACCGCGAGCGTCCACGCCCGGGCGTGGACCGAGATCTTCGACGGTTTTCTCGGCAGGCGTGCAGGGGACGCATCCGAGGATCGACGCCCCTTCACGCACGACGACTACTTGGCGTACGTCGATGGACGGCCGCGCCGAGACGGTGTGACCGCGTTCTTGGCGGCGCGCGGTATCGAGGCCGACGACGCGCAGGTCGATGCCCTCGCGGAGCGCAAGGACTCCAGGTTCCGCGACCTGCTCGACCGTGAAGGTGTTCGCGTCTTCGACTCGACCGTGCGGCTGATCGGCGAGCTCCGCTCGCGTGGCGTGCCCTCGGCGATCGTCTCCTCCAGCCGGAACTGTTCGGCGGTGCTTGCGGCGGCCGGGCTGTCCGACACGTTCGAGGTGCAGGTCGACGGGGTCGACGCGGCTCTGCTGGGCCTGCCCGGCAAGCCCGACCCGGCGATCTTCCTCGAGGCCAGCCGGCGCCTGGGCGTCAACCCCGACCACACCCTGCTGGTCGAGGACGCGACATCCGGTGTCCGGGCGGGTCGGCGGGGCGACTACGCGACCGTGATCGGTATCGACCGCGGCGGCCATGCGGAGGCGCTCTGGGATGCTGGTGCCGACGAGGTGGTCAGCGACCTCGGCGAGGTGGTGCTCCAGGACGACCTGAGCCCCCTGTCGAGCCAGGTACGGGTGCAGCCATGAGGCGACGGACGACAGCCCGGGCCAAGGTGGGCCACGACCCCGTCGACCCCACGCCCGTCGTTCCGTCTGCGGCCGGCGCCGGACCCGTCGTTCCCTCTGTGGCCGGCGCTGGACCCGTGGTGGTGGCTGCGCCCGCCGCTACCGAGGCTTCGGCCTCAGCACCACCGTCCATCCGCGCCGAGCTCGCCGCGGCCGGCCTGGTCGTCGACTGGGAGGGCGTTCGGAACCTGCCAGGCCACGACGCCGCGGCAGTCGCCCGGAGGCTTGGCCGGCTCCGCGGGCACGCGGTCCATCTCGCCTTGCTCGGAGAGGCCGAGGAGTCGCGGTTGAGACGGGTCTTGGGCGGCCAGCACGACGGTGCCGGGCACGTCGCCTGGTTCCGCCCAGCCGACCCCGACCTTCCAGCCGACCCCGACCTTCCAGCAGGCTCTGACCCGCCAGCGGACTCCGACCTTGCGACGCAGACCGCGGCAGCGTTGGCCTGGCTGAGCTCCCTGGGCGTGGGCCCCGGGCTGGTCGCCCTGCTGCTGGGCACCGGGCGTGACGTGCCCGGCATACGCCTGCGCCTGTCGGAGCTCTCGCCAGACGCCAGCCGCGCCTCCGTCCTCGAGCTGGACCACGGCGACGGCCTCGTTGCGGTCCTCGACAACCTGTTGAGGCACTTCGAACACCGTCGCGTCCCGGGGTTCGACGACGACCCCGACTGGGTGATCACCGAGACCGGCACCGACGTGCTGCGCCACCGTGTCACCGAGTCCTTGTTCACCCTTGCGTCAGGCGGCATCGCGGTGCGGGGGACCGTCGAGGAGGACGGTGTCGACTCCCTGCCGCTGGTGCTCGCGGCGGGCGTGTACATGGGCCGTGGGCCTGCCCAGCACCTCCAGCCCGGACCCCTGTGGAGCGCCGTCGGCGTCTCGCCGAAGCCGGATCCCGACGTCCGCACGCTCGACCTGCGGACCGGGGTGCTGGCCCGCCGGGCGGACGGTCTCGCGAGCCTGCGCTTCGCGAGCGCGGCGGTGCCGGGCGCGGCCGGGATGCGGGTCGAGGGACGCGTGGGGACGCTCGACCCGAGACCCGTGCTCCTGATGCCACCAGGCGTCGACGGTGAGTCCGGCACCGATGCCGGGATCGACTGGGCCCACACGGGCAACCACGACGCGGGCGGTGTGACGCTGGCTGCGGTCCAGCGGCTCGGCCGCGAGAACGGCCTGCGCACGGTTGAGCGACTGGTCACCTGCGCGGGCCGGCCGCGCCGGCTCCCACACCTCGAGACTCTGATCGCCCAGACCCGTGGCCTCCGCGAGGTGGGCTTCGACCGTGCCCTCGCGGCTCATCGGGCCGCGTGGGCCGCACGATGGGAGCGGGTGGGCGTGGAGCTCCCGGACGACCCAGCCGCACAGAAGGCCCTCCGGTTCGCGCTGTTCCACCTCTGGAACCACACGGGTCGCCATGACGAGCTCGCCCTGGGTGCCCGTGGGCTGACTGGCGCCGGGTATGCCGGCCACGTCTTCTGGGACTCGGACGTGTATGTGATGCCTGCCCTGGCCACGATGGACCCGGCGTCCGCCCGGGCGATGGTCCTGTACCGCCTGAACCGCCTCCGTGCTGCCCTCGCCCAGGCCGAGGCGAGCGGCCGGGAAGGGGCCCGGTTCCCGTGGGAGTCCGCCAGCGACGGGTTCGACGTCACCCCGACCGAGGGCTTCCTCGGCGGTCGTCGGGTTCCCGTCCTCACCGGTTCCCAGGAGGAGCACATCACGGCCGACGTGGCCTGGGCCGCCGACCACTACGCCACGTGGACCGGCGATGACGCTTTCGTCACCGGCCTCGCCCGGCCTCTCGTCGTCGAGACGGCCCGCTACTGGGCCTCCCGCTGCCGCATCGACGAGAAGGGGCTCGCGCACATCGACCGGGTGATCGGTCCCGACGAGTACCACGAGTCGGTCGATGACAACGCCTTCACCAACGTCATGGCCCGGTGGAACCTGCGCCGGGCGGCCGACCTCGTCGATGCAGATCTCGGCCCGACCCCGGAGACCCAGCGCTGGCGGGCACTGTCCCACCAGCTGGTGGACAACCTCGACCCGGCGTCCGGGCTGTACGAGCAGTTCGGCGGCTACGGCGAGCTCGAGCCGCTGGTTGCGGCGGAGATCGCCGACGTGCCCTTCGCCGGTGACGTGCTCCTCGGGCCGGAGCGGCTCGCCCGGAGCCAGCTGATCAAGCAGCCAGACGTCCTGATGCTGCATTTCATGCTGCCCGACGAGGTCCCCAGTGGTTCCCTCCAACGCAACCTCGACTTCTACCTCCCCAGGACGGTCCACGGCTCGTCCCTTTCCCCCGCCGTCAGCGCCTGCCTTCTCGCCCGCGCGGGACGCCCGGACGACGCCTACGACCTGTTCCGTCTCGCGCTGGAGCTGGACCTCAACGACGAAACAGGCTTCACGGCATCCGGCCTCCACCTCGCCACCCTCGGAGGGGTGTGGCAGGCCATGCTGCGGGGGTTCCTGGGCGTGCGCGTCCGGTCGGGCGGACTGGAGCTCGACCCCCATCTCCCGGGGAAGTGGGAACGCGTTGCGGTTCGCTTCGGCTGCCTTGGGCGCTGGGTGCGCATTGGAGTCACGCCCGAGGAGGTGGTCGTGGAGACCGACCGGCCGCTGGAGGTGGCGCTGGCCGGCGCGAAGGCGCAGGTTGTCGATGGCCGGGCCGTCCTGGCCCGCCAAGGGGAGTGTGAGGCGCAATGACACCGGTAGTGGCTCTCAAAGGAGCGAGCGGCGCGGACCCCGTCGACCGTGTGGCGCGGGGGCTCGCAGCAGCGTTGGGCAGCGACAGCGTCCGCTCGTGCACCGACCCGGAGCACGGCTGGGAGCCTGGCGACGTGTGTGTGATGGCCCGAGGGGACCCCTCGGTGTCGTGGCTGGCGCTGGCCCAGTCGCTGCACCAGCCGCTCGTGGTGGTGCCCTCGGGGGTGCCTGAGGAGTATGCCGTGCGGCGGGTCCTCGTACCCCTCGACGGCACCGCGGAGTCGGCTTCGGCGGTGCAGCAGACCGTTGACCTCCTCGCGGGCGAAGGAGTGGAGATCATCGTGCTGCACGTCTTCCACGCCAAGAACGTGCCGCACTTCTGGGACCAGGCGAGTCACGCTGAGCAGGCCTGGTCGGAGGAGTTCAGGGCCCGGTTCTGCCGGGAGCATGAGGTCCAGCTGGTCCTGCGCGCCGGCACGCCGGGAGATCGCCTGTTGGACGCCGCGGTCGACGAGCGAGCCGACCTCGTCGTCCTGGGCTGGTCGCAGCGGCATTCAGGGGGGCATGCCGCCACGGTCCGCCGGGCGGTTGCCGAGACCGCGGTGCCGATCATGCTCGTGCCGCTGGCGAAGGCATCGGGACCTTCTCCCCTGTCCTCCCGACCGAAGGCCGCGATGTCCTGAAACATGCGCTCGTACCAGGCCCACCTCGACCTCGTCGCGGCGCTCTCCCCGCCCGAGCACTGCCCGGTGTGCCGCTCCCAGAGCGTGCGTGCCATGTCCACCGCCGACGGGGTTGCCTTCCTGTGCGGGGACTGCTGGCACTGCTGGCGTCCGGTGTTCGGGGCCCTCAGCCCGGTCGACCCGCACACGTGCACCGCCTGCTCGTACCAGTCCCTGTGCCTGGCTGCCGAGGTGTCCCGCACGGAGAAGGCGGGGGTCTGATCCGATGCGTATCGGCTTGGTCGCACCGCCATGGCTGACCGTGCCCCCCACCGGCTACGGAGGAACCGAGCTCGTCATCGACCTGCTCGCTCGCGGGCTGGCCGCCCGGGGCCATGAGGTCCGGCTCTTCACCGTGGGCACGTCCACCTGCCCCGTGCCCCGCGCGGACGTGTTCGCCGAGCCGCAGGTGCCGATGGGCAACACCCTGTCGGAGACCGCGCAGGCCCTGTCCGCCTACCAGGCGCTCGCAGATGTCGACCTGGTCCACGACCACACCACGGTGGGCCCCCTTGCCGCTGCGGCGGCGGGGGTGTCGGCCGAGGGCCTCGCAGGGGGACTGTCGTGCCCCGTCGTGGTCACCAACCACGGGCCGTTCACGCTGGCCGCGCGCGTGGTGTTCGAGGAGCTGGCCCGCCACGCCGCGGTCGTCGCGGTCTCGCACGACCAAGCGCGTGCCGCGGGACCCGTGCCGATCTCCGCGGTCATCCACCATGGCATCGACACCGCGGCCTACCAGCCCGGTCCGGGCTCGGGAGGCTACGCCCTCTTCGTCGGCCGCATGTCGCCCGACAAGGGGGCGCACCGCGCGATTCGCATCGCCCGGTCCGCCGGGCTCCCGATCGTGGTGGCCACCAAGGTGCAGGACCGGGAGGAGCGGCAGTTCTTCGTCGAGCAGGTCGAGCCGCTGCTCGGACCGGACGTCGAGCTCCTGCATGACGTCGCCATCGACCGCAAGGTCGCGCTCTACCAGGATGCCGTGGCCTTGCTCAACCCGATCAGCTGGCCGGAGCCCTTCGGACTGGTCATGATCGAGGCGCTCGCCTCAGGAACGCCGGTTCTGGCCTATCCGTCGGGCGCGGCGCCGGAGATCGTCGACCCCGGCCGCACCGGCTTCCTGTGCAGCGACGAGGACGACATGGCCATGCGGCTCGGCGAGATAGGCCAGATCAGCCGGTTCGCCTGCCGCGAGGCCGCAGAGGAGCGCTTCTCCATGGAGCGGATGGCAGCCGACCACGAGCGGCTCTACGAGCGCCTGCTGGAGGGGGCAGGCGCGCGGGACTGTCTCACTCGGCTGTCCCACCCCGGTTGGGGGTAGACGCGTCGCAGGCTCGATGACGTGTCCACCTCCAGCCGGGGCGGTCGAACGCGCCGCTGAGCACGGCGGCACGGGGGCCGGTCGATTGCATGACCTGGATGTGGGTAGCGTGGGACTGGTGACTGACGCGTGGACCACGACCTCGTCGCTTCTGGCTCGTGACTCCGGGGCACAGGTGACCGTGATCGAGGGCTCGAGCTTCTCGCTCGGCGACCGCCGCGGTGACATCGTCCCCGGCGGGTCGCAAGGGCTGTTCGTCCGGGATGTCCGAATCCTCTCGACCTGGGTCATGACCGTTGACGGGCTGGTGCTGGAGCCGCTCTCCACGACACAGCCGGATCCTTTCGCGGCCTCGTTCCTCGCGCGGGCCCAGGCGCAGGATGCTGCGGAGAGCGGCCTACTGGTCGAACGGCGGCGTTACGTCGGCCATGGCATGCGCGAGGACGTGGTGCTGCGCAACCTGCTCTCCACGCCGATCGACTGCCAACTGGCGATCGAGGTCCAGTCCGACTTCGCCGACCTCTTCGAGGTCAAGGCCGGTCAGGCGCGCCAGGCGATCCCGTCAGGCCCCGTCGCCGCAGGAGGCGATGCGCGCGTGGAGCGCCCGGGCGATGAGCACACCTCCGTCGTCATCCGCTCCTCGGCTCAGCCCGGCGTCGATGCGGGCGCGCTCATGTGGCACGTCTCCCTACCGCCTCTTGGACGGTGGGAGACCAGCCTTGAGGTTGTGCCGACCGTCAACGGCGCGCAGCTGGCGCTCAGGCACCCGGCCGGGATGCCCGTCGAGCACTCCGTGCCGGCGGTCCAGCTGCGCGAGTGGCGCGAGGGGAGCCCGCTCGTCCGGAGCAGCAGCCCGGACGTGACCCGCGTCCTGCGGCGCTGCGTGGAGGACCTGGGCTCGCTGCGCATCTACGACGAGGCTCACCCCGACCGGGCGGTCGTGGCCGCCGGAGCGCCGTGGTTCATGGCGCTGTTCGGCCGCGACTCCCTGCTCACCTCGTGGATGGTGCTTCCGTTCGACACCTCCCTCGCCAGCGGCACCCTCCACACGCTTGCAGAGCACCAGGGCAAGGAGGTCGTGGCCGCCACCGAGGAGGAGCCGGGCCGCATCCTCCACGAGACCCGCTTCGGCCCTGCCGCGCGCCTCGCCCTCGACGGCAAGAGCGCCTACTACGGCACCGCCGACGCCACTCCGCTCTTCGTGATGCTCGTCGGCGAGCTGCGGCGGTGGGGCGTGGGCCTCGACGAGCTGCGACCGCTCCTCGGCGCGACCGACGGCGCGCTCCGCTGGATCGAGCGCTACGGCGACGCCGACGGCGACGGGTTCGTCGAGTACGCCCGCAAGACGGCCGGAAGACTCGCGAACCAGGGCTGGAAGGACTCATGGGACGGTGTCTCCTTCGCCGACGGCCGTTACGCCGAGCCGCCCATCGCCCTCGCCGAGGTCCAGGGCTATGTGTATGCCGCCTACCGCGCCCGAGCCCAGCTGGCCGCCGAGCTGGGCGACCGGGCGACGGAGCGCCGGTGCGCCGACCAGGCTGCCCGCTTGAAGGAACGCTTCAACCAAGCGTTCTGGCTCGAGGAGCTGGGATGGTTCGCCCTGGCCCTGGACGGCGACAAGCACCCGGTGGACTCGTTGGCGTCGAACATGGGCCACTGCCTCTGGACCGGGATCGTCGAGGAGGAGCTGGCCCCGAAGGTCGCGGCGAGGCTGCTGTCGCCGGAGATGTTCAGTGGCTGGGGGATCCGCACCCTGGCCTCGTCGATGGCGGCCTACAACCCGATGAGCTACCACAACGGCTCGGTGTGGCCCCATGACAACGCCCTGTGTGCCGCCGGCCTGATGCGCTATGGGTTCGTCGACGAGGCGACCAAGGTCGCCACCGCGGTCTTCGATGCTGCCAACCACTTCGACCACCGACTGCCCGAGCTCTTCTGCGGGTTCTCCAGCACCGAGTTCGACCGCCCGATCCCCTACCCCACCTCATGCTCGCCCCAGGCCTGGGCCTCAGCGGCACCCCTCGAGCTGCTGCGCACGCTGCTGCGCCTGGAGCCGAACGCGCCCTCCGGCCAGGTCAACTGCGCACCGGTGGTGCCGGAGCGCTACCTGCCGCTCTTCCTCGGGCCGATCAAGGTGGGCCCGGTGTCGGTGAGCATCGACGTCGACCGCGACGGGTGGATCGCCCGCGGGTCCGACCAGCGGGCGCTCAAGGTGGCGTCTGGGACCGTGCCCGTCTCCCACTGAGCCGGCCGACTGTCCGCACGGGCCGCGGCCGACCGTCCGCCCGGGCCGCGGGCGACCGTCATGCGCGGGCCGCGGGCGACCGTCATGCGCGGGCCGCGGCCACCGTCGATGCGTCGGCGCCCGGCCGGCCGGACTAGCCTCCCCCTATGCGCTACGGCATCACGATCCTGCCCGAGTTTCGCTGGGCCGACGCTGCGCCGAAGTGGCGCGACGCCGAGGCGCTGGGCTTCGACCACGCCTGGACCTACGACCACCTCGTGTGGAGCGGTCTCCCGGATGCGCCATGGTTCGGCGCCCTCCCCACACTGACCGCAGCGGCCACGGTCACCAGCACGATCCGCCTGGGCACCTGTGTCAGCTCGCCCAACTACCGCCACCCCTACGTCTTCGCGCGCGACCTGCTGGCGGTCGACGACGTCTCAGCCGGACGTGTGGTCTGCGGCCTGGGCACCGGTGGTGACCTCGACTCGCGCATCCTCGGTGAGATGCAGGGCCTCGGTGACCGGGTGAGCCGCTTCGAGGAGTTCGTCGGGCTCCTCGACCGCCTGCTCACCGAGGACCACGTCGACCACGCCGGCGACTTCTACCGCACCATCGACGCCCGCACCCTGCCGGGGCCCGTGCAGCGACCAAGGATCCCCTTCGTCATCGCCGCTAACGGTCCACGCTCGCTGCGCCTCGCGGCTCAGCACGGGCAGGGGTGGATCACCACCGGGCCCACCGCCGAGACCCTCGACGAGTGGTTCGCGGGCGCGCGCGAGCTCGCAGGCCGGCTCGACGACGCGCTCGAGGGCGCCGGGCGCGACCGGGTCGGCTTCGCCCGCTACCTCCTGCTCGACGCCTCGCCGCAGTTCTCGCTCGCCAGCGTCGAGGTCTTCGAGGACATGGCCGGCCGGGCGGGCGACCTCGGCTTCACGGATGTGGTCACCCATTGGCCGAGACCGCAGAGCCCGTATGCCGGTGAGCTGGCCACCCTCGAAGCCGTCGCCAGCCGCTTCATGTCAGATCGCACCCAGGCCGGCTGAGTGACCGACCCGTCGGTGGCGCCGGCGCGGTCTCAGGCCAGTGGTGGCCCCGGCGGCCGACCCGCCGGTGGCGCCGGCGGTCTCAGGCCAACGGGAAGAGCACCAGCGGAGCACTCGTGGGTTCCGGGGAGCCGCCGGCCGGCTCCAGCGTGATGCCGACGCCGGTGGCCGCGGTCGCGTCACCCTGCAGCACGACCGAGACGCGCTCGGCCGAGCTGTGCGGCATGAGGCCCGCAGAATGCATGGCCCCGGCGTTGTCCTCGAACCACAGCTGGTAGTCCTTCCCGGCCGGGGCGGCGCCCATGTGGTCGGCCACGATGACCGCCTGGCCCAGGGACTTGCTCCGGACGATCGTCGCGGTGGCCGAGCCGACCTGCCGCTCGACCCGCTGGGCATCCGGCGCCTGAAGCACCCGCTCGACGGCGGTCAGCCGAGGCGCCTCGTTGTTCCAGGGGCTCCAGACCAGGCCCGCCATGGCGAGTACGGCTGCTGCGGCGGCCGCGAGCAGCCACGTGACCGCGCGGCCTCTCCGCCGGCGCTCCGCCAGGCTGACGGGGGCGGGCGGCTGCGCCCCTGGGGTCGACTCCCCGGCCGCCGTCTCGGGCGCTGACGGGGGGTGGGTGCCGGGCCCGGCCCGCGTCCCTTCGCCGGGTGTTGCGGGCGCCGGTGTTGCGGGCGCCGGTGTTGCGGGCGCCGGTGTTGCGGGCGCCGGTGCTGCGGGCGCCGGTGTTGCAGGCACCAGTACTGCGGGCGCCTGGGTGCCGGGCAGTGCCGGTGGAAGGGGCCGGACGGTCCGGATCTCCCTGAGGACGGCGTCCTTCACGCGGGCGGGCGGGGGCGTCTCGGCCAGCGAGGACAGCGCTGCTGCCGCTGCGCGCAGGCTGGCCAGCTCGGCGCGGCACATCGCGCACTCGGCGAGGTGCGCCTCGAATGCGGCGCGCTCGACATCGTCCAGTGCGTCAACGGCATAGGCGCCGACCAGGCTGTGCGAGTCCACGTTCATGACTCCAGTCCCAACGTGTCGCGCAGGCGGATGAGTCCGTCTCTGATTCTCGTCTTCGCCGTCCCGAGGGGAAGGCCCAGCATGGTCGCGACCTCGGTGTGGGTGTAGCCGCCGAAGTAGGCCAGCTCCAGGGCGCCGCGCTGGGAGTCGGTCAGGGAGTCCAGCGCCCGCCTGACCCGCTCCCGGTCGAGCCGCCGCTCGGCGCGCTCGGCCGTCTCGTCGAAGGGTGTCTCCTGGGTGGTCGCCTCGTACGTGCTGTCGCGACGACGCGCCGCCTCCGACGAGCGGACCCGGTCGACGGCCTTGCGGTGGGCGATGGTCATCATCCAGCTGATCGCGCTGCCGAGCGACGCGTCGAACCGCGCGCTCGTCCGCCAGATCTCGAGGAAGGCCTCCTGCGTCACCTCCTCGGCCTGGGCCGGGTCGCGGACGACCCGCAGGACGAGCCCGTGCAGGCGGCCCGAGGTGGCGTCGTAGAGGGCGCTGAACGCCGCCTCGTCGCCGAGTCCGGACGAGCGGATCAGGGCCGCAAGGTCGGCCAGGTCGGCCGTCGGGGGCGCAGTCTCCCCAGGCGCTTCGCCTGGGGGGACTGCGGACATGGTGACCATCATGGGGTGCGGGTGCGTCCTGCCGCGACAGCTGCGCCGCAACTACTGCGGCAGGAGGACCTTGTCGATGATGTAGACGGTGGCGTTCGCCGTCTGGACGTTGCCGCAGACCACCTTCGCCGCGCCGACCATGAAGTCGGGTGCGGAGCCGGTCACGGTGATCGTGGTGCCGGCGAGGGTCTGGTGCTCTCCGGCCACCCGGTCAGGGCTCAGCCGACCCGCCACGACGTGGTTGGTCAGCACCTTGGTCAGCAGACCCTTGGGGTCCTTCATCGCCGCGTCGAGGGTTGCCTTGGGGAGCGCAGCAAAAGCGTCGTTGGTCGGGGCGAAGACCGTGATGTCCTTCGCGCTGTTCAGCGTCGAGGCGAGGCCTGCGGCGCCGACGGCCGAGACCAGCTGGCTCAGCACCGGGTTGTTGCTCGCCGCCGTGGCGACCGGATCGGTGGCCATGCCGGAGAAGGAGCCCTTCCCGGTGGCCGGGACCGCGGAGCAGGCGGGGCCGAACGGAGCGGTCGCCATGCTGTCGCTGCCGGAGCCGGTCGAGCTGGGGCTGGAGGTGGACGAGTTCGACTGGGGCATCGCGTCGCCCGCGGCACTGGCGCTGTCGCTCGAGCCGCAGGCGGCGAGGCCCAGCGGCACGGCAAGGGCGAGCGCGGCGAGGCAGCCGCGTCGGGTCGGGCTCATGTTCGGACTCCTTCGTAGGGCGTTCTGACATGAGTCATTCGGAGCCGCTGCCTCAGCGGATTGGATTGCAGTTCAGGCAAATTCGATCACGGAGATTCGCTCACAGATCGCTCAGGGAGATTCGCTCAGGCGAGCTCGCTCCGAGGAGCTGGTGGTTCAGCGAGCGAAGACGACGACGGAGTGCCACCCCGTCGCCCCGCTGGGGAACGGGTCGGCGACGGCCTGGGTCTGCTGGTAGCCGAGGCTGTCTGTGGCCCTCACCGTCAGGGTATGGCGACCCTTGGTGGCATCCCAGGGCAGGAACCACTGGCGCCAGTAGTCGATCCCGCCGTCCGGGCCGAGCGTTGCCTCGCGCCAGCCGCCCTGGTCCACCTGGACCTGCACGCCCTTGATCCCGCGCCCCTGGGCCCAGGCGACGCCGCCGATGTAGGTCTTCCCCGCCGCGATGGAGGAAAGCCCCCGCGGCACGTCGATGCGGGACTCGGTGAGGATCGGTGCGTCCGTCGCCCAGCCGCGGTCGGTCCAGTAGGCCGGCTGCGCGGCATACGTCGTCGCCGTCATCTCGGTGACCCACTTCGTGCAGCCCACGAACCCGTACAGGCCCGGCGTCACCATCCGGACCGGAAACCCGTGCTCGGCGGGAAGCGGTGCGCCGTTCATGGCGACGGCCAGCATTGCGTCGCGGCCGTCGGTGAGGGCCTGCACCGGCGTCGACACCGTGAAGCCGTCGACCGACGTCGAGAGGATCTGGTCGACGCCGGGCCGGATCCCGACCCGCGATAGCAGGTCAGCGGTCCGCACCCCGAGCCACCGCGCTCCGGAGATGTAAGGTCCGCCCACCTCGTTGCTCACGCAGGTCAGCGTGATGTCGCGCTCGATCATCGGCATGGCCAGCAGCTCGGCATACGTGACGGTCAACCGGTGGTCCACGTTGCCGTCGATGGTGAGCGTCCACGACTCGGCGTCGACCCGTGGCACGACCAGGGCGGTGTCGATGCGGTAGAAGTCGGCGTTGGGGGTGCGGAAGGCGCTGACCCCGCGGACCGTTCCCTCGACCCCCGATGGCAGGGGCCGGGCCGGCTCCGCGGGCGCAGGCAGGTGCAGCGAGGCGGGCAGCGTGGGCACCCGCCCGATCCGGTGACCCAGGGCGGCTGCCCCGGCCGACAGCGCGGCGACGCCCGCGGCGGCCGCCAGGAACACGCGGCGGTCGGGTGCCGGCCGCAAGTCGTTGTATGCCGGGTGGCGGGCGTTCGCGGCCCGCTGCCCCTCCAGCACGTAGAGGAGGCCGTAGAGAACGAGCACTCCGGCAAGCCCGGCGACCAGGCCCGGGAGGGCGTCGAAGCTGCCGGCGGCCGGTCGGGCCGTGGCGGCCAACGCGGCGATGACCCCGAGAGCCATGACCGCAACCAGCGCGGTGGTCCGGTGCCGGCGGGCCAGCAGGCCGGTGACCACCGCGCCCACGACCGTCACGACGCCCACCGAGAGCAGGAGGATCGGCTTGTCCGCGGTGCCGAAGGTCTGCACTGCCCACTCCTTCACCGGGGTGGGTGTGGCGTCGATCACCGACGACCCCATGGCCACCACGGGAGACGAGGGCGGGTTGACGAAGGCGGCAGCCAGGTGCCCCACGCCCATGCCAGCCGCGGCCGCCGCGCCGCCGCAGACGGCATACAGGCCCCTGCCCGGGGGTGGGGCACTCGCAGAGCTGGTCACATCTCCAGTTCGTAGCACGGGCCGGCCCGGCTTGGGAGGCTCCGGGCCAGTCCGTTCGAGGTCCGTAAGGTCTCGGCACCGCCCGCCCCGCACGCGGCCACTCCGCTGGCTCTAGGGTGGCCGGGTGACGACCCCTCGGCGCTCCCCCAAGTTCGGGGCGTTCATCCTGACCGGCGCGGTGATCGGGTTCATCATCGGCTCGGCCATCGCCTACTTCGGCCCCGCGACGCCGAGCTACGCCACCAGCAGCGGGGTGGGCTTCATCGGGCTGCTCATTGCCGCCGTCGGCGCACTGGCCGGGGCACTCCTCGCGATCGCCCTCGACCGCAGGGGGTGAGCCGGCCGGCGGGGGCGACCGGCATACCGCATCCCCTGTGGGAGAATGAGGCACGTGGCGCGCGCCGACGGACTCCTGTCCCACGACCTCATGCCTGGCGAGAAGAGCCCGCAGGATGCCTGCGGGGTCTTCGGTGTCTGGGCACCGGGCGAGGAGGTCGCCAAGCTGACGTACTTCGGCCTCTATGCGCTGCAGCACCGCGGCCAGGAGTCGGCAGGCATCGCGACCAGCGACGGCGACAAGATCCTCGTCTACAAGGACATGGGGCTGGTCAGCCAGGTGTTCGACGAGACCGCGCTCAACTCGCTCAAGGGCCACATCGCGCTCGGCCACACGCGCTACTCGACCACGGGCGGGTCCACCTGGGAGAACGCCCAACCCACCCTGGGGGGCTCCGACGGCGGGACCGTCGCCCTGGCCCACAACGGCAACCTGATCAACTCGACCGAGCTGCGCGACCTCGTGCACGAGCGCCTGGGTGCGCTGGCGGGCAAGTCGGGCGAGCTGCGCTACGGCAACACGTCGGACACCGCGCTGGTCACCACCCTGCTGGCGGCCAACCCCGACCGCACGCTCGAGGCCAGTGCGCTGGAGGTCCTCCCACTGCTGCGCGGTGCGTTCAGCCTGGTCTTCATGGACGAGCACACGCTGTATGCCGCCCGCGACGCCCACGGGGTGCGTCCGCTTGCGCTGGGTCGCCTCGAGCGGGGCTGGGTGGTCGCGTCCGAGACAGCAGCGCTGCAGACGGTCGGCGCGTCGGTGATTCGCGAGGTGGAGCCGGGCGAGCTGGTCGCGATCGACGAGAACGGCCTGCGCACCCACCGGTTCGCGGAGGCGACGCCCAACGGCTGCGTGTTCGAGTACGTCTACCTCGCGCGGCCGGACGCCGTCATCAGGGGGCGGGTCGTCCACGAGGCGCGCGTGGAGATGGGCCGTCAGCTGGCGCGCGAGCACGGCGTGGAGGCCGATCTCGTCATCGGCGTTCCCGAGTCGGGCGTCCCGGCGGCGGTCGGCTACTCCCAGGAGTCCGGCATCCCGTTCGGGCAGGGTTTCGTCAAGAACGCCTACGTGGGGCGCACCTTCATCCAGCCGTCGCAGACGCTCCGGCAGCTCGGCATCCGGCTCAAGCTGAACCCGCTCGAGCACACCATCCGCGGCAAGCGCCTGGTGGTGGTCGACGACTCCATCGTGAGGGGCAACACCCAGCGGGCGCAGATCCGGATGCTGCGCGAGGCCGGGGCGGCTGAGGTCCACGTGCGGATCTCCTCTCCGCCGGTGCAGTGGCCGTGCTTCTACGGCATCGACTTCGCGTCCCGCGCCGAGCTGATTGCCACGGGGCTGGGCGTCGAGGAGATCCGTGCCTCCATCGGAGCCGACTCGCTCGGCTACATCTCGGAGCAGGGCATGGTCGCCGCGACGGGCCAGCCGGCCGACCAGCTCTGCACGGCGTGCTTCACCGGGCGCTACCCCATCGAGCTGCCCGAGGACGGCCGGATCGGCAAGCACGTGCTCGAGACCCTGCCGATCTCGGTGCGCACCGGTCATGACTCGAGCATCGACCTCGATGCCGGCCTCCGCGACGTCGAGGGCGTTCCGCTGGGCGTGGCCGGCGGCGCCGAGAACGCCCTCCAGCACCCGTAGTCCTTGCACCTGGGAGCGCCCGTCACCCCGGCCCCGATCCCTGCAGGCTCGCTAGGCTGGGCGCGTGAGTGAGCCGATCACCTACGCCGGAGCCGGGGTCGACGTCGAGGCTGGTGATCGCGCCGTCGAGCTCATGAAGGCGTCGGTGGCGCGCGCCACCCGCCCCGAGGTCCTCGGCGGGCTCGGCGGCTTCGCGGGCCTGTTCGACGCCTCGGCCCTGTCCCGCATGACCCGCCCGGTGCTCGCCACCTCGACCGACGGCGTCGGCACGAAGGTCGCCATCGCCCAGGCCCTCGACAAGCACGACACGATCGGCTTCGACCTGGTCGGAATGGTCGTCGACGACATCGTGGTCTGCGGCGCTGAGCCCCTGTTCATGACGGACTACATCGCCACCGGCAAGGTGGTTCCCGAGCGCATCGCGGCCATCGTGTCGGGTATCGCTGCTGCGTGTGCCACGGCGGGCGTCGCCCTCGTGGGCGGGGAGACGGCCGAGCACCCGGGCCTGCTCGAGCCGGATGAGTACGACCTGGCCGGCGCCGCGACCGGCGTCGTGGAGTATGCCGGCGTGCTGGGTCCCCAGCGCGTGTGTCCCGGCGATGTGGTCATGGCCCTGGCGAGCTCGGGCCTGCACTCCAACGGCTACTCGCTGGTCCGCCGTGTGGTTGCCTCGGCGGGCTGGGCGCTGGACCGCCACGTGCCCGAGTTCGGCCGCACGCTCGGCGAAGAGCTCCTGGAGCCGACGCGCGTCTATGCGGCCGACCTGCTCCACCTCATCCGCACCATGGGCGTCGACGTCCACGCGCTGTCCCATGTCACCGGTGGCGGCCTGGCGGCCAACCTGGCTCGGGTGCTCCCGGCGGAGGTCTTCGCCCGCGTCGACCGCAGCACATGGACGCCGCCTCCGGTGTTCACCACCATCGGTGCGCTGGGCCGCGTCCCCGAGCCGGATCTCGAGCGCACGCTCAATATGGGCGTCGGCTTCGTCGCGGTACTCCCTGCAGACGACGCCGACCTCGCGATCGCCACCCTCGCCGGACGGAACATCGAGGCGTGGGTTCTCGGCGACGTCACACACCTCGGGGCTGCTGCCGTGGCCGACGGCGTCGAGGTGGTTCGAGGGGCCAAGGGCGTGCACGGCGGCGCGGTCCAGGTCATGGGCGCTCACCCATCCAGCTGAACGGTCGCGGCCCAGCTGAAGGGTCACCGCCCAGCTGAACGGTCGCGGCCCAGCTGAAAGGTCGCGGCCCAGCTGAAAGGTCGCGGCCCAGCTGAAAGGTCGCGGCCCATCGAAGGGTCACCGCCCAGCCAGGACCTCGTCGGTCGTCGTGAGCTCGATCTGCGGCTCGTAGAGCTTCATCGCGGAGAGCGCGTTGTCGTGCGCCTCCTTCGACGAGCCGGCGCACGCATCCGTGACCACCAGGACGTGGGCCCCGGCGTCGGCCGCCGGGAGCGCTGTGGAGATGACGCAGCAGTCGGTGGACACACCGGCGAGCACGAGCGTCGGGGTGGTGCCGGCGTGGGCGATGAGGTCGGGGATCCACTTGCCGAACGTGTGAGCCGTGACCGTGTGCCGGGCGAGATCTGCGACCTCCGGCACCAGCGCATAGAGCGGGTCGTCGTCAGGGACCAGCGCGAACGGCCACTGCTCGTAGTAGGCCACCCATGAGCCGGTCGGCTGCGGATGCGCCACGAACCGGGTGAAGATCGCACGATCGCCGAAGGCCTTGGCGAGGCGGCGGATCGGCTCGACGGCGTCTGGCCACATGACCGAGCCCCACGGGCTGGTGGGATCGGCGAACACGCGCTGAGCGTCGATGACCACCAGCCAGGCGTCGTCCGGCGGTGCCGTCACCGCGCACCGGCCCCCCCGGCATACGCCTGCTCGTGTCCCTGCTCCTGGCGTCGCACGGTGCCGCGCCGGAGCACATAGGTGACCAGGAACGACAGCAGCAGCGCGATGATCACACCGAGGTTGGCATAGGCCCACGCACCGTCCTTGCCGCCCAGGCCGAGCGGCTCGAGGAGGTAGCCCTGCCAGTTGTTCCACGAGGCGTCCGCGGCGAACAGGTTGATGACCAGCCCCCACCCGATCGCCGAGGCGACCACGACCGTGGCGATCGAGGTCCAGTCCCAGCTCCCGTAGCGGCCTCTGGCGTTGAACAGGGCGTCCTCGTCGTAGTCGTGCCGACGGAGCATGATGTCGGCGATCATGATGCCGGCCCACGACGCGAGGGGAACGCCGAGGGTGATGAGGAACGACTGGAACGGCGCCAGGAAGCTCTCGGCGAAGAAGACGACGTAGATCGTGCCCAGGGTGAGGATCACGCCGTCGATGAACGCGGCACTCGGCCGGCGGATGCGCACGCCGAGGGACAGCAGGGTCAGGCCCGAGGAGTAGATGCCGAGGACCGCGCCGCTGACCAGCGCGAGGATCGCCGCCACGAGGAAGGGCACCAGGAACCAGGTCGGCAGGATCGTGGCGAGCGTGCCCACGGGGTCGGCCGCGATGCCGTCACGCAGCTTCTTGTCCGAGCCGGCGAGGGCGAGGCCGTAGATGACCAGCAGCACTGGAGCGAGCGCGCCGCCGAACGTGTTCCAGAAGACGATCGAGCCATCGGAGGCGTCGCGGCGCTGGTAGCGCGACCAGTCTGCCGCGATGTTGATCCAGCCGAGTCCGAACCCGGTCATCACCAACACGAGGGCGCCGATGACCGCCTGCGTCGACCCTGACGGCAGCGCGCTGACGGCGGACCAGTGGATGTCCTTGAGGGTCAGCCCGACGTAGACGATCGTGACGACACCGGTGATCCAGGTCAGCCAGGACTGCATCCGCATGATGACGTGGTAGCCCGCCACGGAGGCCGCGACGATGAGCACTGCAGTGACGAGGCAGGCGACGATCTTCGTGGCCGTGCCGCCGCCCCACCCGAGCTGTCTGAAGATGGTCGCGGTCGCGAGGGTGGCGAGGATCGCGAGGAACGTCTCCCAGCCGATCGAGGTCAGCCACGAGATGACACCGGGCACCTTCTGGCCGGTGACCCCGAACGCCGACCGCGACAGGATCATGGTGGGGGCCGACCCCCGTTTGCCGGCGATCGCGATGATGCCGCAGAGCAGGAACGACACCACGATGCCGACTGCGGCCACGACGACGGCCTGCCAGAACGAGATGCCGAAGCCGAAGATGAAACCGGCATAGCTGATGCCGAAGACGCTGACGTTGGCCGCGAACCAGGGCCAGAACAGGTCGGCCGGCCGCGCCGTCCGGTCGGCCTCGTCGATGATCTCGATCCCGGTGGTCTCGACGCCGAGGCGCCTGATCTCCTGCTCGCCCACCGCCTGGGTGCCCACGTCGCTCATGGGCGAAGCGTGCCAGACCGCGGTGACAGCGACAACGCAACACCCCCGGGCGCGCGAAGAACACGACCTGTCGGTCGATCGGGTGCCCGAGTCACCGAGGGAGGGTCGGCTGGTGACGGCCTCGACCGCGCACCACCAACCAGGTCAGGTCAACCCTGGCCCGAGGCCCACTTGTCGTAGTCGTCCTCGTCGTCGTAGAGGTCGTCGGAGGTCCGCGCCCGCTCCCGCGACTGCGAATCGCCGTGTAGTTCTCGCTCAAGCGCACTCAAGTCGGTGTTCGGGCTGTAGTACTTCAGCTCCCGAGCGACCTTCGTCTGCTTGGCCTTGGCCCGGCCGCGCCCCATGGCGTGACCCCCTCGTGCGTCTGCCGGGACGGCATCGCTCAGCCGGAGGGCACCCTGCGCCCTTCGACCCCGCGGAGCGGTCCCGGGAATCGTGTGTATGTCGTGGGTACAACGCTACAGGGTCGATGCAAATTCGCGCTCACCCGTGTGGCGTAATCCGGCAAACCGGTCGATCTGGCGGGAACTCACTGCCGCTCGGCGGGCATCGAACCGCTCCCTCCCGAGGTCCCGGACCACGCTCGTGAGGCATGCCGGGGTGCTCAACAGGGGCTCGCCACCCGGCATACCTCACTCGTGCCTGCTGGCCCGAACGATGCTCTTCAGGCGCGATTGGGAAGCCAGATCTCCTGGCTGCCCACGGCCATCCGCGCCTCGGCGACGTGGTCGGCGGCCGCCGCTGGTGAGGTGCCGTGCGCCTCGGCCGTGCGCAGGACCTCGAGCGTGTGCTCGAAGATGGCGGCAGCCGACTTCTTCGCGCGCTCGAAGTTGAACCCTTGGAGCTCGTCGCTCACCTGGATGACCCCGCCCGCGTTGACCAGGAAGTCGGGCGCGTAGGTGATGCCCCGGGCCATGAGCCGGTCGGCCGTGCCGCCCTCGCCCTCGGTCACCAGCTGGTTGTTGGCGCCGCCGCACACCACGGTGGCGCGGAGCGCCTCCACGGTGTCGTCGTCCAGGGCGCCGCCGAGGGCGCATGGCGCGTAGACGTCGATGTCGGACCGCACGAGGGTGGCGGTGTCGGCGACGACCTCGATCTCCGGATGCTGTGCCTTGAGCGCGGCCACCGCCTGCTCGTTGATGTCAGTAACGACGACGTTGGCGCCGTCCTCGAGCAAGTGGGCGGCGAGCAGGTGACCCACCTTGCCCACCCCGGCGATGCCGACGGTGCGGCCGCGGAGGGTCGGCTGGCCCCACAGGTACTGCGCGCAGGCGCGCTGCCCCTGGAACACCCCGAACGCGGTCAGCACCGACGAGTCGCCCGCGCCGCCGCGGGACTCCGACCGGCCGGTGGCCCAGCGCGTCGTCTCGCTGACGATGTCCATGTCGGCGACGTAGGTGCCCACGTCGCACGCCGTCACGTAGCGGCCCCCGAGCGACTCGACGAACCGGCCGTAGGCGCGCAGCAGCTCGGGGGTCTTGTCGGTGGCCGGGTCGCCGATGATGACGGCCTTGCCCCCGCCCAGGGGCAGGCCGGCAACGGCGTTCTTGTAGGACATCCCCCGGCTGAGGCGCAGCACGTCCTCCAGTGCGGCTTCCTCCGACTCATAGGGATAGAACCGAGTGCCGCCGAGCCCGGGGCCGAGAGCAGTGTTGTGGATGCCGATGATGGCGCGGAGTCCGGTCACGCGGTCGTAGCAGTGGACCACCTGCTCGTGGTCGACGTGCGGGCGCGCGGCGGGATGGGCAGCCCCGTCGCTGCTGGGAGTGGCAGCCGCTGATGGGGCGGCCGCATGGGGGGCCGGGGCCTGGGCGGAAGTAGTCACGGTGGTGCGGTCCTTGTCGGTCGGGGCACCGCCACGGGGTCTGCGACGGTGCAGCGTGGAACGCGGGTCACGCGTCGCTCCCACCCTATTCCCACCCAGATGGCTGGCGGCGGAGTAGTCCCTTTGGTTGATTGTGCAACGGCGATCTGGACCGCACGGGACGGGTGTGTCCCACTATGGACGGAGTTCGGAGGAGATCGCCCGGCCATCCCTCGTGCGGTTCGGGCGGATAAGTTCGGGCGGATAAGGAGTGGAGATGACCGGGGATGAGGCTGCCGGGGAGAGGCTGTTGACCCCGTCGGAGGTGGCGGCGCTGTTCCGCGTCGACCCCAAGACGGTCACCCGCTGGGCCAAGGCAGGGAAGCTGACGTCGATCCGAACGCTGGGTGGGCACCGCCGCTACCGGGAGAACGAGGTGCGGGCGCTGCTGGGAGAGGTCGTCTGAGCGGCCACCGAGGGGGGAGGGGGATGGAGCCGGGGCCGAGGGGGCCCCGGCTCCATCTCTCACGGGAGGCTCGCGGGACTCCCGTCGCGGTGGGCGGGCCCCGTCGTCTACCCAGCCCCGCCAGAGCCTGGACCGACGTGCGCGTATGCCGTTGGGCCGGCCGTCAAGACCTGGTCGCCGGGGTGGTTCGGGCCTTCCGGCGGGGGACGGGGGCCTCGGCCGAGTAGATGTGGCTGACCGGGCCCTGACCCCTGCCGATCCGCCAGTGAGCGCCGGTCAGGAGCTGGTGGCGCACGAACTCCCGAGCCGCGACGACCGCCTGCTTGGTGCTCATGCCCTGCGCGAGGGCTGCGGTCACCGCCGCGGAGAACGTGCAGCCGACCCCCTTGGTGTTCTTGGTGACGATCGTCGGCTCGGCGAACTCGAAGACACCCTCATGGGTGGCCAGGACGTCGATCCGGTTGTCGCCGTCGACCAGCCCGGTGACGACCACGGCACTGGGCCCGAGGTCGAGGAGCGCGCGGGCCTGGAGCCGTTGCTGGATGATGCCGGTGGCCGGCTCACGGCCGAGCAGTGCGGCCGCCTCGTGGATGTTCGGTGTCGTGATCCACGCGTGGCGGAGCAGCTTGATCTTGATTGCGGCGAGCGTCTCGGAGTTCGCGCTGATGTCGTTGGTTGCGGTGAACAGCACGGGGTCGACGACCAGCCGGAGCAGCACCCCGACCGCAGCGAGCTCGCTGACGGCGTTGACCACCCCGGCGCTGGGCAGCATGCCGGCCTTCACCGCCGACACGCGCATGTCGGCCAGAACGGCGATGGCCTGTGCGGTCACGATGTGGGGCTCAAGCGGATGCATCCCGTGCATCCCAGTGGTGTTCTGGACTGTGATCGACGTGATGGCACTGGTCCCGTGGACACCGAAAGCGGAGAAGGTGGTCAGGTCCGCTTGGATCCCCGCGCTCCCGGCAGGGTCGGATCCTCCAATAGTGAGCGCAACAGGTGGCGTTGGCGTGTCAATCATTTCAAAGCTGTCTCCGGACAGGGTTAGACACGCAAAAGGCTGACAGGGGAATGCAGGGGACGCCATCTGCGCGTACCAACCCATCATGACGACCCATCCGAAACGTGTGAACTCGGGGTGCCTTCTGGGGATGTGGTGTGGGTCACACCGGCGCCTCCAGCGCCGGGCGCCCCCGCGTCCGCGCGGTCCGAGTCCACGGCATACCCCCTCCCCAGGCACCCGAATATTCGGTGGAGGCTGTCGGTGGTCCGTGTTTGTCTCGTTCGCGGGGTGCCGTGTCGAATTCCCGGTCAGCCGATCGACGCAGGGGTGACGCGCGCCCTCCCCGGGTGCACGAGCCACCAGCCAGACCTCCGAAAGGAACCTGCAGATGTCGACCGACACGCGCACAGCAGCCGATCTCGCCGCCGTCATCGAGAGTCTCGACGCCGTTGAGGGTGAGGTCGTCACGCCTGACCATCCCGACTACGACTCCATCCGCCAGGTCGTCCCGGGCGACATCGACCGCCGACCAGCCGCGATCGTCCGCGCCGCATCCGCTGTCGACGTGGCGCGTGTGGTCCGGCTGGTCGGCGAGACCGGCGTGCCCCTCGCCGTCCGAGCCGGTGGACACAGCGGCGCGGGCCATGGCGCCGTCGAAGGAGGCATCGTGCTCGACCTGCGCGACCTCGATGCCTTCGAGATCGATCCCCAGGAGCGGATCGCCAGCGCTGGCGGTGGCCTGACCGCCGGCGCCTACACCGCTGCGGCTGCCCAGCACGGGCTGGCGACCGGGTTCGGCGACACCGGATCCGTGGGCATCGGCGGGCTGGCCACGGGAGGCGGCGTCGGCTTCCTGTCCCGCAAGCACGGCCTCACCATCGACTCCCTCGTCTCCGCCCAGGTGGTCACCGCCGACGGCTCCATCGTCGAGGTCTCGGAGCACAGCCACCCCGACCTGTTCTGGGCGATCCGCGGTGGCGGCGGCAACTTCGGGGTGGTCACGCGGTTCACGTTCCGCCTCCACGACGTTTCGGAGTTCACCGGCGGCCTGCTCGTGCTGCCGGCGACGCCTGAGGTCGTCGCGGGCTTCGTGCGCGAGGCCCTCGCGGCGCCGGAGGAGCTGTCGACGATCGCCAACGTCATGCCGTGCCCGCCGCTGCCCTTCGTGCCCGACAGTGCGCATGGCCAGATGGTGGTCTTCGCCTTCGTGGCGTATGCCGGTCCGCCAGCCGACGCGGAGCAGGCGGTGGGCCGCCTGCGCAGCCTGGCCGCTCCGCTGGCCGACATGGTGCAACCCGGCTCGTACGCCTCGATGTTCCAGCCGGAACCGCCCGACTACCACCCGACCGCGGTCGCTCGCACGCTCTACCTCGACCACGTCGACGAGGCGTCCGCAGCTGCGATCATCGAGCAGCTGGAGAGCTCCGACGCGCCGATGCGCGCCGTGCAGCTGCGCCCGCTCGGAGGTGCGATCTCCCGCGTGGCCAGCGGCGCGACGGCATACGCCCACCGCGAGGCGCCGATCATGGCCAACGTGGCCTCCTTCTACCAGGGATCCGGCGACCGGGCCGCCCGTGAGGCCTGGGTCGCGGGTCTCGTGGCGGCGCTCGATCAGGGCATCCCGGGCGCCTACGTCAACTTCCTCCAGGCCGAGGGGGAGGAGCGGGTCCGCGCCGCCTACCCGTCGGCCACCTGGGACCGGCTCGCCGCGGTGAAGCGGGTCTACGACCCGCACAACCTGTTCCGGGGAAACCACAACATCCCGCCTGCCGAGTAACCCGCCGAGTGACCCGATGGATGGGCCGCCGCGTGACCCGCCGCGTGACCCGCCGAGTAGCCCGACGGAGGCGAACGCGTCGCGCCGCGCGGCGCGGCCACCTCCGCCGGGGGAGGGAAGAGGCCCGGGGCGCCTATCGTGAGGCTCCATGGGAACTGTCGACGACTACTTCGCAACCTTCGACGACCCTGACCGGTCTGCGTTCGAGCGGGCTCGGGCCCTAGCCCTCGAGGTGGCTCCGGAGGCCCAGCAGGGCACGAGCTACGGCATGGCCGCGCTGAGGGCGGGCGGGAGGCCGCTGCTGGGGTTCCGCGCTACCAAGAGCCACCTCAGCCTCGTACCGTTCAGCGCGGAGGTGGTCGAGGCCGTGGCGCCGCGGCTCGCAGAGTTCGATCTGACGAAGGGGACGATCCGGTTCACGGCCGACCATGTCCTGCCCGAGGACGTGCTACGCGAGATCGTCCGCCTCCGCCTGCAGGAGATCTCGTCGTCGTCTGGCTGAGCTGGGTCAGCCCCAACGGGTGGGTCGGCCGGGCGAAGCCCTAGCCAGTTGCAGCGATCGGTCGGCCGACCGTGAGCACAGCCTGCAGCTCGGGCTCCAAGCTGGTGCGGAACTGAGTGTCCGCCTCGGCCCCGACGGCGTCGAGGACGGTGCTGAAGAAGCAGCGGGCAGCCGTCGCGAGCACCACGTCGAAGATGTCCCGGTCGCTCAGACCGACGTCGCGGAGCGCGTCGATGTCGTCGGCGGTGACCTGGGTAGGCGCCTCGGCCACGCGGTCGGCGAAGTCCATGACGGCCACGTCGACCGGATCCAGGTCCGCCGTGTGGTGGTCGTCAGCGATCTGGGCCAATGCGCCGGGAGCGAAGAACTTGTCGCGGAGCACCTTGCCGTGGGCCAGGCAGCAGTAGCTAGACCGCCGACGTCGGGCCGCGGCGAGGGTGGCGAGCTCGTAGGTGCGCAACGCCATCCCGGACTTGATGGCGCCGTTGAGCCCGGCCCAGGCCTGGTAGACCTCGGGCCGAAGCGAGAACACCTTGGTGAAGTTCGGCACGTAGCCGTACTGCTCGCGGTCGGCGTCATAGAGCTCGCGCACCGCTCCCTCGGCCGCTACCTCGCTGGGTGTGGTGATGTAGGCCATGACTTCCTCTCAGGGGTCTGCGCGCACGTTCGAGGCGTGTGGCGGGCGCGGGCGCAGCCGCGCCCGCCACAGCCATCATGGCCACCACCTGTGTGGCCGTGGTGGCGATCGCGGAGTTCAGTCCGCGTCGATCTCGGGGTCGACCTCGGCGTCGGCCTCGGCGTTGACCTCGGCGTTGACCTCGATCGTCACGGGCACCTGACCGGTGAGGATGTCGAACACCGCGGAGCGGGCTCGCGACTGCTCGACCAGCTCGTGCAGCTTCTCCGCCGGGGCGTCCCCCTTCACGGTGAAGGTCACCGAGATGCCCTGGTAGCCGTTCCTGACCCCCGAGTCGAGCCCGAGGATGCCGTTCAGGTCGATGTCACCCGCGACCTCCGAGCGCACCTCGGTGAGTGTGATGCCGCGGGCGGCGGCGATGTTCGCGAGACCGGCCGTCAGGCAGGACGCCAGGGCGTGCAGCACGAACTCCACCGGCGTGGGACCGCGGTCGCGGCCCACGAGGACCGCCGGGTGATCGGCGTCGAAGGTGAACACGTGCTCGTGCGCCCGCTCCTCGCCGACCCCGGAGAAGTCGTAGATGGTGCTGCGGCTGTGGGTCCCGTCGAGCCACACGTTGTGGGCGCGGAACTGGAAGTGGGCCGCCTGGGGCGCGGCCTTGACCGCGTCCAGGGTGGCGAACAGGGTGGCCGTGTCGACACCGTTGCGCATCGACTCGCTGACCGTGCTGGTCATGGTTCTCTCCTTGGTTGTGCGCAAGTGCGCAATGGGTGATGCACCGGCGTCGGTGCGCTATCTCCGGGCGAGCTCCAGCTCGCCCGGAAGCGTGCGTGCGGCGAGATCGGCCGCCTCGCGGTCAAGCGCCTGGCTGAGCCGCTTCTGCAGCTCCACGAACTGCGGCACAGGTGGGTATGCCGCCAGGGCGCAGGTGATCTCGAAGACCTCACGAAGCGCCTGGTCGCGCGCGTCCGCGTAGGAAGCGAGGGCCTCCTCCTCGTCTGCGCTGCCGGCCAGCACGCTGTGGAGGGCGGCCGCCAGCAGCTCGGCATCGCGGTAGGCGTCGCTCAGGCCGTGACCGGTCACCGCGTCCCGGTGGTAGCCGGCGTCGCCCACCAGCGCCCAGCCCGGCCCGTGGGCCTGCCGGATGTGGTTGGGCATGTGCAGCATCCCGGACACCGGCGAGGTCTGCTCGCCATCCCTCAGGCGCGCGGCCAGTGCCGGAGCAGCCGCCTCGACCTGGAACCTGAGGGCCTCGCTCCGCGTACGGGCCGCACGCCGCGCCGCCCGCGCGTCGTCGGAGGGTGCGGTGACCCACACGCACGCCTCACCGTGGTGGGTCGGAAACACCCCCGCCAGGGCACGCTCGGCGGCGTACAGCTCGATCCCCCTCCACGGCATACCGGCGAAGTAGGCGTAGGTGACGCCGCCGCTGGCGCCCCGGCGCTCGACGACACCTGCGCCGACGGAGCGCGCGACACGTGACGAGAGCCCGTCCGCGCCGACGACGAACCGTGCGTGCACCTCGATGGGGGAACCCCGGCCGTCGCGGCCATAGACGCCTACGGCGCGCCCGCGGTCGTCGAGGCAGACACCGTTCACGGTGACCCCGAGCCGCAGCTGTGCCCCGGCGCCGGCGGCCGCCTCGGCGAGGAGCGTGTCGAGCACGTAGCGGCGCGGCGCCACGAGCAGGTGGACGCCGGAGCGTTCCTTGACGACCCGCGTCTCCGTCTCTCCGCATGCAGAGAACGTCACCTCGCGGATCGCCGGTGCACCGCTGTCCAGCACGGCCTGGAGCAGCCCCCACCGCTGCAGCTGGACCACACCGGGCCGCGCGATCTGGTGGGTGGAGAGGGTGTCGGACGGGAAGGCCGCGCGGTCGACCAGGACGACGTCGTGGCCGAGCCGGGCCAGCAGGAGTGCGGTTGCCGCGCCTGCCGCCCGCGCGCCGACCACGATGACGTCGTGGCGGTGTTCGCCGACCAGGGCCGCCGGTGGTTGTGGTATGCCGTGCCGCGGCTCGGCGGGTCCCGTTTCGCTGGCCATGTTCTCCCCCTTGACAATCTGCCTGCGAAGGACGGTAGGGATGCCGACCGGGCTGGCGATTGGGGAGAACTCCCTAACTTGGGGCTGGCACGCTCCTGCTTTGGCGATGCGCGAGGGCGGCCGCCTGGACCCGGCTGGTGACGCCGAGCTTGGCCAGGACGGCCGAGATGTGGTGGTCGACCGTCTTGGGCGACAGGGTCAGGCGGGCCGCGATCTCCGTGTTGGACAGTCCCTCGGCGATGAGTGCGAGGACGTCGGCCTGGCGCGGTGTGAGCCCGGCGGCGTGGTCGGCGGTGGCCCTGCGGGGGCCGCGTGGGACGCGCGAGAAGCCTCTTGCGCGCAGGTCGGCCCGCAGGAACTCGGCCGCCCTGGTTGCACGGACGCCGTCGAGGATCCGCAGGGCTCGTGACGCCGCCTCGAGGTCCCCTGCTGCCAGCGCCTCGGCCTGGAAGTAGACGTCGCCGCGGTCGGCCCAGTCCGCCGCCGCGGCCGCCCATTCGCCACGCATCATGAGCCGGAGTGGGGGTCCTGCGGGCTCGGCGACGTGCTCGCTGCCGCCGGCTCGCCAGTAGCGGTAGGCCAGGCGCCCGACGACCATCGACTGTTGGGGGAGGTGGGCGGCCAGGTCGAGGCCGCGCCGGGCTTCTTCGCGGGCGCGCTCGGCGTCGCCGGACCACAGGTAGTACTCGGACCGGCCCTCGAGGACGGGGATGAGCGACTGGAGGTCGCCCACGCGCTCGGCCTCTCGGAGTGCCGCCTCGAGCGTGGTGAGCGCCTCCGGCTCCCCCCGGGCCGACTGGATCCGACCCAGGACGAGCAGCGGCATGACTGCGTTGACGCCGAACCGCGAGGGTCGAGCCAGGGCGGCCTCGGCGTCCGCGAGCGCGCGGTCCCACTCGCACCGCTGCAGGTTCAGCCGGGCGCGGCTGCCCAGGGCCCACTGCGCCAGCCCGTCGAGTCCCTGCGCTTCGGCGTAGTCCACGGCCCGGTCGGCGTGGGGGACCGCTGCCGCGCAGAGGCCCAGGTCGTCGGCGAGCACGGCCGCCAGGTTGGCCAGGGCCCGCGCCGCCTGTTCGATCAGCCCATGGGACATGGCCAGCTCGGCGGCAGCCTCCAGGGCCGGCTGCGCGCCAACCCCGTCATGGACCATCCGGGCGGTGCTCATGTTGACCGCGGCGTGGACCGAGGTCGCGACGTCCCCGAGCCGGTCGGCCAGGTCTCGTGCCCGCTCGCCCCATGAGATGGCCTCGTCGAAGCGCCAGGCGAGCAGGTGGAGCTGCGAGGTGTTGCTGTAGGCCATGGCGAGACGGGCGTCCGCCGGACGGCTCGCCAGCACGGCCACCGCGCGGTCGCACGCGTCGCGGGCCTCGGCCGGCCGGCCGCTCCACCAGGCCAGACGGGACACCTGGCGGAGGTTGTCGCTGATCCGCTCGACCTCGCCCAGCTCCTCCCGGACCGCAAGGGCGGCCTTCTGGATGCTGAGCGCCTCCTGGTGCATCCCGGCCAGGTGGGCTTCCGAGGCGTAGTCCTCGAGCAGGGCCGCCCGATCGGGTGCTGGCAGCGGCGAAGCGTGCTCGGCCGCCGCACGGTAGTGCGCCGCGGCCTCCCGGTGGGCTCCCTGACGGGCTGCCGCCGCCGCCGCGACGTGGGCGTAGCGCAGCACCGCCGCCGAGTCGCCGGCTTGGCGGGCGTGGTGGACCAGGCGCCCGGCGTCGACGCCCGACAGGCTCTCCAGGAGCCGCAGGACCCTCCGGTTCAGGGCGGCCTTCCTGGCCGGGGGCAAGGAGTCTTCCACCGCGCAGCGCAGCAGCTCGTGGCGGTAGGCGACCCCACCGTCGGCCGCGGGGACCAGGACTGCGGCCTCGACGAGGAGGTCCACGAGCTCCGCCTCGCCGGACACCATTGCCGCCTCGGCCCTGGTCGGCATGACTGATACCAGGTGGGCCAGGTCGCGAGCAGGCTCCGGAAGCGTGCGAAGCCGGTCGAGGATGAGGTCCTGCACGGCGTCAGGGACGCCGTCGGTGTCGCTCTTCAGCATTTCGGTCACGAGCAGGGGATTGCCGCCCGCGTGCCGGTAGACATGGTCGCCGTCACGCCCGGCCAGGCGCGCCTGCTCGGCGACACAACCCTCGGACAGGGGAGCGAGTGACAGGCGCTCGACGCGGGCGCTGGGAAGCGAGGCCAAGGCCCTGCGCAGGGGGTGGTGGGCGCCGACCTCGTCGTCCCGATAGGTGACCACCAGCATCGCCGCGAACCGCTCGATGCGCCTACCGGCGAAGACCAGCCAGTCGAGCGTGGCCTCGTCCGCCCAGTGGGCGTCCTCGACCACGACGACCGGGCGGGGACGCTGGCTCGGTCCGGACAGCTCGCTGAGGAAGGCGCAATAGACCTCCTCCTGCGCGGCGCCCATGGTGAGCAGGGCTGAGAGCCCGCCGCCGGTGTGCCGGGCGATGTCGTGAAGCGGTCCCAGGACGCGCGGCGTGGCGAGCCGGTCGCACTGGCCCCACATCACCCGTGCGCGTGCTCCGCAACGGCGCGCAAACTCCGCCACGAGGGCGGACTTGCCCAGGCCGGCCTCGCCTGAGACGACGGCGATGCGACCGCCCTTGGCGCTTTCGCGGAGCAGGTCGTCGAGCGCCTCCAGCCCAGCGGAGCGCTCCCACAGCTCCATGCACCGATGGTAAGGGGGCTGGGCAGTCGTTGCGATGCCGCAGCGCGAGCGCCGGGAGCGGGTCCACTCAGAAGAGCGTGTAGCCCCCGTCCACGACCACCACCGAGCCCGTCATGAAGCTCGACGCGTCCGACGCGAGGAACAGGACCGTGGGGGCGATCTCCTCGGGCACGGCATACCTCTGCATGGGCGCGTCGTCGATCCACCGGGCCTTGAACTGCGGCTCGTCGACGGGTGCCATGTCGGTCTTGACGTAGCCCGGTGCCACGGCGTTGACCCTGATTCCGAGCGGCGCCCATTCTGCCGCAAGGGATTTGGTGAGCTGGTGGACGGCGGCCTTCGAGGCGTTGTATGCCGGCTGCCACTGCGGGCGGTTGACGATCTGTGCCGAGATGGAGCCGATGTTGACGATCGTGCCGCCGCCGTGCCCGGCAAAGTGCCGGCCAGCGGTCTGGCTCATCAGCCACAGCCCGGTCACGTTGGTGTCGAAGACCTCGCGCCACTCCTCGTCGGGAACCTCCAGCGCCGGGCGGTGGAAGCAGGCACCGGCGTTGTTGACGAGGATGTCGAGCCGCCCGGTGGCCTCGAGCGCCGTCGCGACGGCCGCCTCGGCCGACGCGCGGTCGGAGACGTCGAGGCCCACGCCCACGACGGTCCGGCCGGTCTCCTCGCCCAGCCGTGCGGCGGCCTCCACCGAGGCCCGCTCGTCGCGGGCACCGAGCACGAGGTCGGCGCCCGCCTCGGCAAGGCCCCGGGCGAAGGCAAGACCCAGGCCCCGGTAGCCGCCGGTGACGATGGCGGTGCGGCCCTGCAGGGAGAAGGTGTCGAGGATGCTCATGCCCGCGACACCACCACGACCGACTTCATGCTCAGCGGGTCGGAGTCGCTCGTGAGCGCGGCCTCGGTGTCCTCGAGCTCGAACTCCGCGGTGACCAGCCCGTCGAGGTTGATGCCGGGCTGCATCGCTGCCGCCATGGCCTTCGGCCACGTGTCGACATACCGGAACACGCCGGTGAGGATGAGCTCCTTGTTCATCAGGTGCTGCACGGGAATCGCCATCTGCTCGGCCCCCAGCCCTACCAGCACCGCGACCCCGCCGCCGCGCAGCGCCTCCAGGCCGGACACGACCGCCGGGGTGGCCCCCGAGCACTCGATGAAGGCATCCGCCGCAAGGGCTCTGACGTCGAAGTCGGGGTCGCGGGGGTCGTGGGCCGAGGTGGCGCCGAAGCCGAGGATGCGACCCCGGCGAGACTCCACGAGGTCGGTCACGACCACCTCGCTGGCGCCGAACGACCGGGCCGCCAGCGACGCCAGCGCGCCGATCGGGCCGGCGCCGGTCACGAAGACCCGGAAGCCCGGCTCGACCCGCGCCTTGGTGCAGGCCCAGATGCCGACCGAGAACGGTTCCAGCAGCGCGGCCGCGTGGTCGGACAGCGCATCGGGCACGGGATGGGCGAAGTCCGCGGGCGCGACGACGTAGTCGCAGAACGCCCCGTCGATCGGCGGGGTCGCGTAGAACTCCATCCGCTCGCAGAGGTTGTACCGACCGGTCTTGCAGTGCCGGCACCTGCGGCAGGGCCGCTGTGGCTCGATGGCCACGCGCTGCCCCACCCGGTCCGGTGACACCTCGGATCCGACGTCGACGATGACGCCGGACACCTCGTGACCCAGCACGATCGGCCGGTCGACGACGAAGTCACCGATCCGGCCCTCCATGTAGTAGTGGACATCGGAGCCGCAGACCCCGACGGAGCGGACATGGATGAGCACCTCGTCGGGTGCGGGGCGCGGCACGGGGCGCTCCTGCATCTCGATCTTCTGCTTCTCCAGCAGGACGCTGGCGCGCATGATGGACGGGATGGTTGCACTGGCAGACATCGAACGGCCTCTTTCGCAGGTCGACGGGACGATGGCGTATGCCGGGTGCCTGGGTGCACGCCGCGGCCATGGGTGGACCCTGGGCTCAGGACGACCGTACCGACCCTCGAGCCGTCGGCACAGTCGGGCGCTGCTCGGTTCCACCCGTTGGACGGGCCGTCGTGCGCAACTGCCAGACTTCGGGCCCGAGCCGGCGATGCGTGCCGGAGCACGCGGTGACGGAGGCAGGGATGGGCCACGGAGACCTGGACAGCACCTGGCGAGATGCCCGGCGGGAGCCGTTCTGGCTCGACACCCCGGAGCGACCTGACTCCCGGCCGAGCCTTCGCGGGCAGCGGCGCACGCAGCTCGCCGTGGTTGGCGGCGGGTTCACCGGTCTGTGGACCGCCCTGCTCGCCAAGGAGCGCGACCCCGGCCGTGACGTCGTCCTCGTGGAGGCAGACCGCATCGGCTGGGCGGCGTCGGGCCGCAACGGGGGCTTCTGCTCCGCGAGCCTGACCCACGGCGAGGCCAACGGTCGCGCCCGCTTCCCGCGGGAGTACGACCGGCTCGAGGAGCTGGGGCTGGAGAACCTCGATGAGATCGAGGTGGCCATCGCCAAGTACGAGATCGACTGCGGCTTCGAGCGGACCGGCTCGCTCGACGTGGCCACGACACCCCACCAGCTGCGTGACCTCGCCGGCCGGCCCGGCTTCCTCGACCAGGCGGCGGTTCGCGCGGAGGTGAGCTCACCGGCATACCTTGGTGGTGTCTGGGACCGGACGGGCAACGCCATGGTGGACCCGGCCAGACTTGCGTGGGGTCTCGCTGCGGCCGCGGAACGGGCGGGCGTCGAGGTCGTGGAGGGAACCACGGTGCAGGCGTTGCGGGGCGAAGGCGACACCGTGGTGCTGGCCGCCGACGGCGGGACGATCCGGGCCGACCGGGTCGCGCTCGGCACCAACGCCTTCCCCCCACTGCTGCGGCGAGTCCGCCGGCACATCGTCCCCGTCTATGACTACGTGCTGGTCAGCCAGCCGCTCAGCGACGAGCAGCTCGATGCGGTCGGCTGGCGGAACCGCCAGGGGGTCAGCGACTCCGGCAACCAGTTCCACTACTACCGGCTGACGGCGGACAACCGGGTCCTCTGGGGCGGCTACGACGCGATCTACCACTTCGGCCGGCGGGTGCGCCCGGAGTACGACCAGCGTGATGCGACGTTCCGCCTGCTGGCGGGTCACTTCTTCGAGACGTTCCCGCAGCTCGAGGGTCTGCACTTCACGCACCGCTGGGGTGGGGCGATCGACACCTGCACCAGGTTCTTCGCGTTCTACGGCACGGCGCTGCGCGGCCGGGTCGCCTACGCCCTCGGCCACACCGGGCTCGGCGTCGGGGCCGCGCGCTTCTCCGGCAACGTCATGCTGGACCTGTTGTCCGGCCGGCCGACCGAGCGCACGCGGCTCGACATGGTGCGGCAGCGCCCGCTGCCCTTCCCGCCGGAGCCGCTCGCCTACCTCGGCATCCAGGCCACGCGGTGGTCGCTGGCGCAGGCCGACCGCACGGGGCGGCGAAACCTCTGGCTGCGGAGCCTTGACCGGATGGGCCTGGGCTTCGACTCCTGAGCCACGCCATCCGCCGGACCCGGCGCTACGCCGCTCGCCGGACCGGCGCCCTGCGAGCCGGTCTGGTCCGCAAGGATGACGCCGTGAGCGATGTCCACCCGAGCGGCGACACCACCCGCCCGAGCCTCCACTTGACGGCTGACTCCGGCTGGATCAACGACCCCCTTGGCCTCACCTACCGCGACGGCCAGTACCACCTCTTCTTCCAGTACGTACCGGACCAGGTCGAGTGGCGCCCCGACTGCCACTGGGGACATGCGACCAGCGATGACCTCCTGCACTGGACCGAGCACGAGGTCGCGCTGGCCCCGGGCGAGGGCGACGACGGCTGCTGGTCGGGCAGCATCGTCACCCCGTCTGAGGGCGAGCCTGCGCTGTTCTACACCACGGTGAGTCTCGACGACGCGCAGATCGGCCGGGTTCGCGTCGCCCACCCACGCGCCGCCGACTGGAACGCCTGGGCAAAGGGGGAGGTCCTCGCTGCCCTGCCGGAGGGCGTCGACGCGGTCGCCTACCGGGACCCGTTCGTGTTCCACGATGGCGACCGGTGGCGCATGCTCATGGGCGCCGGGCTGGCCGACGGCACCGCGACCGCGCTCGTGCACTCGTCCCGCGACCTGCGGACCTGGACCTTCGACGGGGAGCTGGCCGGCCGGCATACCGGCGAGTCCGATCCCCTGTGGACGGGAAGGGTGTGGGAGTGCCCGCAGCTGTTCCCCATGGGGGACAAGTGGGTGCTCACCGTGTCGGTCTGGGAGCCCCTTGTCCTGCACTATGAGGCGTATGCCGTCGGGTCCTATGCCGACGGACGGTTCACCCCCGAGCACTGGGGCCGCCTGACCTATGGGCCGTCCTACTATGCCGGCTCGACCTTCACCGATGCCGAGGGGCGGCGGGGCCTGATCTACTGGCTGCGCGGCGTGGCCGACGAGGGTAGGCGCTGGACGGGCGCGAACAGCATCCCGCACCTGCTGACCCGAGCCGGCGGAGTCGTCGCCGCCGAGCCGCACCCGAACCTCGTGGCACTGCGGGAGCCCGGCATGGACCTGCTGGCCGGAGATGCCGTGGCAATCGCCGCCACTGCCGACATCGACTGGCAGGTGCGCCCGGGGTCGGGCGGGGCCGGCCTGGTCATCGCGGCCGAGTCGGGTGAGGAGGTGCTCAGCCTTCGGGAAGCCGGCGGGAGCCTGCAGGCCTGCACCCCAGACGGCGAGTGGGCGATGCCGCTCGACGGGGGGTCGGTGCGGGTCGTCCTCGACGGACCCGTGGCCGAGGTGTTCGCCTCGTCGGGCTGCATGGCGCTGCCACTCCGGTCTGCCGGAGGCCTGGTGGTGACGGTCACCTCGGGGAGCCATGCCACGGCATATGGCCTGAAGGCGCCGGTCACCGCCGGCTGAGCGCCAGGGGACCGACGTCCACCCGTGGCGACAGCCCGGCTGTTAGCGTCGGCTGCCGGCAGGTTGCCCGCCACGACAAAGGGACGAAACATGAAGGCGCTGCAGTACGTCGAGGTTGGCCAACCGCCTCGCGTCATGGAGGTCGAGAAGCCCGAGGCTGGCCCGGGCCAGGTCGTGCTCCAGGTGACCGCCGCAGGCGCCTGCCACTCCGACGAGTTCGTGATGAGCCTGCCGAAGGAGCAGTACATCACCGGCTTCGGCTACCCACTCCCGATGACGCTTGGCCACGAGGGCGTGGGCATCGTCCACGAGGTGGGTGACGGTGTCGCCTCCGCCCAGGTCGGCGACTCGGTTGCTGTCTACGGCCCGTGGGGCTGCGGCGTCTGCCCCGCTTGCGCGACGGGTGCCGAGAACTACTGCCGCGTGGCTGCCGAGCGCGCCATCCAGGCCCCGGGGCTCGGCCGCCCCGGCGCCATGGCCGAGTACATGCTCGTCGACGACCCGCGCCACCTGGTGCCGCTGGGCGACCTCGACCCGGTCGCCAACGTCGCGCTCACCGATGCGGGCCTGACGCCGTACCACGCGATCAAGCCGAGCCTTCCAGCCCTGGTGCCGGGGTCGGTGGCCGTCGTCATCGGCGCCGGCGGACTTGGCCACATCGCCATCCAGATCCTGCGGGCCATGTCCCCCGCCACGGTGGTCGCACTCGACGTCTCCGACGAGAAGCTCGCCCTGGCCCGGGATGTGGGTGCCCACCACACGTTCCACTCCGACGACTCGGCGGTGTCGCAGGTGCGGGGCCTCAACGGACAGCGCGGTGCGACAGCAGTATTCGACTTCGTCGGCATCGAGCCGACGACCGCGCTCGCGGCGAAGCTGACGCACTACGACTCGGAGATCGTGGTCGTCGGCGTGGGTGCGGGTGCGGTGCCGGTCGGCATCTTCACGCTGCCGTACGAGACCAAGGTGCGGGCACCCTACTGGGGCACCCGGAGCGAGCTGTTCGAGGTGCTGGACCTCGCCCGCAGCGGCCACATCCACGTCGAGACCGAGCGGTTCTCGCTCGACGACGCGCCCGAGGCGTATGCCCGGCTGCATGCCGGGACCCTGCGCGGCCGGGCGGTGGTGGTTCCCTGAGCTCTCGTGTGCGTGTGCCGTGTGCGTATCGCCGTGCGCATCCCCGTGCGTGTGCCTGGGCGTATGCCGTGAGCCCGGCGCGCGCTGCAGGCCACACGACCCCGTGAGCGAGTGGGCTGCCTGCGGGTCTCGTGGTGGCACAATCCCCGCGGAAGCACAGCGCAGGTCGTAGCGGCGGCGGAGGGGCAGACAGGGTGATGACGCACCACGACGGAGACCCCACCGAGGAGCCGCCGGCCCTGGACCGTCTGCAGGCGCTCGCTCGGGCGCACGGAGTCGGCGTCGACTTCTGGGGCTTCTACGGCGACCTGCACGCGGTGTCGGCTGCCACGCTCACCCGCACCCTCGCGTCACTCGGCGTCGACGCCGGCACCGCCAAAGCGGTCGAGAGCGCCGTGGCCGACCGGGAGAACCACGCCTGGCGCCAGCTGCTCCCACCGACCGTGGTCCAGCGGCAGGGTGCCGCCGTTCAGGTGCCGGTGCACGTCAACGACGGCGACCCGGTCCGGGTGTGGATCGTCGACGAGCACGACCGGGAGTGGCCGACCTACCAGGCCGACGTGTGGGTGCCCCCACGCGAGGTGGACGGGGTGATGATCGGGCGGGCGACCTTCTGGACGCCCTCGGAGCTGCCTCTGGGCTGGCACGTGCTGCGGGCCGAGTCGCGAGGGCGGCAGGACGAGGCGACCCTGGCCGTCGTGCCGCAGCGCCTCACGACCGCCGACGAGCTTCCGGGCCGGACCGGGCGCAGCCGGACCTGGGGCCTGATGACGCAGCTCTACTCGGTGCGCTCCGAACGCTCGTGGGGGGTGGGTGACGTCGGCGACCTCGCCGATCTCGCAGCCATCGCCGGGTCGGAGGGTGCTGACTGGGTCCTCGTCAACCCGCTGCACGCGGCCGAGCCGGTTCCCCCGGTCGAGAACTCTCCCTACCTGCCCGCCACGCGTCGCTTCTGGAACCCCCTCTACATCCGGGTCGAGGCGATACCGGAGTGCGCCTACCTCGCGGCCGCCGACCGGGTCCGCATGGACGAGCTGGCCGCGGAGTCTCGCACGGGCAACCGCGACGCGTCCCAGCTCCGGCGCGACCCGGCATACGCCCGCAAGCTCGAGGCCCTGGAGATGGTGTATGCCGTGCCTCGCTCGCCGGGGCGCCAGGCGCTCTTCGAGCGCTACAAGGCCCAGCAGGGGGAGGGTCTGGAGGATTTCGCGCTGTGGTGCGCCGTGCGGGCGGAGCGTGGCGCCGACGACCCGTGGTGGGACTCCGCGTCGCTCCACAGCCCGACTGCCGACGCCGAGCGAGAGCGCCTGCAGGATCGGATCGACTTCGCCTGCTGGCTGCAGTGGGTGGTGGACCAGCAGCTGCAGGCCGCCCAGACGACGGCCCGGGAGTGCGGGATGGGTCTGGGGATCGTGCACGACCTCGCCGTGGGCGTCCACTGGCAGGGCGCCGACGCATGGACCCTCCGCCACGTGCTCGCCGAGGGCGCGACCGTCGGCGCGCCGGCGGACATGTACAACCAGCAAGGGCAGAACTGGTCGCAGCCGCCATGGCACCCCGACCGGCTGGCCGAGGTGGGCTACGCCCCATGGCGCGACATGTTGCGGACGATCCTCAGGCACGCGGGCGGCGTCCGGGTCGACCATGTGCTCGGGCTCTTCCGGCTGTGGTGGGTTCCGGAAGGGCTGCCGGCCAGCCAGGGCAACTACGTCTACTACGACCACGAGGCGCTCATCGGCATCCTGTGCCTGGAGGCCCAGCGCGCCGGAGCCGTTGTCGTCGGTGAGGACCTCGGGACGTTCGAGCCGTGGGTGCGGGAATACCTTGCCGCCAGAGGCCTGCTCGGCACATCCATCCTGTGGTTCGAAAACGCTCCGGACCACACCCCGATCCCCCCGGAGCAATATCGCCGGGGTTGCCTGGCCTCGGTGAACACCCACGACCTGCCGCCGACAGCGGGCTACCTCGCCGGTGAGCACATCGCGCTGCGCCAGCGGCTGGGGCTGCTGACCCGGCCGGTGCAGGAGGAGGTTGCGGCCGACCAGGCCGAGAAGGCGCGGGTCCTGGGGATGTGCCGCGAGCGCGGGCTGCTCGGAGACGACCCGACCGAGCAGGAGACCGTTGAGGCGCTCTACCGGCTGCTGGCCGCCGCGCCGTCGCTGATGCACGGCGTCGCCCTGGTCGACGCGGTGGGCGACCGGCGGATCCAGAACCAGCCCGGCACCGACGAGGAGTACCCGAACTGGCGGATCCCGCTCGCCGACTCCGAGGGCCGGGCCGTGCTGGTCGACGACCTGCCCGCCAACGAGCGCGCTCGGTCCCTCTTCGCGGCCGTCCGAGAGACCCTGACCTGAACGAACGTCCGGCCGTGGGCCCTCCGTGTGTAGGAGTCGGACGCCACAGCTGACGGGCTCCAGCGCCGCGTGCCGTCCTAGGGGCGGGGCGGCGGACCGGCGCGGCGCCCGCCCAGGATGAGCAGGACTCCGACCACCACGAGGAAAGACCCGATCACAGCCCAGATCGGCTTGCCGCTCATGCCGCTCCCGCCAAGGACGTCGAAGCCTTGAAGCGCCCAGATCAGGCCGAGGAACGCCAGCGCGACTCCGACGATGACTCTGAGGCGGAAACTCACCACCCAACGAGCGTAGAACGTTGGGGCTTCCGGCGGTACGGATTGGCGCAGCGCCGCCGCTCGAGCACACGCCAGCGGGGAACAGCTCATCGGACTCGGAGGCAGACTTGCATTCGGTACCTAAGTACAGATCTAGGCTCGGGTATGCCGGGTGGTCCGGCTGAGGAGGTACCCATGGGGTTGGTCGAGATGTCGGGACTGTCAGGGCTGCCGGAGCTGTCCGGACTGTCGGAACTGTCACGTTCGGACTTGTCGTGGGCGGCTGTCGACGCCTGCACGCTCCCGACCGTCGAGCGGCCGGTGCGTGCGGCGGAGTTCGACACACTCTTCGAAGAGGTCGTCGAGGAGGTCATCCAGGTTGACGACACGCACCTGGTGGTGAGGCTGGCCGGGGGTCCGGAGGTGGCCGCGCGGGCGTCCGCCCTCGCCGCGAAAGAGACGGCCTGCTGCTCCTTCTTCAGCTTCCGGGTCGTGGAGGAGACCGAGGGCGAGGCTGGCACGAGGCCCGGGCAGCAGGCCGGCAACGGGGCATTTGGCCATGTCCGGCTGGAGGTCGACGTTCCGCCGGAGCGCGCCGCCGTCCTTTCCGGACTCGCCGCCCGCGCGGAGGCGAGCCTGGGCAGGCTGGCGCCGTGACGGCATACGCCTCAACGTCCTTGCGGGCAGGAGAGGTGGCGCGGGCGGCCGGGGTCAACGTGCAGACCCTGCGCTACTACGAGCGGCGAGGCCTGCTGCCCGACCCGGAGCGGACCCTGGGCGGCCACCGTCTGTACCCGTCCGACACGGTGACGGTGCTGCGGGTGATCAAGGCGGCGCAGCGCCTGGGGTTCACGCTCGATGAGGTGGCCGAGCTGCTCGAGGTCGGGCGGCACCACCACCGCGGCCCGGACACGGGGCTCGCCGCGCTGGCCAGGGAGAAGCTGGCCGAGGTGGACGCCCGGATCGCCGACCTGCAGGTGATCCGCGAAAGGCTCGCGGCGGCGATCAAGGTCGGGTGCGACGACCTGATGGTGTGCGCGGAGACGGAGGGGTGCCCCCTGCCGTTCGCCGGTCTGGTGACGGAAGTCGCCAGCACAGCGCGCTCCGGCTGAACGACGACAGAGAGGTATGCCGCGGGCGTGCCTGCCGCTGTTGCCGTGCGTGGTCCGTCGGTCCCGGCGTGGCGGGCGACCTCTGTCCTGCACAAGCCTTGGGCACTACCGTCGAACCATGACGAGCGTCGGGCAGCGCTCCTCGGGGACGCTTGGTGACGTGCTCACGGAGCACCAGCGCACTCGGTTCGTGGGTCGGCAGGCTGAGATCGACCTCTTCCGTGCGGCTCTGCACCATGCCACTGACCCGTCCTTCTCGGTGCTCTATCTCCACGGGCCTGGAGGCATCGGGAAGACCAGCCTGCTCAGGGTGTTCGGAGAGGTCAGCGCCCAGGCCGGAGCCACGGTGGTCCGCCTCGATGGCCATGATGTCGAGCCCTCCACCACGAGCGTGCTGGCGGCCCTCGAACCGGTGCTGGCCGTTCCGAGTGGGGACGAGCCCATTTGCCTGGCCCAGGGCACCGGGCGGCTGGTGCTGCTGCTGGATGCCTTTGAGCTCCTCGAGCCGCTGGGCGGATGGTTCCGCGCACGACTGCTTCCCCGGCTACCTGCGTCCGCGATCACGGTGATCGCCAGCCGGAATGCCCCGAATGCGGCGTGGCGCGGGGACCCGTCGTGGGGACTGCTGCTGCGCGTCGTGTCGTTGCGCAACCTGGCTCCCGGGGACAGCCGCGCCTTCCTGCGCAAGGCGGGCCTCGCGGAAGACCTCCATGGGACGGTTCTGCGCCTCACGTACGGACACCCGCTCGGGCTGGCGCTGCTGACTGATCTGTTGCTCCGCGGTGGCGTGGTGGAGCCCGAGGAGCTGCCGCTGGATCTGGTCGCGCTGCTCCTTCCGCGTTTCGCGGAGACGGTGCCCGATACCCACCGTCGTGCCGCCTTGGCCACCTGCGCCATCGCGCGGTGCACAACCGAGGCGCTGCTTCGCGAGGTCCTGCGGCTGGACGAGGTGCACGAGGTGTTCTCCTGGCTGCAGGGGTTGTCCTTCGTCGAGTCCCGACCGGATGGCCTCGCACCGCATGACCTGGCCCGCGACGTCCTCGACGCCGATCTCCGATGGCGCGACTTCGACAGTTATCGACGGGTCTTCGAACAGATCCGTGATCACGGTCTCGCGAGCCTCCGCGCGACCCGCGGACGGGAGCAGCAGCGAGCCATCTTCGACCTGAAGTTCCTCTTCCACCGGGTGCGCGCAGCGATGTCCCCAGTCGACTGGGGGTCCTGGGGCCAGCACTACCCCTCACCCGCAGCCGCCCTGGACCGCGGCGCGATCATCGAGCTGGTCCGGACCTGGGAGGGCGAGGCGTCGGCGGCGATCGCTGCGCGTTGGCTGGACAGCCAGCCGGAGGCGTTCTCGGTGCTCCGTGACCAGGACGGCAAGCCGCAAGGGATGCTGGCGATCGTGGAGCTCACGAGCGCGTCCCCGGAGGACATCCAGGCCGACCCGGGCGCCGGTGCAGCTTGGGACTTCGCACACCGCACCGCACCGCCGCGACCTGGTGAGGCGGTGACGCTGTGCCGTTTCGTGGTTGACCGCTGCGACTACCAGGGCCCTTCGCCGACGCTGAACGCCGCCCCGATCGTGACCCTGCAGAAGCAGCTGACCACGCCGCACCTCTCGTGGGACTTCCTGGCCCTGGCCGACCCGGACAAGTGGAACGAGTACTTCGCCGCAGCCGACCTTCCCCGCGCCGAGGGCGCCGACTTCATCGTCGGTGATCGGCACTACGGGCTGTTTGCCCATGACTTCCGCAAGGTGTCGGTAGAGGCCATGACTCGCGTGTGGACCGAGCGCGCGCTGGGAGAGGACACGGACCTCTCGCCACACGCACCCGCCGTCTCCTGCCTGGTTCTGTCCCACTCTGACTTCGAGGCAGTGGTGCGCCAGGGGTTCAAGGACCTGCGGCGGCCGGACGCGCTCGCGCGAAACCCGCTTGTTCGAACCCGGCTCGTCCTCGATCGAGGTGCTACCGGGGCCTCAGGCGCATCGGCCCTGGCAGGCATCCTGCGTGAAGCCGCGGCTGCAACCCTCGGCCAGCATCCTCGAGACGACCGGCTGCTGCGGGCGGTCGACCGAACGTACCTGCATCCAGCCGCCACCCAGGAGGCGGCGGCCGCGGTGCTCGGCCTGCCGTTCAGCACCTACCGCCGCCACCTCACCCAGGGCATGGCTCGCATCGTCGGCGCCCTGTGGGACCGAGAGGTCTACGGTCAGGACCGAGCAGAAGTGAGCACTTTCTGATCTGGTGAACGAGCACTTCCCCGGGCCAACCTCCACCCGAGCACTGGAGGACGCACGCGGCGAGGGGACGAAGGCCATGACGACAACTGCGAGATTGGTGGCAGCGGTCCTTCTCGTTCCCGCCCTGGTCGTCATCGTCGGACTTGGGGCGCTCGTGTGGGTCATGCTCCGCCGCCGCTCGCGCATTCTCGACTGAAGTAACCCCCCGCGTGCGCAGCCCAGCAAGGGCTGCCGACTGGGGCGGTTTCGCGCGAAGACCTGCGCTGTCGGCTTCACGTCCCGGAGGATGTATCTAAAGCACCCCAGATCCCCTCCTTTCGGCCAGGAGCGGCTGCCGGTGACTGCGGTAGCCGCGAGCCGGCAGGCAAAGCGCCTGGCGACCGTCAAGGTCAGGGCGTGGCGCCGGTTAGTGGGGAACCGATGTCTCACCGTGAGCAAATCGAGACAACGCCGCACTCGCAGCGGCAGAGGCTAGCGCGCCATGGGACGGCGCCACGCCAAGTTCTTCTCGCTATCGCGGCAGCCATGGCCCTGAGCCTGGCTGTGGCGGGCGCGGCACCGGCTCTTTCGGCGGTAGGCTCTGACGCCGCCACCCCGCAGGGGAAACCGAAACCTCCGGGAAGCCTTGCCCGAGTCGTGATCAGCCCGGCACAGGCATCCATCCACGCCGGGGCCGACCTCGCCTACACGGCCCAGGGCTACGACGCCGCGGGCCACGACCTCGGCGACGTCACGGCATACACGCGCTTCGCCATGAGCTCAGGGGGCACCTGCGTCGGCGCCACCTGTACTGCCGACAAGCCGGCCAGATACAGCGTCACGGGCACCATCGACCGGGACAAGCACGCCGTGAGTGACACGGCGGTCTTGCGCGTGCTGCCTCCGTCGGCGACCCCCAAGCCGCCGGACCAGACCAAGGCCTCACCCCACCCGGCCGAGCGGGCGACCGGGCCGGCGCAGGGTCAGGGCGGCCCCCAGCGCCGCGCCGGCGCGACCGGGGAACCGCGGGGGAACCCGCGCCCGCATGACGCCGTCCAGGCGCCGCGCCGGTTCGTTGGCCGCGCAGCACCCGTGGGCCGGTTGGTGCTGAGCCCGGCCAGGAGGTTCATCCTCCCCGGCGAGCCGGTCACCTACACGGCGGAGGCCTTCGATGCCGCCGGGCGCGACCTGGGCGACGTCACCGCCAAGACCACCTTCGCGATCACTTTCAGTGCGACACACCGCCTTTCGGCGCGCCCGGACGGCTCATGTGTCGGCGCCACCTGCACCGCATCCAAGTTCGGGCGGCACACCGTCACCGGCACGGCCCACCTCGGGGGCGGGACGCTCGTCGGTTGGGCGGCACTCCAGGTCGTGCCCAGGCACCGGGGCCCTGGACCACTGAAGCGGCTCGCCAGCCTGGAGCTGGTGCCGAAGCCGGCGGTGATCGAGGCCGGCGCGCGAGCCACACTTGCCGCCTACGGCTATGACGCCCAGCACCACTACTTGGGCGACGTCACCTCCTTCACCACGTTCTCGATCGAAGCGCCTGGCTCCTGTGCGGGCGCGGTCTGCACGGCGACGAAGGCGCAGGGCTACACCGTGACGGGCACCGTCCAGCTGGCGGATCGTGCCATCAGCGGAACGACGCACCTCGAGGTGGTGCCCGGACCGCTCGCCAAGCTGAGCCTGAGCCCGCCGACGGCGGTCATCAGCGCAGGGCAGTTCAGGGCGTACGGTGCCTATGGCTGGGACGCCTACGACAACGCGCTCGGCGAGGTCACGGCGAAGACGGTCTTCTCGGTCAGCCCCGATGGCTCGTGTCAAGGCGCCTCCTGCACCGCTACTTCGGCGACGCCGCGCACGCACACGGTCACCGGCACGGTCGACGTCGGCGAGGAGCAGGTCAGCGGGACTGCCGAGCTGGACGTGCTGCCGGGACCGCTCGCCAAGGTGCGCATCGAGCCGCGGCAGTCAACGGTGACGGCTGGCCGCGAGCAGCCCTACCTGGCCTACGGCTGGGACGCCTACGGGAACGCGCTCGACAAGGTCACGGACATGGCGGTCTTCTCGATCGACCCGGACGGCTCCTGCCATGGTTCCTCCTGCGGCGCCACCTCCGCTTCGCCCAGCACACACACGGTCACCGGCACCGTCGTGGTCGCTGGAATGATGGTCAGCGGAACCGCCGAGCTGGACGTGGTGCCTGGTCCGCTGACCACACTGAGCGTTCTCCCATCGCAGTCGAAGGTCACCGCCGGGCAGGGGCGGCGCTACCGGGCTTATGGCTCCGACGCCTTCGGCAACTCGCTGGGCGAGATGACCCGGGATGCCTCCTTCTCGATCGGCGCGCCGGGCTCCTGCACTGAAGAGGTCTGTGGCGCGACCAGGGCGCAGGGCTACACCGTGGTCGCGACCGTCGGCGTGGCTGGCAACGAGGTCGGCGGGAGCGCCCAGCTGGACGTTGTGCCCGGACCGCTCGCCAAGGTGCAGCTCGACCCGACCCGGGTGACAGTGACGGCCGGCCAAGAGCAGGCCTACCGCGCTTACGGCTCGGACAAGTTCGATAACCGGCGTGGCGAGGTGACCCACGACGCCTCGTTCTCGATCGGCCAGCCGGGCTCCTGTGCCGGAAGGGTGTGCACGGCCACGAAGGCACAGACCTACGAGGTCTCCGGGACGGTCACCACGGCTGACGGCACGTTCAGCGGAACCGCTCAGATGGACGTGACACCCGGGCCGATCGCCACCCTGACCATCGACCCGGCTGAGGCGGCGGTCCCCGCTGGCGGAAAGCAGCCCTACCACGCCTATGGGTCGGACTCGTATGGAAACCGGCTCGACGAAGTCACCACCAAGACGTCGTGGTCGATTAGCCCGAACGGCTCCTGTGAGACCGCCCAAGCCGGCCAGGCCGCCAAAGCCGGTGAGGCCGCTCAGGCGACCTGCACCGCAAGCCGGCTGGGACGGCATACCGTCATGGGCTCTGTGGTCGACGGAAGCCGAACGATCAAGGGCGAGGCGCCACTGCTGGTCTTGTCGAGCGATATCGTCAGCGTCCGGCTCAACCCTCGCTCGGCGACGATAGTCGCCGGTGACAAGGTCACGTACACGGCCACCGGCGTGGACGGCGCCGACCGTGCCGTCGTCGACCTCACCGACTACACCAGGCTCTCCATCTCGACCGAGGGCGTGTGCGCCGCTGCCACCTGCACGGCGAAGGAGCTTGGTGACCACACGGTGACAGGGAGCGTCACCCTCCTGGATCGCGTCCTCAGCGATAAGGTCAACCTCCGGGTCGTGGCGCGCAACCAGACGCCGCTGCGGCCGGGAGGGCTGGCCAGCCTCCAGCTGAGCCCGAGCCACGCTGAGGTCGATCCCGGCTTCGGTATGGTCTACCACGCCTACGGCGTCGACCGAAATGGCACCCGGGTGGGTGAGGACGAGCTCACCACCGGCACCCGCTTCTCGATCAGCCCGGACGGCTCTTGCACGGACAACACCTGCGTCGGGGCCTCCCCCGGAGGACACACCGTGACCGGCAGCTTCACGGTCAGCGTGCCCAGCGGCGGATCCCCGAGCGTGCCGAGCGTGGGTCCGGCGAGTTGGCGGCGCGTGGGCGACGGCACGGTGACCGGCGGTAACCGAGTCCCCGTCGTCGCAGCCAACCTGACGGGGGGTCGCGGCGCCGTGATCGCCCCTGGAGGCCTGGTCCGGGCAACCCGTGTCGTGACAGGGACGGCAAGCCTGTCGGTGAGGACCCCCGCGCCGCGGGGCTGCGTCCCCACGGAACGTGACGTCCGCAGCATGCAGCTGACACCGCGCCGGGGCCCGTCAGGAACGGCTGTCCGCATCCTGGCCAAGCTGGACCCGAGGTTTGCGGCCTGCCATCTCACGGTGCTGCTCGGCGGTGACCGCCTCGCGGGTGGCGAGATCACGGTCGGTGCCGACGGAACCGTCTCCGGGCGAGGGACCGTCGTCCGGGGTGCCGACGGCGACACGAGCACGGTGTCACTGACCACGCCCGACGGGCGCCCGCTGGCCACGAGGTCGTTCGACATCATCTCTGACACCGGGTCCGGATGGCTCCTGTGGCTGCTGTTCGCCATCGCGCTGCTGTTGCCAGCTGCCGTGGGGGCGGCTACGGCTCGTCGGGAGCGCAACCGGCGGCAGCGCAGGTGGGTGGCCCAGCATGTCCGCACCGAAGCGCACGGGCAGCCCGCCCTCACGCGCACCGATCCCGACCGCAACTCCCCGCCCAGCATCGCGGTGAGGCTGCAGCCCCACCTCGAATCCCGCATCACTGAGATCAGCACTGAGACCACGAGGGACTGAGACCGATGACCACAGCCATGGCCACCCCATCGATAACCGCATCCGCATTTCTGTTCGACGACGACAAGGACAGTGTCAAGGCGCTGGCCAGCGCCCTCGAGAAGAACGGCGTCCTCGGCTCGCTCACCGCCGCAATGGCCCACCTTTCGCGGGCCGGGCTCGGAGCGGTCGGCGAGCAGGTTGCCACCGTCGCCCACAGCCTGCTCGACCTGGATCTCGGCGACCTGGTGATGGACGGATGGCGAAAGTACGAGGACCTCGTGAAGGCGGCCGAACGCACCCTGGCCGCGCCCGACAGCAGCGAGGTCCTCGACCTGGCGACGCACTCAATCGAGTCGACGCACAAGCCCCACGTCGACGTGTTCCTCGATGACACCAAGGTGGCGACCGTGCGGCTCGAGCTCTTCATGAAGTTCACGGTGAAGGGAGTGGTCGCCACGGTTCGCGACGGATGCCTCGTCACGCTCCAGTCGGGCATCTGTGACGTGGTGGGCACGCTGGCGGCCCAGGACCGGGAGCTGGCCAAGCGGGAAGGACATTATGAGCTGCCGCTCCTCCTGCACCTCGGCGACGGAGTCCCACTGCTCGGGGGCGGCCAGTTCGACCCCGCCGTCAGCGCAGCGCCCGTGGAGCTGGACGGCTGACCGATCGGCGCATGATCGCGCTCCGTCTGCCTGGCGATGAAGGGTATGCCGTCAGCGCGGCTGCCGCTGTTGCCGTGCGTTCGTCGATCCGGGCGCGAGGTGTGCGGGAGGCCGGTCGGCAAGGCTACGTTGGCGGGATGGCCAGCATGTTGGACCGGTTGAGGGGCGCTCTGAACTCCCGTGATGCTGCGCAGATGGCGGCGTTGTTCGCCAAGGACTACGAGAGCGTCCAACCACTGCACCCGAGCCGGGGTTTCGGCGGACGCGACCAGGTGTTCTCGAACTGGTCGGCGGTGTTCGCGGGCGTTCCCGACTTCACCGCCGAGCTGACGGCATGGGCGGTCAACGGGTCCGTCGAGTGGGGAGAGTGGGACTGGCGCGGATCCCACACGGACGGCTCGCCATTCGCGATGAGCGGGGTGTCGATTCTGGAGGTGCGTGACGGCCTGATCGCGAGGGCCCGCTTGTACATGGAGCCGGTGGAGGTCGGCGGCGGAGACATTGACGACTCGGTGCGCGAGCTGTACAAGCCCCCGTCGACGTGACCCTGGTCCGCGGACGGCATACCGCGGTTGGGTCGCGCGAGGAGGGTCGGGGGACGCGGCTGCCGAGGTGGTGCCGCGATGGTCCGGACATTCAAGAGTTCGTCCGTGATCGCCGTCGCGGGTAGCCACAATGGGGGCGTGCACCTGCCGCCCCTGAGTGGGACCGTAGACACCCGCTTCGCTGAGGTGCGCGAGGTGTTCGCCGGCTTGTTGAGCACCGGTGAGGAGACGGGCGCCGGACTGGCTGTCTCCATAGGCGGCCGCTTGGTCGTCGACCTGGTCGGCGGATGGAGGGACGTGCAGCGCGCGGATCCCTGGGCCCAGGACACGCTGGGTGGCAGCCCGGAACCGCGCCTGCCGAACACGCTCTGACCTACGGTCACCTGATATCCGGGACCATCAGGGCAGCCACCGGCCGTGGAGTCGGTGAGGTCTTCCGCAGAGAGGTCGCAGTGCCCTTGGCTCTCGACGCACATTTCGGTGTCCCGGTGGAGGACCTGGCTCGGGTGGCCGACGTCGAGCTCTCGGCTCCGACCTGGCCCACCGAGGTCTCTGGTCAGGCTGGGTCGGTGCGTTGGAGAAGTCTCAATCGCCCGCCCGGTGCTCTGGATGTTGCGGTCCTCAACGGCCAACCGTGGCGTACCTGCGAGTTCCCCGCGATCGGTCTGCATGCAACCGCCGCGTCGATCGCGCAGTTCTACGGGAGTCTCGTCGACCCAGCGGGGCCGGTCGCCAGCCTGCTCGGGTCTGAGCTGCATTCCACCTTCTGCTCCCCTGTGGTCGTCGCTCACGACCGGTTGCTGGAGCGCGAGGTGGCCTGGACGCCGGGCTTACAGGCAGATGAGTACGGGTTGGGGATGGCTGGGGTCGGCGGCTGCGACGCTTACGCCGACACCCGCTACGGACTCGGCTACGCATACCTGACTCGGCGGCTCGGCGACCACTCCAGGTCGGAGCGGATCACCGCGGCCATCGAGTCGGTCCTGGACGGATAGCGTTGGTTCCGGGGCTCTGCGGCCCTGAAGAGCGGGTGTGCGAAGCCGCCCTCCTGACCGAAGACCCCTGACGTCAACGGGATGCAGGTCGCACTGGCCGAAGGTCGGATTCCAAACCCCGAGCCGGCCCGATCCGGCGCGCGGCCCTCCCACCGCGCCAGTACCGTGGAAGCCACTGAGCGGGGGACGCGCTGGAGGGGTGATCGGAGTGGCTCTGAGGTCCTACGGAGTGCTCAAGGGCAGAGTTGTCGAGGGGCGAGCGGAGCGCGGGGCCAACACGCCGCACCACCAAGTGCGGGTGCGGGCCGCGAACGTCGACTTCCGCATCGCCGTCGATTTCCTGTCGAAGCCGCCGCCATCAGAACTGCTGTTCCTCGCTGCCGAGACGTTCGAGCACCCAGTGACGGCGGGTCTACCGTCGCTGGGAGAGGGGTTCCACGTCCTCCCCAGCAAGCGCGGGGGGATCGCGCTCGACTACCTCCGCGGCAACCTGTTCGACCGCACCGCGCTCCGTCCGGTCCCCGCGACCGCTCCCGGCCCGGGCAACGACCTCGCCGACATCATCGACCGCTACGTCACCCGAGCAGCGGTCGACCCCGAAGCCAGGGTCTACGCGTTCGGCGAGCGTTGGGGACCCGAGTCGACCAAGCCCGACAAGGTCTTCGGCTTCCTGCCCGGCAACGGCATCCACGACGTCCACATGAACCAGGGCAACGCGGGTCGGTTCATTGCAGACAACGGCGTCTGGCAGGACGGGGGCCTGCTGTTCCACTTCCCGGGGCAGGCTCAGTGGGTTGCGATCTTCCTCGTGTTCCAGTCGCAGTCGTTCCACACCGACGACGTGACGGGTCAGGCTCTGCCGGCCTTCGGTCCGCAAGAGCCCGAGGTCTACCACTCCGTCCGCATCATCGCGGCGCTGGTCAACGGGACCGGGCCAGCGCCCGAGAGGGAGACCGTCACCCTGCTCAACGCCCGAAACGTGCCGGTCGACCTTGCCGGCTGGTCCATAGCCGACCGCACCAAGGCGCGGATGCCCCTCCAAGGTGTCCTCGATGCCGGCGAGGCCCGTCGGGTGCCGATCCGGCCCCCGATCGCGCTCGGCAACGCCGGCGGGCTCATCACCCTCCTCGACCCGAGCGGCCTCCAGGTAGACGGTGTCGCGTACACCAAGGAGGACGCCCGCCGGGAGGGCTGGACCGTGGTCTTCTGAGCCGCGTCAAAGCCAGAGCCCGTATGCCGTGCACGCGGCTCGGGAGGCGACACGTGACCGTACTGGGCCCGAACACACGTCCAAGGACGAGCATCGCTTGGAACAAGGCTCTCTGCATGGTCTCTAGGCCAACTTCAGTCAGTCTCGCGGGCCCGTCGGCCCCAACTGAGGCCAGAGCTGCACGAGAAAGCCGCAGGTCAGAGGGATTCTGACCTGCGGCTTCGATGTGTGGCCAGGGGCGGGGTCGAACCGCCGACCTTCCGATTTTCAGTCGGACGCTCGTACCAACTGAGCTACCTGGCCGAGTCCTCTACGCTTCGCGCCTGAGCGTGTAGCGCAAAGAAACCGCCAGCCGTGGCTGGCGTGCGCCGACTATACCGGACCCGAGCGGCCGACCCCAATCTCGTCGCTGATGGGGCCATGTGACCCCGCGACGGCGCTCCACAACGAACCTGGACCTGCGGCCACGGAGGCGAGCGCACGGCATACCGAATGGCGCCTCGGCCTGTCGTCGACCGGCACCTGGTTCCGGGTCAGCGGAGGGTGACCGTCCGGCCCTCCCAGTCGATGCCGGACACCTCTCGCCAGGGAATGGTTCGGTCGCCCCGGTGCCACAGCTGAACGAGGCGGGCGACCAGCCACGGACCCTGCTTCCAGTCCGCGGTGTAGCCGAGCTCGCCGCCCATCGAGTGCCGGCCGACGACGATCTCGGTGACCCGCAGCCTGCCCACCTCGAGCCCACTCGACTCGAAAGGCTCCGCCACGACCTCGAGCAACTGGCCGAGGTCGCTGCCGTCAGCCGCGAGCACCCGGCCGCCGATCAACACGCTGACCAGGTGCGCGTCCGGGTGGATCTCCAGCTCCTCGTGGGCGCTGCGTGAAGGGCCGGTCGGCTCCCCGGCAAGGCGGTCCTCCCCACCCTTCGCGCCAGGGATGCGGTTGACGACGAACCGGCGCAGCCACATCTCGAGGGCGTTGGTGCCGTTGAGCACGTCCTCGGCCCAGGCGCTCACCTCGACACCCGAGCCGATCCGGCGGACGTGCGCCATCGGCAGGGCAAGCGGCACCGGGCGCTCCTCTGGACGCAGCCTCCGCCACACTGCGACAATCCAGTCGCCCAGCCGGCCGGGCTGGCGGGGTCCGTGGGCGGCTGGCCCACTGATGATGCCCGTGACGAGGAGGTCGCCGCCCAGCTCACGGACCTCGAGGTTGTCGACGTTGCCGAGAAGGCTGCCGCCGGCCCCGACGATCTGGTGGTCCATCAGCCTGAGGCCGAGCTCGATCCGGTCCGCGGAGGTCGGCGGGACGGTAGCGCGGCGGCCCTGCTGCTCCTCGCCCATCACTGACCTGCCTTGGTCGTCACTGGCGTGGCCCTGGTCGTCACTGGCCTGGCCCTGGCCATCACTGGCCTGCCTTCGTCACGAGCATCAGCGGGATCGCGGCGACGGAGGCCACCGTCACGAGCACCATGTAGACGGTTCCGAGGCCGTTCGCCAAACGGCCGTTGGCGTGCTCGCCCATGTAGCTGCGGTCGTTGGCCACCACCAGGATGGGGAAGTAGGTGAGGGGCAGGGCGATGGCGCTGAAGACCACCGAGTACTCGGTCACGATGATCGGGTCGATCGTCGTGAGCAGGATGCCCACCGCGCCGATGCAGGAGAGAAGAAGCACCGTGTGGAACCGCGCGGCCCGGAGCGGCTCGACGTACTTGCCCCACTGCCAGCCGAAGTACTGCGACACCGAGTAGCCCACTGACAGCCCGGTCTCGCACGCCGCGCCGAACGTGGCCGCGAAGAAGCCCAGCAACACCAGAGCGAGCCCCAGCTTGCCCAGCTCGGCCACCACGGGCAGAGCCGTCTGGCCGAGGGTGTCGACCTGGATTCCCAGCGGCCGGAGCGCCAGTGCGGCCGAGATGGCTATGGCCAACGACAGCATGCCGCCGAGCGGGAAGCCCACGAAGACGTTGGCCCGCATCACCGGGATGTCCTTGGGGCTCCAACGCTCCTCGACGCCACCTGAGGAGAAGAAGAAGACCTCGTAGGGAGTCATGGCCGCACCGAAGAGCGCGATCGCGTAGTAGAAGTAGACCGTGTGGCTCTCGTTTCCGGGCACACTCGGGTGCGTGGCGTGTGACCACAGCGCGCCCCAGTCCGGCCCCATGTGCCACACGGCGACGGCGAAGACGATCAACGCGAGGCCGGCAAGGCCGAAGGCGTTCTCCAGCACGGCGAACTTCACTCGCCACAGGACGATCCAGACCGCGGCGCCCACGATCGGAATCCAGAGGTACCGGTTGACGCTGGTGGCCAGCTCGAGCGCAAGCGCAACACCACCCACCTCGGCGGTGAGGGTGAGGAAGGTGACGGCCATCGAGGCGGCGAGGTTCGTCAGACCCACCCGCGGCCCGAGCCGCTCGCGGACCAGGTCGAACGTCGCCCTCCCACTCACCGCTGCGACCCGGCCGCTCATCTCGGCGAAGACGCAGATGCCCAGCACGCCGACCGCCACGACCCACGCGAGTCCGAGCCCGAAGCGTGCGCCCACGAGGGCGTTGGTCACAAGGTCCCCAATGTCGACGAATCCGCCGATGGCAGTGAGGATCCCGAGCGCGATGGCGAAGACCTTGCTCACCCGAGCCGCCCTCTCGAGTCTTCGATCGCCTTGGTCACGGCGTCCAAATCACGTACGGCGGCGCGCATGGCCACGGCGTCGTCACGGCGCACCGCGATCCGGGCGGCCGACAGGGCATCTTGCGCGTCACCGAGAGACTTCTCGACCGAGTCGCGGAGGCTGTCCTCCCCCGGAGTGGGTGGGTCCACACCGCCAAAGCTCGTCTCGATCCCACCCATAGCCTTCTCGCTGGCCGTCACCAGGGTGTCGGTGTAGGCGTTGGTCGCCCGGTCGGAAAGCCGCAGCCTGACGGCCAGCGCAGCCGAGGCGGTCTCGCTCGAAGCGGACTCCAAGGCGCTCTTGGCGTTCTGCTCGTACGCGCCGTGGTCCAGCGCGGGCGCACTGCAGCCAGCGACGGACAGGGCAGCAACCGCGGCGAGTGAGACCAGAAGACCCGCGTTGAGGCGGGCCGTCATGAGTAGACCGTCACGGGCGTCCCCGGAGCACCAGAGCTGCCAGCGCTGCGACGAGACAGAGGAAGATGAGCCACGCCAAACCGAGTGCCAAGCCTTCGTCCATGACCGACCTGCCTGTCTGCGGGAGTGCGCAACGTGCGGTCGACGCTAGCCTGCACTCTCGCCTGAGAGCAGTACCCGGCCCCGGTGTCGCAAAACGAGTTTGGCTGAGCCCTGCTCACTCCGGGCCGGTCACGCGCAGGCCATTCACTCGTACAGCACGTACTCCGGGAGAGGCTTCAGGGCCAGCACCTGGGCCGGCGTCATCAGCGCTCCGATCTTGGCGTCCTCCTGGAAGAACAGCTTGAAGCCAGGGTGCACGCCCTTCGGCAGCGCTGCCGTCAGGTTGCGCCACGTCTCTTCCTTCATGGCGCGGCTACCGATGCCGTCGACCGACTTCACCAGGGCGATTCCTTTGCGGGGCTTGATCGCGGCTTCCTGCCGGACGATGCGGGCGGCCAGCTGGTGGAACACGACCACCTTCTCCGGCAGGTCGTTACGGGCAACCAGAGCGGCCACCCACGCGGTCACGCCGTTCAGCTCAGGTCCCGTCGTGTGCCCGAACACGCGCATCGGCACCTGGCCCGGACCCATGGCCCACTCCGGGTCGAGGGCCAGCCCGACATCTGGCTCACGCAGCCATTTCTCGTAGTGCTTGACCTCGTCCAGGAACTTCGCACGCCCCGGCTGGATCCCGAGCAGCAGGATGGCCCGGTGCCGTCGCGCCACGGTCAGGTACTCCTTGACCACCCGGTCGGGCTGCCGGTAGCGGTACTTCCCGTCCGCGCCCGGCGACCCCTGGACGACGGTCGCGATGAGCTCCATCACCGGCTGGACCCGGCGGTTACCGGCATACGGCTTGGCCCTGCGCTCGATCTCACGGACCCGCGCCTCCAGGCTTCCCACGCCGAGACGGCCCAGCGCGGGCGATGCGGGTGCGCCGGCAAAGCCCACGAGCCGGTATGCCGGGAAGACGGCTCTGCCGCCACGTGGCAGTTCGGGGGGTGGCGGGGGCGCGGTCGTGGTGCTCGTCGCGGTTGCCGGGGAATTCGGCGGTGGCAGGTGGCGCTGATCTGCCTTCGAGCTGCCACCGCAGGCCGCGCTCGCCAGCAGGCAGGTTGTCAGCACGGCGGCCACGGCCCAGCGCGCTGGCACGTAGGGCTCCGCGGCATGCCGCATGCGGATAAGGCCTCCTCGGCTCGGTGGCGTCGACGCCCGAGCCTAGAAAGCCTCGCTCCGAATTGCACGTCCGGTAGGGTGCACTTTCGCGATTCGGGACGATGCGGAGCACCTTCACGCACTGCAACGGCGCCCGGGAGGGGGGGCGTTTTCGGCGAAACGGCCGCGGGGCTCACGCGACGAGCGGATCATCGGACCCATGGCACACGCCGCAGCTGGGCCCCCGTCGACGGTGGCGCCGCTCGTCGCGATCGGCACCGGGGCGGTCGTCGCCCTCGCGCTCGGCATCTACGCCAGCGCCCACACCCCCACCGGCCACGCGATCACCACCCTCGGCTTCTCGAGCATGATCGCCATGAAGGTCTGGCTGGCCATCGTCGCAGGAGTTCTGGCGCTGGGGCAGCTGGTGGGCGGTTTGTGGATGTACGGCCGACTGGGCCGACCGGCACCCGCCTGGGTGGGACCGGCCCATCGCAGCGCCGGCTTCCTCGCGGTGCTGGTGAGCCTGCCCGTGGCCTACCACTGCCTGTGGGCGCTCGGGTTCGGCACGGCGGATGCCCGGACCATCGCCCACTCGGTTCTCGGCTGCGTGTTCTACGGCGCGTTCGTCGTGAAGGTCTTCTCGGTGCACGGGCGCACCGAGCCGAAGTGGCTACTGCCGTCAGCCGCCGTGACCATGCTGGTCTCCTTGGCCATCGTGGTCTCGACCTCCGCGCTCTGGTACCTCACGGCGGTCGGCACCCCCTGACAGGGCGCCGGCGCCGGGAGGAGCGGCGCGATGTGTCGGGTCAGGCGTGTCTGGTCAGGCATGTTTGGCCAGGCATGTTTGGTCAGGCGCGGCTGGTCGCCAGCTCGCTCGTCAGCGCGCACCAGGGTCGTGGCCCGGGTCAGCCAGTCTGCCGCCTGAGGCGATCACGCCGGCATACCACCTGGCACTGGCCTTGAGCCTCCGCTCCTGGGTCGCGTAGTCCACGTGCACGATCCCGAACCGCTTGTCGAAGCCGTAGGCCCACTCGAAGTTGTCCAGTAGGGACCACACGTAGTAGCCGCGCACGTCGGCCCCGGCCTCGATGGCGTCGAGCACCGCGCTCAGGTGGCCGTGGAGGTATGCCGTTCGGTCGCCATCCAAGACCTCTCCGGCAGGAGTGGTCTGCTCCTCGAACGCGGCGCCGTTCTCGGTGACCACCGTGGTGATGCCGTAGTCGCGGTGGACCCGCGTGAGGACGTTCGTCAGACCCCTGGGATCGATGGGCCAGCCCATCGCCGTTCGAGGAAGCCCCGGCTGGCGGGGGAACTCCACACGGTCGGCGCCCGGCCAGGCGCTCGCGCCACCGCCGTGCCCGTCGGCCCGCTCCGGCTCGCCCGCTCCGCTGAAGGCCCGAACGAAGGTCGGCGCGTAGTAGTTGATCCCGAGGAAGTCAAGGGGAGCGCGGATCGCAGCGAGGTCCCCGTCGCGGACGAAGGCCCAGTCAGTCAGACCGCTCGTGTCGGCCACCACGTCGTGGGGGTAGAAGCCGCGCAGCAGCGGGTCGAGGAAGATCCGGTTGGCCAGGCCGTCGATGAGCCGTGCCGCCGCCGCGTCGTCGGCCGAGCCCGACACCGCACGCACGTCGGCCAGGTTGAGCGTGATCGACACCTGGCTGTCGGCGGGGAGCGCGTCGCGCAGCCCGGCCGCGGCCAGGCCATGCCCCAGCATGAGGTGGTGGTGGGCGGCAAGCGAGGCGGCCGGCTCGACCCGGCCGGGTGCATGCACGCCGGAGGCGTAGCCGAGGAAGGCAGAGCACCACGGCTCGTTGAGCGTCGTCCACTGGCGGACCCTGTCACCGAGGGCCGCGGCCAGCAGACCGGCATAGTCCCGGAACCGGAGCGCCGTGTCGCGCAGCGGCCAGCCGCCGGCGTCCTCGAGCGGCTGGGGGAGGTCCCAGTGGTAGAGCGTCACCAGCGGCTCTATCCCAGCGCCGAGCAGCTCGTCGACAAGCCGTGAGTAGAAGTCGACTCCCCTCGGGTTGGTGGCGCCACTGCCATGCGGCTGGATCCGTGGCCAGGAGACCGAGAATCGATATCCGTGGAGCCCGAGGTGCCTCATCAGCTGCACGTCGTCGCGGTAGCGGTGGTAGTGATCGGCCGCCACGTCGCCCGTGTGCCCTCCGGCGACCCGTCCGGGAGTGTGGCTGAAGGTGTCCCAGATCGAGCGCCCACGCCCGTCCGCCGTCGCCCCGCCCTCGATCTGGTAGGCCGCGGTGGCAGCTCCCCACCGGAAGCCGGGAGGGAAGGCCCGGCCATCGTCGGAGGCCACCGCCGTCGCGAGCACAGGCGAGGCCTGGGCCGCCGCCGTCCTCTCGGCAGCCGTCCCCGCTGCCGTAGTCTCCGGTGCCGTAGCCTCCGGTGCCGTAGCCTCCGCCGCCGCAGTGTCCCGGAGGGTCATCCCTTCACCGCTCCCTGCATGATGCCTCCTACGATGTGCTTCCCGAGGATGGCGAACACGACCAGAACGGGGACCGTGCCGACGAGCGTGCCCGCCATGATCACCGACTGGTCGGGGACATAGCCTCCGCCAAGGTTGTTCAGCGCCACCTGCACTGTGGGGTTGTCGCTTGTGAGCGCGATGATCGGCCAGAAGAAGTCGTTCCAGGCCGTGAGGAAGGTCAGCATGCCCAGCACCGCCATGGCCGGGCGCGCGATGGGCAGCACGATGGCGGTGAAGATCCGCCAGGTGCCGGCGCCGTCGACCCAGGCCGCTTCGAGCAACTCGTCGGGCATCGCCTCCGACAGGAACTGCCGCATGAAGAACACCCCGAACGCGCTCACCAGCGTGGGCAGGATGACCGCCTGGAGGTGGTTCACCCAGTGCAGCTTCGCGATCAGCATGAACAGCGGAATCACGCCCAGCTGGGACGGGATCATCATCGTGCCGATCGTGATGCCCAAAAGGACCCGGTTCCCCCGGAACCGCAGCTTGGCGAAGGCGAAGCCGGCCATCGTGCACATGAACACGGTGCCCAGCGCGATCGAGCCGGACACGATGAGCGAGTTGCGCAGCGCCTTGACCATGTCGACCGTCTCCATGGCGTGCCCGATGTTGTCGAACAGGCTGTTACCGGGAACGAACGGCGGTGGGGTGCTTGCGATCTCCGCGTTGTTGCGCGACGCCGCCACCAGAGTCCAGTACAGGGGCACCACCGAGAGCAGCGCGACCACTGACAGCACGGCATACGTCCAGGGGCCAGCCGCCAGCTGGCGCCCGGCACCCTTGGTGCCCCGTGCGGCACCCGGCCTGGCCCGGCGAATGAGGGGGAATGCCGTCATGCCGACACCGCCTTCCGTCGCGACCCGGTCTGGGCAGGGTCGTCCGAGCCGGGGGGGTCGGAAGATGGGGGTCGGGGAGCCGGGCGCCGGGGTGCCGCGGCACTGGGTCCCGGATGGGTGTGGTGTCGGCGCCCCATGGCCAGACGGGCGTTGACGAGCACCGCCATGACGATGATGAGGAACATGGTCCACGCGGTAGCCGAGGCCCGGCCGAGCTGGCCGTTGAACCAACCCTGGTCGTAGAGCAGGAGGCCGAGGGTCTGGTACTGGCGGTCGGCGCCTCCGAGGTGGCCGCTGATGCCGCCGAAGAGGAGGGGCTCTCCGAAGAGCTGGGTGGCGCCGATCGTCGACACGACCACGGTGAAGAGGATCGTGGGGCGCAGCGCCGGGATGGTCACGTGGCGGAACTGCTGCCAACGAGTGGCACCGTCCATGGCCGCAGCCTCGTAGAGGTCGCTCGGAATGGTCTGCATGCCGGCCAGGTAGATCAGGGCGTTGTAGCCCGTCCAGCGCCAGGTGACGATGGTCGAGATCGCCAGTTGGGAGGTCCAGCGTCCGCTCTCCCATGAGATGTGGTCGACGCCGACCAGTCCGAGCACCCAGTTGACCAGGCCGTAGTCGCGGCCGAACAGCTGCGCGAAGACCAGTGTGGCGGCGGCGACCGAGGTGGCGTAGGGCATGAGCATCGTGACCCGCCAGAAAGTGGTGCCGCGCAGCCGGTAGTTGAGCAGGTGGGCGAGGCCGAGCGCCATCATGAGCTGTGGGACGGTCGAGATGATCCCGAGGGTGAAGGTGTTCTTGAGGGCGTTCCAGAAGAAGTCGCTGGTGAGCAGGAAGTGGTAGTTGCCGAGGCCGACCCACTCCTGGTGCTCCGGTCGAGAGAGCTCGACGCGGTGGAGGGACACCCACGCCGTGTAGAGGAGCGGGTAGAGCCCGAACGCGGCGAAGACGAGGAAGAACGGGGACACCAGCGCGTAAGCCGCGCTGGTGCCCCGTCCGCGTTTTGCCGAAGCCATGAGGAGAGGCTCGATCCTGCCCGGCTAGCCGAGGTCGTTCTTGATGTTCTTCAGCGTGGTCTGCCAGGCCTGGTCGCCGCTCTTGCCCTGCTGTTCGACCAGCACGATGCCATTGGTCACCTGGTTGGCGATGGCGCCGGCCTTGGGGCCGACCGGGGCCACGGGCAGTCCCTCGGCCGCGGCGTCGAAGATCTTGCCGATCGGGGCGTTGCTGAAGTACGTGTCCGTGGCGTTGGCGACGGCCGGGTCCTTGGCGGCCGTCGAGGACGACGGGAAGTGCTGACCCTTGGTCCACATGGTGACCTGCTGCTCAGGGGCGGTGAGCCACTTGACCAGCTCGTAGGCCTCCTTCTGGTGTTTGCCGGCCTTCGGGATGCCCAGGTAGCTGCCGCCCCAGTTCCCCGACCCGCCGGGCAGCTGGGCGACGTCCCACTTGCCCGAGCCGCCGTCGCCGGCCTGGCCCTTGATGTAGCCGATCATCCACGCCGGGCAGGCGACCGTGGCGAATGCCCCGTTGGAGAAGCCCTGGTTCCACGCCGGGTCGAACTGCTTCAGCTTGGCCGTGATGCCGGCGCTCGCCGCGCTCATCGCCAGGTCCCATGACTGCTTCACGGCCGGGTTGGTCTCGTAGATCAGTCCACCGTTGGCGTCGTAGTACTGCTGGGCGTTCTGGCCGATCGACGCGCTGTAGATCGAACCGGCGCTGTCGATGAAGGCCGACTTCTTCGGCGCCTTGGCCATGTACTTCTTGCCGACGTCGATGAAGCCCTGCCAGGTGGCCCACTCCTTGGCCAGCTCCTCCCGGTCCGTGGACAGACCAGCCTGCTTGAACAGGTCGGAGCGGAAGCAGATGGCCTGCGGGCCGATGTCAGTGCCGAGGCCGAGCGTCTTGCCGTCCTTGGTCGTCGCGGTGTCCCACTTCCAGTCGAAGAAGGTCGACTTGAGGGCGGCGGCTCCGAGGGTGTTGAGGTCGACCCACTTGTCGGCCTGGTTTGCGACGACGTCGGCGATCCGCCCAACCTCGATGGCCTGCACGTCGGCGAGCCCGCTTCCGGCGGCGAGCCGGGTCTGGAGCGCCTGGTAGTAGGTCTGCTCCTGTTCGACGCTCTGCTCCTTGACGGTGATGTTGGGGTGCAGCTTCATGTACTCGTCGTAGAGGCCCGCCTCCTTGAACCCGAAGGTGCCGAAGGCGCCCACGGTCAGCGTGATCTTCTCGTCCGCGGCTGAAGTCTTACTGGTGTCCGACGAGTCGCTGGCGCACGCGGTGAGCCCCAGCAGTCCCGCCGCGACCACGCTCGCCAGGACGGTCCGCCTGGCCCCGATGGTGCGGCTGATCTTCATTGATCCTCCTCTTCCGTTGGCTGTGGGAGCGTGTGGGAGCGCTCCCACAACGCGCCTAGGATGACGTGACTGAGGTGGCCTGTCAAGAGTCAGGCCGAGGTGCGGATGACGAGCTCGGTCGGAAGGACGATCGATCGAGTGATGGGACGTCCCTCGAGCTTGTCCAGGAGCATCCGCGCCATGGTTCGACCCATCGCCTCCATCGGCTGGGCAACCGTGGTCAGAGGCGGATGTGAGACCGCCGCGACGGGCACGTCGTCGTAGCCCACGACCGCCACGTCCTCAGGCACGCGCCGTCCAGCTCGTTGCAGGACCTGCGTCGCCGCCGCCGCCATGAGGTCGTTCGCTGCGAAGACGCCGTCGAGGTCGGGGACCTTATCGAGCAGGTGGCGCATGGCCGCGGCCCCGCCGGCAGCCGAGAAGTCGCCGTGGACGGCATACGACTCAGGCCGTTTGTGCCCAGCGGCGGCGAGCTCCAGGTCGAAGCCCTCCAGGCGGTCACGACTCGCGGCCATGTCGTCAGGGCCGGCAATCGTGACGATCCGCTGGCAGCCGCGCTTGATCAGATGCTTTGCGGCCAGGCGTCCGCCACCGAAGTTGTCCGCATCAACGTATGCCGTGTGGCCGTCGTCTGGGAGAGGACGACCGACGAGGACGACAGGTATGCCGGCCTGCTGCAGCTTGTGGGGCATCGGGTCGTTCTCGTGGAGGGAGATCAGGACCACGCCGTCGACGTGCCCGGCGGAGGCGAAGTTGAGGAACTGCTTGCGCTCGACCTCGTCGCCCGTGACGACGAAGATCAGCTGGAGTCCGGCTCGGGAGATCTCGGTGTGGGCACCCCGCAGCACCGACCCGAAGAATGGGTCTGAGAAGAATCGGTCCTCCGGCTCGGAGACCACGAAGGCGACCGAGTCGGTGCGGCGGGTGACGAGGGAGCGAGCGGCTCGGTTGGGCAGGTAGCCGAGCTCGGCCGAGGCGCGCAGCACGGCCTCGCGGGCGGCGGGGCTCACATTGGTTGCGCCGGTCAGCACCCGGCTGGCGGTCGAGCGCGAGACGCCTGCGCGCTGCGCCACGACCTCCAGGGTGGGGACAGCCGCGCTGGCGGCGGTACGCAACTTCGCTGCCATGCTGCCTCCTCGCGGTCGGTCCGCAGGGAGAGTGTATGCATATGTCGTGGGTACGCTCCCACAAAGACTGCTCATCGGGCGTTGAGGTCGTCCCGTCTTCACCCGACAAACAGACGCCTCACCCGAGTTCCCACCTCCGGCTGAGGGCACCTTTATCGGGCGACCCGATAAAGGTGAGCAGCCTGGTGTGCGGGGCGGTGCGGGGCGGCGCGGCGGCGGCGCGGCGGGCGAAACGCACGAGCGCCCGGACCGACTGGTCCGGGCGCTGTGTGGCGACCCCGACGGGACTCGAACCCGCGACCTCCGCCGTGACAGGGCGGCGCGCTAACCAACTGCGCTACGGGGCCTTGGTGTAGGCCATTCACAAACGTATCCCCAACGGGATTCGAACCCGTGCTACCGCCGTGAAAGGGCGGGGTCCTAGGCCGCTAGACGATGGGGACCTGATGGTCGATCAGACCCTCGCCACCCAGCGAGCGCGCTCGGATCCGTCGAGGACTCGGAAAGCATAGAGGGTGGCCGCCCCGATATCCAAAACGGCGGACCACCGCCAGCGCCACGCCGTCGGGCCCTGAGTCTACGATCCTTGGCATGGTTGGGGGAGCCCGCAATGCCCGGTGGACTGCCGTCATTCTCGGCGCGGCTGTCGTCCTGTCCACGGCTGCGGCCTGCTCCCAGAACGGCAGCGACCAGACCCCGGCGGCCGACCGCGGTCCGAAGCTCACCTGGACGACAGTGGCATCTGACCCGGGGGTCGAGCCGGTCACCCTCACCCCCGCGGGACCCGATCGCCTCCTGGTCGGCTGGCGCGGCCCCGAGGGGCAGACCCGTCCCCGGCTGTCGTTCCTCGACCGGGCCGGAACGCGAAAAGAGGTGCCGCTCAAGCCGGTGAGCCCCAAGGCATTCGACGCCAAGTGGCTCGCGGTCATCACGGACGGCACCACCATCGAGGCGGTCGGGGGCGCACCCGGCGGCGCCCACTCCAACACCCGGTGGACGACCTGGCGCGGCACCGCGAGCGGAGTCGTCGAGTACCCCCAGCGCTTCGAGGCGTTCGGCGGGTGGGGCGCCGGCAGCGTCGTCGGACTGGTGACGACATCCACGGTGCCGATCATCGTGGGGTCGTGGGAGAGCCGGCTGAGCGGCCAGGACGCCGCCGTCTGGCTGCCCGAGGGGAACCGCTGGATCCGCCAGAGCTCCGCTGGAACCGCCCTGGAGAGCACACCCAAGGCGCTCGTGGGTGCCAGGTCGGCTGCTCAGGACGGCGGGGGCGTCGTGCTGTCCGGCTCGCTGACCCTGCTCGGCAGCGGCTCGGTGACCGTGCGACCCGCCGCCTGGCGCTCGCCCGGCGCAACCGGCCCGTGGCGGCGCATCGACCTGCCGGCGGGATCGCAGTCTGGCGAAGCCCACGCGGCCGCCTGCCAGGAAGGCACCTGTCTCATGGTCGGACAGGTGGGCGGTCGGCTCGCGGGCTGGGAGCTGCGCGGCGATGGCGCGCGTGCCGTGGCCGGCATACCGGCATGGCCGGTGAGCGAGGGGGAGCACGTGATCCCGCCCGTGGCGACCGCAAAGGGCTGGGTCTGGCCGGTTGTGTATGCCGGTCGCACCCGCATCCTCACGCGCTCCGGCAGCGCGTGGGTCTCCTCGGACGGGCCCCCGGGCGCGCCGCTCGCCGCCGCGGCGTTGGGCGACCGGCTCTACGTCGTCACGGCTACCGGCGACTCCACGTCCGCCCTCGCCTGGACGACGCTGCCTCGCCCCGACGGCAGCTGACCCCGGCGGCTACGAGGGGGCCGCCCACTTCAGCACGCGATCGGCGTCCCACGTCGTGATGATGCGGTCCCAGGGGATGCCCAGCCGCTCGGCGCGCTCCGCGCCGTACGCCTTCATGTCGAGCTGACCGGGCGCGTGGGCATCCGAGTCGATCGAGAACACGCAGCCGATCTCGACGGCCAGCCGCAGCAGGTTGTCGGGCGGGTCGCAGCGCTCCGGCCGGCTGTTGATCTCCACGGCCGTGTTGTGATCGGCGCACGCCTCGAACACCGCCCGGGCGTCGAACTCCGACTGCGGCCGCGTCCCGCGCGACCCGGTCACGAGTCGCCCGGTGCAGTGGCCCAGGATGTTGACCCGCGGATTCGACACCGCCGCCACCATCCGCTTCGTCATCGGCCCGGCGTTCATCCGCAGCTTCGAGTGCACGCTCGCCACGACCACGTCCAGCTGCGCGAGCATCGCGTCGGTCTGGTCGAGCGACCCGTCGTCGAGGATGTCGACCTCGATGCCCTTGAGCAGCCGGAAGTGGCCGCCCAGCGAGCGGTTGACCGCATCGACGATGGTCAGCTGCCGGGCGAGCCGTTCCGCGCTGAGCCCGTTAGCGACCTTCAGCTGCGGCGAGTGGTCGCTCAGCACCATCCACTCGTGCTCGAGCTCGACGGCCGTGAGCACCATCTCCTGGATCGGGCTGCCGCCGTCGGACCAGTCCGAGTGCAGGTGCCCGTCGCCCTTGAGCGCGGCGAAGAGGTCCTCGCCTCCCTGCACCAGCGGGCCTCCCGCGCTCTCCTGCAGCGACGAGAGGTATGCCGGCAGCTCGCCTCCCAGCGCCTCGGCCACCACCCCTGCGGTGGCCTTGCCGATGCCTGGCAACTGTTGGAGCGTGCCCTCCTCGACCCGCTCGGCCAGCTCGGCCGGATCGAGGCCGTTGATGGTGGCGGCCGCGCGGCGGAAGGCCTCGACCCGGTAGGTGCCAGCCCGAGTGCGCTCCAACAGGAACGCGATGCGCCGCAGGGCATCCGCCGGCTCGACCGGAGCACTCAGGGGCGGCAGGTGGGCCACCATCAGGCCAGTCTCTCCGATCCCGCCGACCGGCCGACCGCTGCCACGGGTGCCTCAGCGCCCGTACTGCTGGCGCACGAGCTGGTCCCACACCCGGTCCCCACCGAACCGCTTGGCGGCGACCAGCGCCTTGGCCGCGGGCGTCACGACGTAGCGCCGCCGCGGCGACTCCGCCTCCACGATCCTGAGGATCCTGCGCGCGACTACCTCGGGATCGGCAGCCGCCGGGCCGGCATACCCCTTGGCGTTTGCGGCCTGGACCCGGGCCACCAGGTCCGCGTAGGGCGAGTCGTCGTCGGCGCTGGGGCGGTCGGCCATGGTGGCGTTGATCGTCTCCTCGAACCGCGACCGGATCGGGCCCGGCTCGACCACGACGACGTCGATCCCGAACTGGCGAACCTCGTTGCGGAGGGCGTCGCTGAGAGCCTCCACGGCGTACTTGGTGGCGTGGTAGTAGCCGCCGACCGGCCAGGCGAAGCGGCCGCCCATCGAGCTGATGTTGACGATGCGGCCGGAGCGACGTGCGCGCATCGCGGGCAGCACGAGCTGGATCAGGCGGGCCAGGCCGAAGACGTTGGTCTCGAACATCTCGCGGACCTTGTCGAGGTCGGTCTCCTCGATCGTCCCGTACTCGCCGTAGCCGGCGTTGTTGACCAGCGTCCCGACGTAGCCGTGCTCGGCCTCGATCTGGCTGACCGCGGCCTGCATCGACTCCTCCGACGTGACGTCGAGCGACAGCGTGCGGGCGCCGGCACGCTCCAGGTCGGCCAGGGTCTCCACCCTGCGGGCGGTGGCGTAGGTCGTGTGGCCGGCCCGGACGAGCAGCTGGGCCGCGGCATGGCCGATGCCCGAAGAGCACCCCGTGATCAGGATGGGGTCGAGGGACGGTGTGACCATGCGGTCAGTCTCGCACTCAGCCGACCAGACATCCCGGGCCTGTTCGCCCATCGACTTACTGGTGGCGCTGGCACTCGCCACACCGGTCCGGCTCACCAGGACGTGTGCAGGGGCCGCCCTTCGGCGAAGCCGGCAGTCGACTGGAGCCCGACGACCGCCCGCTGGTGGAACTCCTCGAGGGTCCGGGCACCGGCGTACGTGCAGGAGCTGCGAACCCCAGCCGTGATCGTGTCCAGCAGGTCCTCGACACTGGGGCGCTCGGGGTCGATGTACATGCGGGCCGAGCTGATGCCCTCCTCGAAGAGGGCCTTGCGCGCCCGCTCGTAAGAGGAGTCGGCGGCCGTGCGGCTGCGGACGGCGCGGCTGGAGGCCATGCCGAACGACTCCTTGAACTGGCGGCCCGTGCTGTCTGTGTAGATGTCGCCCGGCGACTCCAGGGTGCCGGCGAACCACGACCCGATCATCACGTTGGACGCACCGGCCGCGAGGGCGAGGGCGACATCCCGTGGATGGCGGACGCCCCCGTCGGCCCAGACGCTCTTGCCCTCCTCGCGCGCGGCGAGGGCGCACTCGAGCACCGCAGAGAACTGCGGGCGCCCGACAGCGGTCATCATGCGCGTGGTGCACATCGCACCCGGGCCGACGCCCACCTTGACGATGTCGGCGCCCGCCTCGATCAGGTCGCGCGTACCGCTCGCCGACACCACGTTGCCGGCGGCGATCGGCACCTGCGGGTCGAGGGACCGGACCGCCTTGAGCGCGTCGAGCATCTTGTCCTGGTGCCCGTGGGCGGTGTCGACGACGAGAAGGTCGATTCCGGCGTTGATCAGCTGCGACGCCTTGGCCGCCACGTCGCCGTTCACGCCGATCGCCGCGGCGATGCGCAGGCGTCCCTGGCTGTCGGTGTTGGGCTGGTAGAGGTGAGCGCGAAGCGCGGCCTGCCGGGTGAGGATGCCGACCAGCCCGCCATGCGCGTCGACCACGGGCGCCACGCGGTGGTGGGCCCTCGCCAGCTGGTCGAAGGCCGCCTCGGGCTCGATGTCCTGGGGCAGCGTCGTGAGGTCGATCGACATGACCTCGCGGACCTGGGTGAACCGGTCCACGCCCGTGAGGTCCGCCTCGTTGACCACGCCGACCGGGCGGTCCCCCTCGACCACGATTGCGGCGCCATGGGCCCGTTTGTGCAGCAGGGTCAGGGCCGATCCAGCGGTCTCCGTGGGGTCCAGCACGATGGGGGTGTCGTGGACGAGGTGGCGTGACTTGACGAAGTCGACGACGTCGGCGACCACGTCGGCGGGGATGTCCTGGGGGATCACGACCAGGCCTCCACGCCGCGCCACGGTCTCGGCCATCCGCCGGCCGGCGATGGCCGTCATGTTGGCGACGACGATGGGGATGGTCGTGCCGGTCCCGTCGTTGCTGCTGAGGTCGACGTCGAGGCGGCTGCTCACTGTGGAGCGGACCGGGACCATGAAGACGTCGTCGTAGGTCAGGTCGTGGGTCGGCTGGAGCCCGTTGAGGAACTGCACGTCTGGCAAGTCTAGGGGGACGGTCGGTGGGGCGGGCTAGGGTCACGTCTCAGCTCGAGGGATGAGGAGGCTGCCGCCGTGCCGCTGCAGAACCGCGTCCTGCCGACCGGCGAGATCGTGGCCGACCCGGCACGGGGACTCCTCATGGGCAACCGCGGGTGCCTGCACCGGCCCGACCGCACGCTGGGCGTCGCCCGCTGGCGCTCGCCGATGTGGATCTGCTGCGTGCTCAACTGGAAGGGCGTCCAGCGTGACGTGATGCCGCCCGGGCGATGGACGGCGCTGTTCTTCCTCGACGAGGCGACCGCGCTCGCCGCAGGACACCGTCCGTGCGGCTACTGCCGGCGGCAGGACTTCCTGGCGTTCGCCGAGCACTGGCGGTCGGCTCGCGGTCTGGCCGAGCGGCCGAAGGCCCCAGAGATCGACCGCGCGCTCCACGCCGAGCGGGTCGAGCCGCGCACCCGCCGCCAGTGCACCTGGGAGAGCGCCGCCGAGGGTCTGCCCGACGGCGCCATGATCCGGCACGACGGTGAGATCGGCCTCGTGTGGGAGGGACGACTCTGGCCGTGGGGGCAGGGCGGCTACGGCTCGCCCAAGTCCCGCCCGGCTGGAACTGTCGAGGTGCTCACTCCGCCGTCCACGGCCGCCGTGCTGGCCGACGGCTACCGTCCGATGGTCCACCCGAGCGCCGAGGTCGTGCCCTGCGAGCTGGCCTAGCCCGACGACGACCGCCCTGCTCACCGCCGCTTCGGCGCCACCCTTGGGATCGGCCGAGCATCGGCCGCTTCCGGCGGTGGCGGACGAGGGGTCGTCCCACCCTGCCGTCTGCCCAGAAATGAGGCCAGACGCCCACACTGCACCAGACCCGCCTGGGTCGCAGCGTGAGGCCCTGGCCTCATTTCGGGGCAACCGGCATGTGGGCAAGGCAGACAGGGAGGGCCCATCTCGGCCTACCTGGCGTGACCTCGCCAGGCCAAGCCCTCGCGGAGGTCAGGCCAAGGCGTCCTCAACGGTGATCAACGGCGTACCTCTTACTTGAGGATGGACAGCGCCGAAATTGCGGACATGTCGGACGTCGTGGTGGTCACCCGATAGCCGGCGCCTGGATTCTTCGGCGTCTGCCAGTTCTGGAGGAACTGGCCGGCCGTGGCGTCGTATCTCAGGGACGTCCCGCCGGTGGGCACCCAAGCCGCTCGCCCGGCATACAAAGTGGCCTGTGGGGCAGGATCGGGCCATGAGCTTCATGGCCGCGTCCCCGGCTGACCAACAGCGCCGTGCCGGCCTGCGCCGCATGCGGGCGCTGGCGATCTCCCTGCTCGGGCTTGCGGCGGTCGTCTACATCGTGACGCTCCGAAACACCGAGGGCGCCTGGGGCTACGTCAACACGGCGGCCGAGGCGGCCATGGTCGGTGCCCTCGCGGACTGGTTCGCGGTGACGGCGCTGTTCCGGCACCCGCTCGGCATACCCATCCCGCACACAGCCATCGTCCCCAAGCGCAAGTCAGAGATCGGGCGCAACCTCCAGGACTTCGTCACCGAGAACTTCCTCACCGAGGACATCGCGCGCGAGCGCCTCGCCACGGCCGAGGTCGGACGCCGCTTCGGCACCTGGCTCGGCGACCAGGCCCACCGCCGCCGGGCCCTGACCGAACTGGCGCGTGTGGCCCATGTCGGCCTCCATCGCCTCCGCGACGACGAGGTCCGAGCCTTCGTGGTCGACGTGCTCCTCCCGCGCCTGGTCCACGAACCGCTCAGCCCCATCGCCGGGTCCCTCCTCGAGGAGGTCATCAAGGACGGCTCGCACCACCCGGTCGTCGACATCGCGGTGGAGGAGCTGCACGAGTGGCTCGTCGACAACCCGGACATCTTCGCGGCCGTTGTGGGGGAGCGGGCACCATGGTGGTCTCCGCCCTGGCTCGACGAACGGGTGATCCGCTGGACCTACCACCAGGCGGTCGAGTGGCTCCAGGACGTCCGCACCGACCGCGCCCATCCCGCGCGGATCGCCCTCGACAACCTGCTCGCGAAGCTCTCCGTGGACCTGCAGCAGGACCAGGAGGTCATCGACCGCGCTGAGGCACTCAAGACCCACCTGCTCACCCACCCCCAGGTCGGCGTCACAGTCCTGAGCCTGTGGCGCTCGGTCCGGGTCTCGCTCCTGGGGGCGATCGACGACGAGACGTCACACCTCTGGGTCCGCGGCGACGCTCTGCTGGCCGAGTTCGGCGAGCGCCTCGTCGACGACGCGGCCATGCGCACCCGCCTCGAGGGCCACCTCGGCGACGCCGTCTCCTTCTTCGTCAACACCTACGGCCACGAGCTCGCGGCCGTCATCTCCCACACGATCGACCGCTGGGACGGCCGCGAGGCCTCAGAGCGCATCGAGCTCCACGTCGGCCGCGACCTCCAGTTCATCCGGATCAACGGCACCATCGTGGGTGCGCTGGCCGGGCTTGCGATCCACACGGTCACGCAGTTCCTCGCCTGACCGATCGAGCTGGCGTATGCCGGGTGGTCCAGCACGCGCTGCCGTGGCGGTATGCCGGGTGGTCCAGCACGCACTGCCGTGGCGGTAGGGCCTTGCCCCCGGATCTTGGACACAGGGTGTGTTGGATTAGGCGGCTTCTGGGAGGGTAGCCGCGAGCGTGTTCTCGTAGGTGTTCGGGGCCTGGTTGCCGAGGTAGGAGTGGCGTCTGCGGGTGTTGTAGCGGACCGCCCAACGGAAGATCTCTCGGCGACATGACGCCTCGTCGGCGAAGGCTGGCGCGCCGGCGAGGGTCTCCCTCTTGAGGGTGGCGTTGAACGCCTCGGCGAGGGCGTTGTCGGCGCTCGAGCCGACGCCGCCCAGGGACTGGGTGATCCCGAGCTGGGCGCAGAGCTCGGCGAGGTCCTTGGAGGTGTACTGGGCTCCGTGATCGGCGTGGAAGATCGCCCCGCGCAGGGACCCTCGCTCGGCGAGAGCGGCCTTGAGGGCGTCGGTGACGAGCTCGGTGCGCATGTGGTCGGCGACGGCCCAGCCGGCGAGCTTGCGCGAGCAGCAGTCGATGACCGTGGCCAGGTACAGGTTCCTGCCCTCGGCCAACGGCAGATAGGTGATGTCACCGACGTACTTGCGGTTCGGGGCCTGGGCGCCGAAGTCCCGCTTCACCAAGTCCGGTGCCTTCGCATCGGAGGGTTCGGCGATGGTGGTCCGCACCTGCCGGCGCAGCCTGATCCCGGCGATGCCGCGCTCGGCCATCACCCGGG
>DASSJT010000088.1:0-7874 GCA_035691065.1 Dermatophilaceae bacterium
CATGTTCTACTGCGTGGCCAACATGCCCGGGGCGGTGCCGCACACCTCCACCTACGCCCTGACCAACGTGACCCTGCCGTATGCCGTGGCGCTGGCCAACAAGGGCTGGCGGCAGGCCCTGTCCGAGGACCGCCCCCTGGCGCTGGGGTTGAACACCTTCGACGGGCACGTCACCAACGCCCCGGTCGCCGAGGCCCACGGGATGGAGCACCTCGACATCGACCGGGTGCTCCGCTGACCGCAGCATCGCCTCCCGCGGACCCGGGCCACCGCCGGCCGCGCACTCCTCTGGAGCAGGCGGTCGGGTCGTGGCTCGCACACCTCGAGGTCGAGCGCGGCCGGTCGGCCAACACGCTCGCGTCCTACCGGCGCGACCTGGCGCGCTACACGGCATACCTCCGCGCCCGCGGACTGGACCGGCCCGACCAGGTGAGCGAGCAGCAGGTGACGTCCTTCCTCGCGAGCCTGCGCGAAGGCGACGCCGAGCACCCGCCTTTGGCGGCCTCCTCCGCCGCACGGACCCTGGTGGCCGTGCGGGGCTTCCACAAGTTCCTCGCGGTCGAGGGCGACACCCCAAGGGACCCGGCTCGCGCCGTCAGCCCCCCCACGATCCCCTCGCGGCTGCCCAAGGCGATCTCCATTGCGCAGGTCGAACGCCTCCTGGAGGCCGCCTCCCTCGGCGACACCACCGAGTCCCTGCGGGACCGTGCCCTGCTCGAGGTGCTGTACGGCACGGGTGCGCGGATCTCGGAGGCCGTTGGCCTCGACGTCGACGACGTCGACCTCGAGGAAGGGGTCGTGCGCCTGTTCGGCAAGGGAGGCAAGGAGCGCCTGGTCCCCATCGGGTCGTATGCCGTGACGGCACTCCAGGCGTATGCCGTGCGGGCCCGACCGGCCCTGGCGGCACGGGGGAGGGGCACCCCGGCACTGTTCCTCAACCGACGGGGAGCGCGGCTGGGGCGGCAGAGCGCCTGGGCGGTCGTCCAGCAGTGCGCACAGCGAGCGCGGGTCAGCGGTCATGTCTCGCCCCACACGCTGCGCCACTCGTTCGCCACGCACCTGCTGGAGGGCGGCGCCGATGTGCGGGTGGTCCAGGAGCTGCTCGGTCACGCGTCGGTGACGACAACGCAGATCTACACCATGGTGACGGCTCAGCAGCTTCGCGAGGTCTACGCGCACACTCATCCGCGGGCGCGCTGATGCCGGGCTATGCGCGCTCGCGCTGATAGTGTCGGTGCGATCAGCGCGAGGCTGACCGCCGCGGCAGCTTCGCTCAGCCACGAGCGGAACGGAAGCACCTGTGGAGACCGAGGTGACCCCCGCACCGGGTGAGACGGTCCACGCCCCCCTGCCGGGCACCAATGTCGCGACCAACGGGGAGGTGGGCCTCACCGGCCGTCCGGTCCCACACTTTCCCGAACCCCCGCCCCTCACCAGCCATGGCCCGGCCCGCATCATCGCGATGTGCAACCAGAAGGGCGGAGTCGGCAAGACCACGACGGCGATCAACCTCGGTGCCGCGCTCGCCGAGCTCGGCCGCCGGGTCCTGCTGCTCGACTTCGACCCCCAGGGCGCCCTGTCGGTCGGCCTCGGGATCCCCGCCCACGAGCTCGACCTGACGATCTACAACCTGCTGGTGGAGCAGGGCCACGATGTCCGCGACGCGATCCAGAAGACCTCGGTGCCCGACCTCGACATCATTCCCGCCAACATCGACCTGTCGGCGGCCGAGGTCCAGCTGGTCGGGGAAGTGGCCCGGGAGCAGATCCTCGGCCGCGCCCTCCGGCCGATCCTCGACGACTACGACGTGGTGCTGATCGACTGCCAGCCCTCGCTCGGCCTGCTCACGGTCAACGCCCTCACGGCCGCTCACGGCGTGATCATCCCGCTGGAGACGGAGTACTTCGCGATGCGCGGCGTGGCCCTGCTGGTCGAGACCATCAACAAGATCATCGACCGGCTCAACCCGCGTCTGGAGATCGACGGCATCCTGCCCACGATGTTCGACGCCCGCACCCTCCACAACCGGGAGGTCGTGGCCAGCGTCGTCGACCACTTCGGCGACCAGGTGTTCCACACCGTCATCAGCCGCACCGTCAAGTTCCCGGACGCCACGCTGGCAGCCGAGCCGATCACCACCTACGCGTCGGCCCACGGCGCGGCCGCGTCCTACCGCCAGCTGGCCCGCGAGCTGATCGCGCGCGGCGGAGCACCCTGACCCAGTGGTCATAACCCTTCATCCCGGGCAGCCCGTGGTCGACGGCGTAGAGGGCAGCACCCGAGAGCAGGCCCCGGCGGCCACCATGACGCCCGGAGGTGTGCTGACGAGGCGCACACCCGCGACCACCTTCGAGGTGCACCTGGACGTCTTCTCCGGGCCCTTCGAGCTGCTGCTCGGACTCATCTCCAAGCACAAGCTCGACATCACCGAGGTGGCCCTGGCGCAGGTGACCGACGAGTTCATCGCCCACCTCCGCGCGGCGCAGGCGTCAGAGACCGAGTGGGACCTGGGGCAGGCCTCGGAGTTCCTGCTCGTGGCGGCGACCCTGCTGGACCTCAAGGCCGCGCGCCTCCTGCCACAGACAGGGCCTGAGGACGAGGACGACCTGGCCCTGATCGAGGCCCGCGACCTGCTGTTCGCCCGGCTCCTGCAGTACCGCGCCTTCAAGGACATCGCCCGGACGTTCGCGCAGCGGATGGCTTCGGCCGGGCGGATGGCGCCGCGGCAGGGGTCCCTGGAGCCCCAGTTCGCGAGGCTGCTTCCGGAGCTGGTCATGGGGGTCACTCCGGAGCAGCTCGCCATGATCGCCGCACGTGCCATGACCCCTCGCCTGCCGCCGACGGTCGGGATGGAGCACCTGCACGCCCCTGCGGTGAGCGTGCGGGAACAGGCCGCGCTCGTCGGCGCTCGGCTGCGGCGTGATCGCGTGTGCTCGTTCCGATCGCTCGTCTCCGACGCCGACTCCACCGTGGTGATCGTCGCGCGGTTCCTCGCCGTGCTGGAGCTGTACCGAGACTCGGCGATCGCCTTCGAGCAGGCGGAGGCCCTCGGCGAGCTCACGGTGCGCTGGACCGGGTCCGACGAGGGCGACATCGACGTCGGTGACGAGTTCGACGAGGCCGACCAAGACAGCCACACCGGCCAGGAAGGCCACACCGGGAAAGACAGCCAAACCGGGCAAGACAGCCACGCCGACCGAGACGACGGGAACTACAGACCGGGTGAGGGCCTCGACGCGGTCCGGCCCTGGGCAGGCGAGGACGCATGAGCGACGAATCCGAGGCAGGGCTCGACACTGGCGGCCCCGAGGAGCAGGTCGCCTTCGACATCAACGACTTCCCCGGCGGTGCCCGGAGCGCGATCGAGGCGGTTCTCATGGTGATCGACGAGCCGGTCTCCGAGCTGGCCCTCGCCTCCGCCCTCGAGCTGCCGGTGGACGACATCCGCGAGCACCTCGAGGCCCTGGAGGCCGACTACGTCCAGAGCCACCGTGGTTTCACGCTGCGCAGCATCGCGGGCGGCTGGCGTGTCTACAGCCGCCCCGACTACGCGCCCGTGGTCGAGAAGTTCCTCATGGACGGGCAGCAGGCCAGGCTGACGCAGGCTTCGCTGGAGACCCTGGCCGTCATCGCCTACCGGCAGCCGATCTCCCGCTCGCGGGTGAGTGCCGTGCGGGGGGTCAACGTCGACGGGGTGGTGCGCACCCTGATGGCTCGGGGCCTGATCGAGGAGGTCGGCTCCGAGGGCGAGACCAGTGCGATCCTGTATGGCACGACGCCCTACTTCCTCCAGCGGCTCGGGCTCGGCAGCCTCGACGAGCTGCCGGCGCTGGCGCCCTACCTCCCGGAAGTGGACGTCCTCGACGAGCTGGCAGAGCAGGGACGCGCATGACACCACCTCGACCCCGGTCCGGGGGAGCGGGCGGCCGCGGCTCCGGCCGAACACGGCGGGCCGGCTCATCCCAGCGCGGCTCGTCCGGTACCACCAAGAAGAGCCAGCCGACCAGGCTGCCGCCGGGCCGCGGTGCCGTCCCGCAGGTCGACGTCCACGACCCCGAAGGCGTTCGCCTGCAGAAGCTGCTGGCAGCCGCGGGTGTCGGCTCGCGCCGGGTTTGCGAGAACCTCATCACCCAGGGCCGGGTCGAGGTCGACGGGCAGATCGTCACCGAGCTCGGAGTGCGCATCGACCCGCTTCGCCAGGTCGTCCATGTCGACGGAACCCGGGTCCAGCTGGACGAGTCGCGCGTCTACCTCGCCTTCAACAAGCCCCTGGGCGTGGTGACGACCATGAACGACGAGCTCGGGCGGGTGTCGGTGGGCGACTACGTGGGCAACCGGCGCCAGCGCCTCTTCCACGTCGGCCGCCTCGACGCCGACACGGAGGGCCTGCTCATCCTGACCAACGACGGCGACCTGGCCCACCGCCTCCAGCACCCCCAGTACGGCGTGCCCAAGACCTACCTCGCCCAGATCCCCGGCCCGGTCCCCCGTGACCTGGGCAAGCGGCTGCGCGAAGGGGTCGAGCTCGACGACGGCCCGGCTTCGGTCGACTCCTTCCGCGTCGTCGACTCCCGTCCGGGCAAGGCCCTGGTGGAGGTGGTCCTGCACGAGGGCCGCAAGCACATCGTCCGCAGGCTGCTGGACACCGTGGGGCACCCGGTCATCACCTTGGTCCGGACTCAGGTCGGCCCGATCCGGCTGGGCGACATCAAGCCAGGCCGCACCCGCGCGCTCACCAGGGACGAGGTGGGTCAGCTCTACTCGGCTGCCGGTCTCTGACCTGCCGGCCCTGAACCACGGGGCTCTGACCTGCCGGGCCCCTGACCTCACGCCCGCACTGGCGTCGGTAGCCTTCGCGTCGTGACTCTGCGCGTCCGGATCGTCGGCACTGGGCTCATAGGCACCAGCCTGGGCATCGCCCTCACCCGCGCGGGGTATGCCGTGAGCCTCGCCGACCCCTCACCGACCGCGGTCGCGCTGGCGCGGGACCTGGGCGCGGGGGAGATCGCGCAGCCAGGAGATCCGGCGCCGGACCTGGTGGTGGTGGCCGCGCCGCCGGATGTCACGGGTGCCGTGGTTGCCGCCGAGCTGGCGGCGTGGCCGGAGGCGGTCGTAACCGACGTCGCATCCGTCAAGGTGGCCGTGCTGGACGACGTGCAGGCCCTCGGGGCCGACCTCACCCGGTACGCCGCGTCGCACCCCATGGCGGGACGCGAGCGGTCCGGGACGGTGGCCGCCCGCGGCGACCTCTTCGACGGGCGGGCCTGGGTGGTCGTGCCCGGCCCCAAGTCCTCCGAGCGAGCCGTCACCCTCGTACGCCAGATGGCGACGGCAGCTGGCGGCACGGTGAGCACGATGAGTCCGGAGGAGCACGACGCCGCCGTGGCGGTCGTTTCCCACGTCCCACAGCTGGCTTCCAGCCTCGTCGCCAGCCGGCTGCGAAGCCTCACCGACCCAGCCGTGGCGCTGTCCGGACAGGGGATCCGCGACGTGACCCGCATCGCCGCCAGCGACCCGCAGCTGTGGACCCAGATCCTCGTCGGCAATGCCCCCGCCGTGCGGGACGTGCTCGAGGACTTCCGCGCAGAGCTCGGCGAGGTGATCGGTGCCCTCACGGCACTCGCCGAGGGGGAAGGGGTCGGGGCCCGCGAGGTGCTCGCCCGAGTGGTAGCCCACGGCAATGCCGGTCATGCGCGGATCCCGGGCAAGCACGGGGCTCCGCCCACGGCATACAGCGCGGTAGTCGTGCTGGTCCCCGACCGCCCGGGCGAGCTGGCCCGTCTCCTGCACGACATCGGGGACGCCGGGGTCAACCTCGAGGACCTCCACCTCGAGCACGGCCTCGGACAGCCCTTCGGCCTCGCCGAGGTCCTGGTCCTCCCGAGTGTGGCAGAGCGCCTTGCCGAGGAGCTCCAGGCACGGGGCTGGCAGCTGCACGGCTGAGCGCGTCATCGATGGACGACTGACCGGCTGCGCCGCTGGCCCGGAAACAGCCATCCGGCGGAGGGGCCTGACCGTGGAACAGGTCAGCCCGCCTCGCGGTGGGCCTCCGCGACGGCGCGACGGAGCGCCTGGCCGCTGACACCCACGGCTCCGAAGGCGGGGGTGACGACCGGGTCGCCTCCGCGGACCAGGCCGAGCAGGATGTGCTCCGACCCGATCGCCCGATGGCGGAGCGCGAACGCCTCTCGCAGGGCGAGTTCCAGCACCTTCTTGCTGCCGGCGGTGAAGCGAGGCGTTCCTCGGTGGGCCGGACCACGCAGGCCACCGAGGTTCTCCTCGATCCGGCGCAGCACCTCCTGGACGTCGATGCCGATGGCAGCGAGGGCGTCGACGTCATCGGGTCCCAGCCCCGAGTCCAAGCTGCTTCTGCGGCGCTCGAGGGCCTCCGCAAGGCGCTCCCGGGAGGCGCCCGCGGCCTCGAGCACCCGCACGGCCAGCGAGTCGTCCTCGCCGAGCAGCGCGAGCATGAGGTGGTCGGGGCGGACCTGGGCGCCATGCTCGTCCTCGGCCAGCTCCCGGGCTGCGAACACGACGGCGCGCGCCGACGCGGTGAATCGCTCAAACATGGGATGTCCTTCCTCAGAGCCGCCGCTCAGCGGCCCGATATTTCTTGTGGACGGCCTGGCGGCTCACGTCGAGGGCATCGGCGATCTCCTGCCATGAGTGGCCGAGGTCCCGCGCCCGGAGCACCTGCGAGGCCTCGAGCCGCTCGACGAGACGCCGTAGGGCCCGTACGGCCCGCAGGCCGGTCATGGGGTCGGCAGCCGCCGCGGCCGTGGTCAGGCTGTCCACATCGGTCATGCTGTCAATCTAGGTTGACAGCGGAATGTCTGTCAACCCATGTTGACAGACTGACGGACGGCTGACGGATTGCCTGACGGCATACCGTGGGGGAGTGGACGAGCCGAGCGCACGCGAACGGTTCGCGCGGGAACGCTTTGCACGGGCCCGGCTGGCGCGCCTGGCCACGGTCACGCCGTCCGGCGCGCCGCACCTGGTGCCCGTGGTCTTCGCCCTCACCGGACAGACGGTGTGGAGCGCCGTGGATGCCAAGCCCAAACGCTCGCGCAGGCTGCAGCGGCTGGCCAACATCGCAGCCAACCCGCAGGTGAGCCTGCTCGTTGACGAGTACCACGAGGACTGGCGCCGGCTCTGGTGGGTTCGCGCGGACGGCACCGCAGAGGTCGTCGTCGACCCGACCGAGGAGGGTCTCGCCGCCCTCGTCGCCAAGTACCCGCAATACCACCAGCAGGGTCCTCTGACCGGCCCCTTCATCCGGGTCACGGTCGACCGCTGGAGGTTCTGGTCGGCCACCTGACCGAGCCCGTCCTGGGACCCCACTACGCTCTGTCCAATGAGCAGCACGCACCTGACCGTTGCCATCGACGGGCCCTCGGGTTCTGGCAAGTCCAGCGTCTCCCGGGCGGTGGCACGTGCGCTTGGCGTGGGCTTCCTCGACACCGGCGCCATGTACCGCGCCCTGACGTGGTGGTGCCTCGAGCGCGGCATCGACCTCGCCGACCGTGCCGCGATCGCGCGGGCGGCGCGCGACCTGCCGCTCGCGATGGGCACGGATCCGGCCGCGCCGACGGTCGCCGTCGCTGGCCGCGACATCACCGCCGACATCCGCACCACCCGCGTCTCAGAGCAGGTCTCGGCGGTCGCAACCAACACGCAGGTGCGACCCGAGCTGCAGCGTCGCCAACGGGAGCTGATGGGTCAGATCGCGGCGGCGAGCGGCGGCGTGGTCGCGGAAGGCCGCGACATCACGACCGTGGTCGCCCCCGATGCCGTCGTGCGGATCCTGCTGACCGCGAGCGAAGAGGCACGGCTGCGGCGCCGGTCGACCGAGCTGCACGGCCACGCCGAGG
>DASSJT010000089.1:0-42110 GCA_035691065.1 Dermatophilaceae bacterium
CGGTCATGGGTGATCCGCACGGCCTGGCTCTACGGGGCGGACGGGCCGAACTTCGTGCGCACGATGGGACGCCTCGCCCGGGAGCGCGAGACCGTCTCCGTGGTCGCCGACCAGCGGGGCCAGCCCACGTGGACCCGCGACCTGGCGGATCTCATCGTGCGCCTGGTCGACGCAGGGGCCGGCTTTGGGATCCACCACGGCACGTCGTCGGGTTCCACCACATGGCACGGGCTGGCCGCGGAGGTCTTCGCCAGCCTCGGCCTGGACCGGGCTCGCGTCGAGCCGACGACAACTGACGCGTTCCCGCGCCCGGCCCACCGGCCGGCATACAGCGTCCTGGCGCACGACTCGCTGGTCGCCGCAGGGGTCACGCCGATCCGCGACTGGCGAGAGGCCCTCCGCGAGGCGCTGCCGACCGTGGTGCCTCAGTAGGCTGCCCGCCTGGTTGAGCGGCGCACACACTCTCTCCGGCTGCCTGCTCCCAGGTTCGCGCACCTCGTCACTGCGATGTGGTTCGCGGGCCCTTACGCGCTAAGCGTCGATCCACCGATGAACGTGGTCGTGTCTGAGCCCTAAGCGCCTCGGAGCATGAGAAATCCCTTGCCCTACAGGAGAATCGAAGTTCTTCACGCAACGATTCGACCGAACGCAAGGGACATCTCGTAGGTGCAACGCTCTCACACTCTGGCCCGCACGTCCGCGGCCTTCGATGACCCGAGTCTCGTGTCCGCGGCCGGGCTGGTCCCGGTCCTGGCGCTGGCCGAGCGGGCTGGGCTGCGCAGCTTGGCCGACGAGCCGTTGACGGTGCCGACGGACAAGGGCGCGAACGCCGGGTGGAAGGTGGCCTCGCTCGTCGGCGGGATGTCAGTCGACCGAACTCGGGAAACGCGGGTCCGTCGCCGACACGGCTTTCCGTGACGCCGCCGTGGGCGGCGGCGAACGCTGTCCCTGGGATCATGTTCACTACGGGTATGCGGATCTGGCTGGCTCCAAGCGCGTTCCACCCCTCCCGTGGAGGGGTGGAAGAGTTGACCCTCCAACTCGCCCAGGTCTATCAGGGGCTCGGCCACGACGTGACCGTCGTCGTGCACCGCCACCCTTGTGACCTGCCGGCCGCCGCAGAGGTGGAGGGTGTTGCAGTACGTCGGGTCCTCATGGACCTCCCTGGCAGGCAGCCTCGCTCGCTCGTGGGCTATCCGCTCGACCTCCGCCGCCAACTGAGGGAGTTGAGCGCCATCGGCGAGACCCCCGATGTCATACACGTACAGTGCGCGGCTACCCAGGTCATCCCCCTCGGGGCGTACGCCACCAGGCACGCGGTCCCGCTGGTCATCACTACCCAGGGCGAGGTGACGATGGACGCCGACGCCGTGTACCAGCACAGCGCGCAGATGCGCCTCTCGTTGCGGCTCGGCAGCCTCCGGGCGGCCGCTCTGACGGCCTGCTCACGACGAGCCGGCGATGATGCGGCAGGGGTGGCGCCGCGTTTCAAGGGCTGCGCGGTCGTGCCGAACGGCGTTGACCCGGACCAGTGGACGGTCACGCCGCTCCCCGAGCGACCGATCTTCGCGGCGTGGGGGCGCCACGTGTCCCAGAAGGGGCTCGACCTGCTCATCCGCGCTTTCGCCCATGTGCAGGAATCGCTACCCGACGCTGTGCTACGGATCGGCGGGGACGGGGCTGAGACCGAGTCACTGCACGCCCTGGCCGGGCCCGGTGTCGAGTTCCTGGGGGCGCTGGACCGCGACGGCGTCCAGGGCCTGCTCAGTTCGGCGCGCGTGGCCGTGGTGCCGAGCCGGCTCGAGCCGTTCGGGATCGTGGCCGTGGAGGCGATGGCCGCCGGACGCACGGTCGTGTGGAGCACCAACGGTGGCCTCGCCGACGCAACGGGCGGCCTGGGCTGGGGGGTCGACCCCACCGATACCGCCGCGATGGCCGAGGCGATGCTGATGGCTCACCGCGACCCGCTGCCGGTTGAGGTGGCACGGACGCACGCCGAGACACTCGGCTGGTCTGCGATCGCAGCCCGTTACCTCGCCCTCTATGCCGACGTCGTCCATGTCCCGGCCGGGCGGGTGGGCGCGTGAACGAATCTGCTGCCGGCACACGGCCGGGGGTGCTGATGTGGATGCCAGGCACATCGCTCTGTTCGCCGGGCCACTCAGGGGACCCGTCCGTGGAGCCGTTGTCCACGACGATGCGTTTCGTCGTCGGGATCCATCGCCGCGAAGGGTCTCGACGCAGCTCGTCAAGACCCGAGGCCCTCATGGTTGAGCACGATGAGCGAGGCGCGGACGGGCACACCATCGGGGGGCTTGGCATCCATGGCGGTCATGCCACGCTCTCCGCATTCAACGTCTCGGCGAAGTAGTCCACGGTCGCGCGCAGGCCCTGCGCCAACTGGGTCGACGGTGCCCAGCCGAGGGTATTGGTGGCGAGGGAGATGTCGGGGCGACGTCGGGTCGGGTCGTCCTCCGGGAGGGGGAGGTGGATGATCTCCGAGGCGCTCCCGGTGTACTCCAGGACGAGCTCGGCCAGTTCGAGCATCGTGAACTCCACGGGGTTCCCGAGGTTCATCGGCCCGGTCACCTCGTGCGGGGTCTCCATGAGGAGGACGAGGGCGTCGACGAGATCGTCGACGAAGCAGAACGAACGCGTTTGCGTGCCGTTGCCATAGATCGTTAGGGGCTGCCCGGTCAAAGCCTGGAGGATGAAGTTTGACACGACACGCCCGTCGTCGGGGCACATGCGCGGGCCGTAGGTGTTGAAGAGCCGCGCGACCTTGATGCCGAGGTCGTGCTGGCGCCGGTAGTCGAAGAACAGGGTCTCGGCGCAGCGCTTTCCCTCGTCGTAGCACGAGCGGATGCCGATCGGGTTGACATTGCCCCAGTAATCCTCCGTCTGCGGGTGCACCTCGGGGTTGCCGTAGACCTCGGACGTCGACGTCAGCAGGATGCGGGCACCCGTGCGCTTGGCCAGGCCCAGCACGTTGATGGAGCCATGCACGCTCGTCTTCGTCGTCTGGACGGGGTCGCGCTGGTAGTAGATCGGGCTGGCCGGACACGCGAGATGGTAGATCTGGTCGACCTCGACGTACAGGGGAAAGGTCACGTCGTGCCGGAGCAACTCGAAGCGGGAGTGGTCCCGCAGGCGCGACAGGTTCTGCCGGGTGCTCGAGTAGAAGTTGTCCGCCACCAGCACGTCGTGCCCGTCGCCCAACAGCCGTTCGACGAGGTGTGATCCGATGAAACCCGCACCACCGGTGACCAAGACGCGCTGACTTCCCATGCACTTCCCCGTTGCTCGTTGCTTGTTCCCTGCCGACGGGGCCAGCGTAGTGGTCGGGCCGCTCCGGCCCTCACACGCGACCCCAGTGCCGCAACAAGGTCACGCTCGAACTCCGAGCACCCCGATTTGGCGCCTGGGGCCGTATCGGAGGGCTGCAATGTGAGGGCTGCAATGTTGTGAAGGTGCAGCGATTGGCGACCTAGCTAACCCTAAGCATCAGCCGCTTGACCTTCACCCGAGAGGGAGAGCCGACATGCCAGGTCGACTTCGATGTGTACCGGCACGGCGCCGCTGCCATGGCTTCCGGCGTTCCGCTAGACGTCCACGACTTCTTGGTCAGCTCGTCGCGCATCGCCATGCCGTTCACCTATCCGCCGCTGGCAGCCGAACTGCTGATGCCAATCACCCGGGTGAGCTATCGCCCAGCCGCGCTCCTGTGGATGGGCGCCTCGGTTCTAGCGCTCGTCGCAAACGTCCACGTCGTAGCGCGCAGCCTCGGTCTGAGGCCGGGCCTGAGCGCCGTCTTGGCGGTGGTCTGTGGATAAGGATCGGAGTCGCGGTCGTCGCGATGCGTCTGGCATCTCGAAGCTGGCGAAGTGGCGGTTGCGGTGGTGGTCAATGCCATCGCGGTCGTCCTCATTTCACCCGTTAGCTGGGACCACCCCTGGGTGTGGTTCGGCCCTTCCTGCTTCTTTTCGCGCAGGCCACCCTCCGGGGCTCGGGACCGCCATGGCCCTCATGGCATCGGCCTGTGTGCTCTTCCTGGTCGAGTGGCCCTCGAGCCCTCCGCGGAGGATGGATCCGCTGGCTGACGTGGGAGTTCTGATCTGCGCCCTGCTCACCCGCTGCACCCTGTGGCAGCGGAGTCCGTCGTATCTCTAATAGGCTCCGCGGGAGCCGAGCACCGCCTGGAGCGTGCGGGCGAGGATCGCCAGGTCCTGCACCATGGACCAGTTGTCGACGTAGTAGAGGTCCAGGCGCACCGTCTCCTCCCAGGAGAGGTCGGAGCGGCCGGACACCTGCCAGAGGCCGGTCATGCCCGGGCGCACGCGCAGGCGCCGCATGACGTCGGAGTGGTACTGCTCGACCTCGTGCGGCAGCGGGGGCCGAGGTCCGACCAGGCTCATGTCGCCCTGGAGCACGTTCCACAGCTGGGGCAGCTCGTCGAGGGAGAAGCGGCGGATAATCCGGCCGGGACGGGTGATGCGAGGGTCCTCGACCATCTTGAACATGACGGTGTTGCCGCCGTCGCGCAGGGCGTTGAGGGCGTCCAGCCGCTGCTCGGCGTTGACCTCCATGCTGCGGAACTTGAGGCACTCGAACTCGCGGCCGTCGCGTCCCACGCGGGTCTGGCGGAAGAGCACCGGGCCGCCGTCGTGGAGGCGCACCGCGAGGGCGACGGCAAGGAGCAGTGGAGAGGCGAAGACCAGCAGAGCTGCTGAACCGATCACATCGAAGCTGCGCTTGAGCCAGCGGCCCGCCTGCTGGCTCTGCGGCCGCTCGAGGTGCACCAGCGGGAGACCGGCCACCGGGCGGACCCGGATGCGATCCTCGGAGACGTCGGTCAGGCTCGGCACCACGATCACCTGGACCCGGCGCTCTTCGAGGGCCCACACCGCGCGGCGGAAGTCGGCCGCCGTCGAGAACGCCCCGGCAGCGAAGATGACGACGTCCGCCTTCGCCGCCTGCAGCGCCTCGACCAGGCCCGACGGGCGGCCGATGACCGACACGCCCCCGGGTGTCAGTCCGTCGGAAACCGCCACCGGCGTGAGGGCGCCCACCATCTCGTAGCCGAGCCAGGACTCCCGGTCGATGACCGAGGCCACCTCGTCGACGTGCTGGGGGGAACCCGCGATCACCACCCGGGACAGGAGCCGTCCCCGGCTGCGGAGCGCGTGAATCACGCGTCGCAGGAGGTGGCGGCTGATGATCAGCACCGGTGTCCCGATCGCGAAGAACAGGACGAAGAAGCCGCGGGAGAGCTGGAACTTGGCCAGGTAGCACACGATGCCCACGAAGCCCGCGGTCGCGGCCGAGGCTGAGAGCACCCGCTTGTACTCCAGCGTTCCGGCGCCGAGGTGGCTGGGGGCATAGGCTCCCGCGATCGCGAGGACGACGAGCCACGCGGTGACGAGATAGGCGCCGACGAGCCGCACGACGGCGTCGACGTCGGTCGCCTCGTCGAAGAGGAAGGAGAGATGGACACGGCTGGCCGTCGCCACGAGGGCACTCACCGAGACGATCACCAGGTCGGCGCTGACGATGGCGAGCGGCAGCATCGGCAGCTGGCGCGGCCGGCGCATAGCCGCATGGCGCGCACTGACCGGTGCAGCGAATTCCGTGGTTGACGGGTTCAGCAAGCCCATGGTGTCCCTCTCGGCGCCAGCGCCTGAAGCCGGAAGCGGCGGCATCCTCCCCCGAGGAATACCGGGCCTCCTTGGTGTCCGGGTGACAGTATGTCCCGGCCAAGGGGGGGTCCCCGGTTCATTTGGCCAGAACTCGAGCCCATCCCCAACCGAACGGATGATGCTCCTCGGCTGAGTGGCTGACTGACTGACTGACTGGCGGAGTGGCTGGCTGGGCCACCGGCTGGGCGGAGGGCTGAGCCGATGGCTGAGCCGATGGCTGAGCCGCTGACCGAGCGGCCGGCTCAGCAGCGCGCTCAGGACTCCCAGAGAGCCGCTGTCTCATCACGAAGCCTGCGCCGGAAGTGCTCCTCGCTGAAGGCGTCCGTCCGCCGTCTGATCGCGTCCGAGTCCCACGCCTGGGCCTCGTTTTCCACCACCGCGGTTCGGATTGCTTCGGCTGTCGGTTCCTCGAAGAACGCGCCGTTGACGCCCTCGACCACCGTGTCGAGGTAGCCGCCCCCGCGGAGGGCGAGTGTCGGCTTCCCGAAAGCTCCGGCCTCGAGCGGCGTCAGCCCGAAGTCCTCCAGGCTCGGGGCGACGAGAGCGGTCGCATGGGCGTAGGCCCAGCGCATCTGGGCATCATCGAGTCCCGACACCAGGCGGACATTCTCAGGCAGCTGAGCGCGAATCGTGTCGCCCATGGGCCCGGCACCGACGACGACCAGACGCTCGTCGAGGCCGCGGAACGCCGCCACGGCATGGTGGACGTTCTTGTACGGGAGCAGCCTGGACACCACGAGGTAGTAGCCGCCGGCTGCCCAGTCCGCGACCTCGTGGACGGCGGCCTGCGGTGCGGTGGTGTCGACACTGTGCGGGGGAAAGACAACCGGCGCGTCGATCCCGTAGGCCAGGCGAATGCGCTCCCGCACGACACTGGAGTTGGCGAGGTAGCGGTCGGCACGGCGCGCCGCACGCCGGTCCCATCGCCTCAGCCACGGACGGAGCGAGAGCAGGAGGAGACCCTTGGGCGAACGGGTCGGCTTTCCGCCGAGGTAGGCCTCGGACTGGTAGAGCCATCGCGCCGGCGCATGCGAGTAGACGACGGTGCGGCCGGCGGCCCGGAAGCCATGCGCCCAGCCGCTGCTGGAGGAGACCACGATGTCGTATGGAATCCGCATGGAGTGGGCGGCAAGGGGCAGGAAGGGAAGCGCCGCGCGGTGGTTCCTTCGGAGCAGACCGATGCGGTTGAGGGGAGACACCACGACGGTGGCGTCGCGGAACTCCGGGTAGGTGCGATCAGGGTCGTAGAGCGTGGTGTAGACGGGCGCGCCCGGGAATGCCCGCAGCAGCGCGAGAACGACCCGCTCGGCGCCGCCTCGCTGCGTCAGGTAGTCGTGTGCGATCGCGACGGTGGGCCGGCCATCGGAGGGCCAGCCGTCGGCGGCCCGTTGATCCCCGGGCTCTTCCGAAGCCCGGTGCCCCTGCTCCTGGCGTGGCCCCGCCGGCGGCGCAAGGCTGGGCCAGGGCATGGGGTTCGGCTTCGACTTGGGTTCCACGAGACCGCCTGCGGGCTGGCTGGCCACCGGCTCAGCTCCCGGCCTTCTGGGCAACCATCACGATGACCGGCCCCAGGGTGTTCCGGGCACGCGCGACCCGGTCCAACCCCCGCTTGACGCCCCGGCGCAGGGCCGAGTGGTCGGACACGTGGAAGTGGCGGCTCGTGGTGTATACGACGTCCAGACCTGCAAGAGCCATGACCTGCTCGACCTCCGAGAAGAGATACTCGCGCGCATGCCGCGCATGGGGGACGCCGCCGATCCAGTCGTGTAGGGGCGTGTGCACCGACTTGCCCCGCACCAAGCGGACGCGGTTCATGAGGTAGGCGGCATTGGGGGTGGTGAAGAAGAGGTAGCCCCCGGGTCGCAGGATGCGGGCGCACTCCTGAAGAGAGCGCACCGGGTAGTCCCTCAAGTGCTCGAACACCTCGGTGAAGACGACCCCGTCATTGGCTGCGTCATCAAGGGGGTAGGGCGTCTTCTCGAGGTCCCACTCGACGAAGTCGACGCCGTGTGCGTCCAGCAGCGCGCGCATTCTGCCCTCAGTGCCATCGGCCCACCCATCCGAGGCCACGCCGATATCCACGGCGGTCGCGGCGTACCCGCGATCGGCGAGAGCCGAGATCTGGTCCCCAGGGGCCGCTCCCAGCTCGACGATGCGAGCCGGTGGGGAGAGCCGCTGCCCGATCAGCTGGTTGAGGAACGCGTAGCGCTCCTGCGCGGTCACGTGCAGAGACATGGACACGCAGCGTAACAACGTCCCCCGTCCGAGGACAGGCATGTCCTCCGCCAGCTGTCACGAGCAGTCCACCAACGTCACTAGCATCCTCGGCGACGAGGGAGAGGTGTGATGAGGGTCGGGATCAACGCGGCACTGAGGGGGACCGGAGGCGGCTACCGCCAGACCGGTGTCAGCCGGTACCTCACCGAGCTCATCGCCGCGCTGCCCCAGGCCATGACCTCCAACGACGAGCTCGCACTCTTCGGCGCCTCCTCCCCGCGGCTGTCGGGCTCGCCGCCGAGCCGGATCGTCTGGGAGCAGACCGTGTTGCCCATCCTGGCGGCGCGGCGGCGGGTCGACGTCCTTCACGGGCCGGTCAACGTCGTCCCATGGCTCGGCCGCGTCCCGAGCGTTGTGACGCTGCACGACTTTGCCTTCCTTCACTACCCGGAGCACCTCTCGGCGCAGCGCCGGGCGTGGCTGGTCTCCGCGACCCAGCGCAGCGCGCGAAAAGCGGCACGCGTCATCACGGTGTCGCAGAGCACCGCAGACGACCTGTCCGCGTGGCTCGAGCTTCCGGCTGAGCGCATCGCCGTCATCCCGCTGGCTCCCTCGCCGAGCGTGGCGCCGCTTCGCGATGATGCGCTCGCCGAGTTCTGCCGGCGGCAGGGCATCGACCGCCCTTTCGTGCTGGCAGTCGGGACCCTCGAACCACGCAAGAACCTTCCCACCCTCCTCAGGGCGTTCGCCCGCGTGGCCCGTGAGCTTCCGCATGACCTGGTGCTTGTCGGGCCGGAGGGGTGGCTGTCCGACGAGCTGCACCGAACCATCGGCGACGTGCGCCTCGGCGATCGGCTCCGGATGACCGGCTTCGTGAGCGACGCCGACCTCGGAGGCTGGTACTCAGCCGCCGACCTCTTCGCCTTCCCCTCCTACTACGAGGGCTTCGGGCTGCCGTCGCTCGAAGCGATGCGCTGCGGGGTCCCCGTGGTGGCCTCTGACTCGTCGTGCTTCCCCGAGATCGTGGGCGACGCCGGGGTCCTGCTCGATCCCCGGGACATCGACGGCTGGGCTGAAGCGCTGGTCACGCTGCTCCGCGACCCGGCCCGAAGAGCGGAGCTCGCACGCCGCGGCCGCGCCAGGGCAGCCGGGTTCACCTGGTCTCGGACTGCCGCCGAGACCTACGCGGTCTACCGGTCGGCGGCCGACACCCCTCGACCGTGAGGCCCGACCGGCCGCTAGCGTTCAGCGCGTGCACACGATCGACCAGGACGGCCCGGCCCGCCCGCGGCAGGCGCTCTCCCGCACGCGTCATGCGGTGCCGGTAGTCCTCGTCGCGCTCGTTGGCACGACCCTCGCCGGGGCCTTCGCCGCCGCCGTCCCTCCCGGGCAGCCCTATGACGAGCCCGCCCACTGGGCCAATGTCCTCTTCTACCTCGACCACGGCTCCATGCCAGTGCTCGGTCAGCCGGGCGTCCAGTACGAAGCGCAGATGGGGCCGGTCTACTACGCTCTCTCCGCAGCCGTCCTGGCTTTGGCAGGCGGAGGCCATGGCGAGGCGAGCTTCTCCCTGTTGCGCGCAGGGTGGCTTATCCTCATACCGCTGTTGGCCGCGCTCACCTATCGTCTGGCGCTCTTGGTAGGTGTGCGGCGCACGTCCGCAGCATTGGGCACTGCCCTGGTCGTGCTCAACCCCCTCGTGCTGGCGATGTCCGCATCCATCCAGAACGACGTCCTCTGCATCGTGCTGGGCGCCGCCGGCTCCCTGCTCGCCCTTCAGGCCATGAAGAAACCCGACGGTCCCCTTCGTCCGCACGCGATGGCGGGCGCAGTGCTCGGCCTCGCGGTGCTCACCAAGGTGTTCGCGCTCGGCTTGGTGGTGGGGCTGCTGGTCGCGTATGCCGTGGACTGGCGCCTCACAGCGTGGCATCGGCTCGGTCGGGGGCTGGCCGCCCTGGCGGCCATGGCAGCCGTCTCCGGCTGGTGGTTCGTCCGCAACGTCATCCTGTACGGCGACCTCACGGGACAGTCAGGAGTCGCTGCCGCTGGCTACCGCTTTCCCGCGCTGAGGTTCTCGGGTGCGGGTTCGGTGCTGGCGTGGGGGCGGTCGCTCGTGTCGTACGCCTATGCGCCGACCGAGTACTTCCGAAATGCCGTCAACGCGCCCACCTGGCTGGAAGCGGCAGCAGTGGCGAGCACAGGCGGCATCGTGCTGGCTCTTCTTCTGCGATGGTGGCGCTCCCGAGCTGCGCACGTCCGGCGCCGTCCCGACACTCGCCAGGAACCCACTGGATATCCCTCTGCCGTGGTCTTTGCCCTGGCGGCGACCTTCGTGGTCTTCATTGGCTATGCCGTGCTGGCATGGACCAGCCAGGGCATCGCTCCGCGCCTGACCTTTGTCGCGGCACCGCTCGCCGCGGCGCTCCTCGCCTGGGCTGCCGAGAGCCCCGCAGGTCGTGCCGCCCTTGGTGCGGCTCTCGTCGTCTTCGTGGTGTCCGGCGTGTGGCTCGCCCGATCCGTGGCCGGGTTGCCCTCCATGCCCTACTGGATCTTCGGGGCCCCCCATGGCTGATGCGGTGCCACCGGAGCAGGGTGCGCTCGGTCGCGCCGAACTGCAGGAGAAGGCGATCCGAGGTGCAGCATGGACCCTGGTACACACCCTGGTGTCGGTGCCGCTGGCATTCGCGGTGAACCTGGTCGTGGCGCGCATGCTGGGCGTCGCCAGCTACGGCCGCCTGGCCTACCTGTCCATGGTGATGGATGTCGCTTCCGGTGTGGTGGCGCTCGGCATCGGCTCAGCCCTCGTCCAGTTCGGTGCCAAGGCGCACGCGGCGGGACGCAGGGAGGAGGTGCGGCAGCTTCTTTCGGCCTCGCAGGGCTTCCGCCTGCTCGTGGCAGCACCGCTGCTCTCCCTCATGGTGGTCGCGTTGGTGCGGGTTGACCTTACGTTCCTCCTTCTTGCGGTCGCGTTCGGCATCTGGGTGCCGAGCGCCCTGGACGGGGCGCTCGCGTGCATCACCATCGAGAACAAGACGGCCGCCGGAGCCAAGGTCGCCATGGTGACCAACCTGTTGCTCCAAGTCGCGGTGGTCGTGGCCCTTCTGTGGTTCGGAACCGCGGACGCCGTGTGGTCGGCTCGACTGCTCGCCGCCGGTGCGCTGGTCGCACTTGCCCTCGTCCCGATCTCTCCGGACTACCGCCGCGCGGTTCTGCGGCCCGCGCTACCACGGTTCCCGCGGGCGTTCATGAGGTACGCCCTTCCGACCGGAGTCGCTGGTTTGGTCTCGTGGCTCGTCCTGTCCCGGACGGAGGTGTTCTTCCTGAACTGGCTCTCGAGCGCCGGCGCCGTCGGTATCTTCGCGCTGGCGTTCGGCATCGCCCAACACCTCTTCGCACCGGCCCAGGCCCTGATCGGCCCCCTGATCCCTGCCGTCTCGGGGCTGCGTGAGGTCGACCTGGAGGCCGTTGCCCCGGCCTTCCTGCGGACGCTGCGAGCGACATCGACCGTCATCGGGCTGGTGTGCGCCGCAGCGCTCCCTCTGGTGTCGGTGCTCATTCCCCTGCTCTACGGGAGGCCGTACCGCGCTTCGGCGCCGATCTTGCTCGTCCTGGGCATCGGCTCGGGTCTGCTGGTCGCGGCTGGACCGGTCTCGGCCTTCGTGATGGCCCGACTGTCCGCGCGCCGAATGCTCACCGCGAGCCTCTTCGCCCTCGCGGTGGACGTGGGAGCCGCCATCAGCCTCATCCCCTTGTGGGGAACCTGGGGCGCAGTGGTCGCAAACGTAGGTGGCGCCATGACCAGACTTGGGATCCTGCTCGTCGACGAGGTGCGCCACCTGCGGTTGGATGCCCGGGTCGTCGCCCACGCCCTCCTCCCGGTAGGCGCCGGCGCGATCGCCTGCGGACTTGCCTGGACCGCCGCGGAGGCCACACCCCTTGCCATCGTGCCGCTGGCCATCGCGGCAGGCGCACTGAGCGTGATCGTCTTCGTGGTTCTCTTGAGGCTCACCGGCTCCGGTCTGGCGCACGATGATGCGCTGGTGATCGCGCGGGCCGCGCCGAAGGGAACGAGGCGACTCGCCAGGTTGACCCTGAGGGTCCTCACGGTTCAACCGAGAGGCTGACCGCCCCTCCGATCACGCCCGGTGCCGGCGGCGCGCCTCGAGTGCCGTTCCGTCTCAGGTGCGAGGTCGGCCCTGGGAGCGTTCAGCGGCCCATCTGACCGCCTTGGCCGCCAGCCAGCGAGGTGCCTGGCCGTAGCGGCCTCGTGCATGGTCTGACAGAGCGACGCCGATGACGAGGAGCCGGCGGGACGCCTCCTCCCACTGGTGTCGCTTGACCCGCCCGATCACGTCGGGCGCGACGTGCCGCCGCAGGAAACGCGCAGTCTCCGCGAGGGAGCTCCCGCGGGCCTGGCGGCCGAACAACACACCGTTGCGGGCGTAGTAATAGGTGCCCAAGTACGAGAGGGACCCCGTGAACGAGGCTGAGACGGCGTGATGGATGACAACCCGAGGGTCAACCACCAGGCTGACTCCAGCCGCCACAGCGCGCACGCTCCACTCAGAGTCTTCGAAGTTCAGGAAGTAGCGCTCGTCGAAGAGCCCGACGCGGCGCCACGTCTCCGCGGATGCGGTGATGCAGCAGCCGGTCAGGACCTCCGTAGGCCTCACGCCACGGTGGTCAGGGACTCGCGAACTGAGCTCCCCCGTGGACAGGTGACGCGCCAGGTTCGTGTCGGGATCGATCGCACCGCCACCGAACCACACTCGCTCGCTGCCATCCGCGTAGCGGATCTCCGGGGTCACCGCGACCTCGCGGCCCATCGCGTCGTCACACAGCGCCGCCATGGCACCTGGCGGCACCACGGTGTCGTTGTTGAGAACCGTGATGGCTGCGGCGCCGCGCGCCAACGCCCAGCGCAGGCCATGGTTCATGCCCCCGGTGTAGCCGAGGTTGCCCCCCGTCTGAAGGATGGTCACCGCCGGACACCGGCTGGCGACCTCGTCCACGGTCCCGTCGAAGGAGCCGTTGTCGATCACGACGACGTGGGCCTCAGGGGATCCCTCGACCAGGGATGCCACACAGGCCAACGTGTCCAGCTTGCCGTTGAAGGACAGCACGAGGACGACGTGCTGGAGGGGTGGGTTCGGGCTGGTCATCGACGCCACTGACGCCGACGGTTCGCTGGCCCGTCGGCTCGGCGACGCGGACGCCCCGTGCGATAGAGCGCCTCGTACTGGTCGACGACCCGGCCGAGGCTGAATAGCCGGGAGCGGGCCAGTCCGGCGGCAGCCAGAGCCTGTCGCCGCGACTCGTCAGTCAGCACTTGGACCAACGCGTCCCCCAGCTGGTCGAGCTCGGCGAGCACACCGGCGCGGCCTTCGTCGAGGACATACCGGGCCCCGACGTTCGGAGTGGACAGCACGGGCAAACCGGAAGCGAGCGCCTCGGCATAGGGGATCCCGAAACCCTCGTAAGTGGATGGCAGGCAGAAAGCCCAGGCACCGGCATACGCCTTGACCAGCTCCTCGTCGCCGAGCCGGCCCAGGACTCGGATGCCCTCACCGAGCTCCGCAGGTGCATCCTGGGTGACCATCCAGAGCTCGGCGTCCGGCAATCTCGAGCGCACCTGCTCACGGAAGATCCGCGCAAGCTCGGCCCCCCGCTTGCGCCCGCCCCAGGTGCCCACGAAGAGGACGGTGGGGGCATCTGACCGGAGGTCGGGGTCAGGGTGGAACCGCTGGGTTTCGACCCCGTTGGGGATGACCGTCCTGACCCAGGGCGTCCAGCGCCGCGTCGTGGGGGACACGACCACGGCCTGGTCGGCCACCAGGCTTGCCAACACCTCGCTGAACCCGAGGAGCACCATGCGCGCCCGTTCCTTGACCCCCCGAATCCGCAGTGCCTCCTCGAAGCACGACCCGTGGAGGGTGCGCACGTGCGAGGGAACCCGGCGCCGCCACATCCAGTAGTCGTCGCCGTGGGCGTGGAGCACGTCATAGGAGGAGAAGTCGACGCGCCGCAGGGCCGTGGCGAAGCGGAAGGTACGCAGGGGCCCGGTCAACCGAACCCACCGGTGACCGTAGACAGCGCCCTCGACGGGCGGGCACTCGCTGAAGACGTCGACGTGGTGGCCGCGTCGCACGAGCTCAGTCGCGAGCTGGTGGACCTGGTAGCCGACCCCGATCTTGCTCGCGCTCGGCAGGTAGTACGAGATCATCGCGATCCGGAGCGGGCGCTCGACGCCCTTCTCGGCTCCCGCTGGCTCAGCGGCCACGCGTCCACCCTGCCCGCCGCGTCTCGATGGCGAAGCCGGGCCCCCACAACTCGTCGTTCTGCGGGACGGGGAAGTACTGCGGCAGGTAGAACGCCACCGCCCTTGCCTGCAGATCCACGTTCTCCCCTTTGTGTGCCGCCGCAGCGAGGCACAGCATAACGACCGCCGGTCTGCCCACCCGAGCATGCTTGCTGGGCCTCAGGTCGTATGCCGGGTGAGCCGTCGCGGGTCAGCTCACCGCTGGTGTCCCTCCGTGACCCTGGATCGCGGCTCCGGCCGAGCCCGCGGGAGGCCGCATACGGCGCCGGCCAGGGTCGCCACCGCTCCGACCACGAAGACGGACGCCAGGACGTCGCTCGGGAGGTGCGCATAGCCGACCACGTTGCCAAGGGCTGCCAGCACCCCGAGGAGGAAGGCTGTCCCGAAGATCCAGGGGGACCTGGGTGGCGTCCACAGGACAACCGCGGCCACCAGGAGCGAGCACGCGGCGGCCATGTGGGTGGAGGGCAGTGTGTTGTGGGCGTAACCCCACCCCCCGTAGTCGGGGCGTTCGAGCGCACGCAGCCGAAGGACCGGCGCCAGTGCGGTCGACACGCTGACCGTCAGGGCCGAAAAGCCGACCTCCCGCCACCGCCGCTGGACCAGCGCCACCAGCGAGAGCAGCACCCCCGCCGCTGCGAGTGAGGGTGGCAGCACCCGCCTGCCGAGGGCTGGAAGCCAGGACGTGAGGGGGCCTTCCGTGGCCTTCTGGGCGAGGCCGAAGACCTGGACGTCCACCCACTGGCCGGGCGGGGTGGCCACGAAGATGCCGTAGACCGCCAAGAAGCCGACAGCCGAGAGCCCAGAGAGCTGGAGGAGCGCCCACCGGTCGCCGGCCGATACCCGCTCTGCGAGGCTGCGGCCATAGGCCAAGAGTCTGCGACTGCAGGCGGCGAGTCTGCGGCCGTAACCGCGAAGACGACTGCCAACGCTCGCCACGCTCATCCGACGATGGCGCGGTAGAGCGGGTCCGCGGCGCCGAGGATCTGCCCGAAGACCCGTTCGTAGACCTCAGGGGCCTGGCCATAGGGGTCCTCCACGTCGTCCAGCTCGGGGTCCGCATACGAGCGATGGGCCACGGCCAGCGGCACGAGCTCCTGCAGCCTGCGGGACAACGACGCCGACTGACCTGCCCGCCGGGTGACTTCGTACGGTTCCACCGCCGCTATGGCTCGGGCCAGCTCGAGCAGGGTGAAGGTGTGCCGCACTGCGGCGGGGTACATCGTGACTGCCGCGGCCCGATGCCGACGCGTGAAGCCGATGACAAGGTCGGCTTGCTTCACCAAGTCGGGCTCGAGCTGGCGCGCGGCGAAGTTGGCGGTGTCCACACCTCGGACCTCCAGGAGCTCGGCCATCGGTGCATGGATCGGCGCTCCCACGACCGCCTGCAGCCCGGCACTGACGATCCGGACGCCACTGTCGGGGCCCAGAGCCGTGGTGAGCAGGCGCTCGAGCGCAGGCGAGCGACAGATGTTGCCCGTGCACACGGCGAGGATGCAGAACGGTGCATTGACGACAAACCGGACATCATCGGAGCGACTGGCTGCCGACGGGGCTGTAGCTGCCAAACCCGGTGTCATGTCATCGGTCACGTATTCCCCTTGTCGGCCACCCCGCAGGCACCAGAATGCCCCACCGTCCCAGCAGCCAAGATGTCGTGTCGTGTGATCAATACTTAACATCCCGTACGAAGACGCTCTGCTAGTCTCTCCTCGCAGCGGGCGCGAGTGCCCGATAGGCGGATTCATTCGAGGGGCGCATATCTATGCAGGACATTCTCAAGAGCGGTATCTCCCGTCGCACCGTGGTCAAGGGCGCCGCGTGGTCCGTGCCGGCCGTAGTCGTGGCAGGGGCCGCTCCGGCGTATGCGGCGACGCCCATCGTCACGATCGGCGTCGGGCTCGCGTGCAAGCACCCAGGTGCAGGCGATGAGAAGCACTACCACTTCGAGCTCACGGTCACCAACAACGGTGGGGCCACGACCACCGTCACGATCTCCGAGATCACGCTCGTGCCCACGTCCGGTCAGACTGTGACGTTCACCGAGCCGGCACCGTTCGACGTTGCCGCACACTCGAGCGAGTGCATCGTCGTGGACTCTGACATCACGGCGAACTCGTCCAACGGAACGTTGCTCGTCAGCTACGACTTCACGCTGGAAGGCGGCGGCACCGGTCACTTCGAGGCTGCCATCGACGTGGGCTCCCTGCCTCCGTGCCAGCCGCAGGGCGTGCCGGACTACCCGCACCCCGGCTACACCTGCTGACCTGATCCACACAAAGGCCGCTCCTGCCTCGTAACGGTGGGAGCGGCCTGTCTTTGTCGCCATCACCTCGCCGAGAGTGAGCCAACTCATGACCGACGCGTCGACGGCCACCGAGTCGGAGCACCCTGAAACCAGGAGCGACCCGCTTGTCGTGCAGATACTGGGCACGATCTTCTCCCTCCACGTTGCGGGTCCTGAGCTGCGTGACCGACTGGGTGACGAGTGGTCCCGATGTGTTGCTGCCCCGAAGGATGGCGACGTCGTCACGGACCTGACGATCAACGAAGGTCCCACCATCGACGTGACGGCCTACTCCGTCGCCTCGCGCCTGACTGGGCTCGGCATCCGTGGCAGGCGCGGCCGGAGCATCATGCTGCACGCGGCCGGACTGGCCGACCACGCCGGACGCGTGCTTGCCCTTGTCGCGCCTTCGGGCCGTGGCAAGACCACGGCCGCGGTCAGCCTGGCCACGCGCGGCCTGGGCTACGTCACTGACGAGACCGTGGCGATCGATCCCGACGGTTCGGTCGTCCCCTATCCGAAGCCAGTCGCGTTCGTCGACGAGGCATCCCCCACCGGGCCCAAGATGCAGCACAGTCCCGACGCCCTGGGGATGGGGGTTGCTCCGCCCAACCTCCGCCTGTCGCGCCTGCTGCTCATCAACCGTCAGCCAGGCCTGTCGGGAGCCCCGCGGATCGAGCGGCGCCAACTGGTCGACGGGCTGCTCGACGTCATCCGCCAGACGTCCTCCCTGGCTCGTCTCAGCAGGCCACTCCAGACCCTGTGCGCGATCGTCGACAGCTGCGACGGCATCCACGAGCTGACCTACGCAGAGATCGACGAAACCGTGCCGCTCCTGACCGACTTCCTGTCAGCAGAACGGTTGGACGAAGACACCCCCGAGTGGGCGGCAGTTCTCGACGAAGGGGTCGACCCCGATGACATGCGGTGGGCCCTTCTCGACCGGCGCATTCGTCGCAGACCCCTTACAGATGCCATCCAGTCCGGCGACGAGGTGCTCCTCATGGTGGCCGACACGCCCATCAGACTGAGCGGAATCGGTTTGACGATCTGGGAGGCGTGTCGTGCAGCGGCCACCCCCGAGGAGGTTCTTGCCGCGGTGGTGGACGTCCATGGGGAGCACGCCGAGGCAGATCGTCTGACGAGGCAGGCCTTGGACGAGCTGTCGGCGGCCGGCGTTCTGGCATGGGGCGCCCCTTGCTCACTGGCGGACATCCTCGCCGGCCGTCTGGGTAGCATGACTTCGTGACGGGGACCACGGCGCAGGTACCGCTGGTGATCCGTGTGGCCATCGGCCACGCCGCGGCACAGCACATCGCGGAGGCCGCCGGCATCGACGTGCTCCACATCAAGGGGCCCGCCCTGGACTCGTCCATCACCTGGCCAGGACGCGAGGGCACTGACGCCGACATCCTGGTGCGCTTCTCGGACGCGCGAGCCATGGTGTCGGCCCTGGAGCGGGCCGGGTGGGAGCTGCGCTCCCGTTTCGAGAACAGCTCGGCCTTCCAGCACTCGGCGACACTGTGGCACTCCCACTGGGGCTATCTCGACGTCCACCGCTACTTCCCTGGAATCCAGGCACCACCCGATCTTGCCTTCAGGCGCCTTTGGTCGGAACGCACCACGGCCGACATCGCAGGGGTGGCCTGCCCCGTCCCGAACCTCGCGGGCCAGATCCTCATCGTGCTGCTGCACGCCGCACGTGCCGGCGGCAACCCGCGCGCTCATCGTGACATCCAGACCGCTTGGGAAGCACTGGCTCCAGCGCGACGGGTTGACGTCACCGACCTTGTCGACGAGCTCGATGCGCACGTCGGCTTCGCGGCCGCGACCGGACACCTCGACGACTTTCGCGACGCGCGGGACTACGAACTGTGGTCGATCGCCTCACGGGGGGGAACCCGCTTCCAGGAGTGGAAAGCCCGAGTCAAGGCCGCACCGACCCGCCGTGAAGGTGTGTGGATCGCATTTCACGCGGCCTTGGTCAACACCGACCATATGGCGATGCTCCTCGGCCGGAGGCCGACCGGGCGTGAGGTGGTCCGCGAGTTCTTCGCCAGGCCGGCCCGCGGCGTCAGGCAGTCGTGGCTGGATCGCCGAGCGCACCGGGGCACCCGTCCATGAGTGCAGAGGCGGAGAGCCCCAAGGTCGGCCCCACTCGCCTCGAGCGCCCTGCGACCGTTGCGGCCGTGCACAGCGTGGAGCAGGAGGAGGGCGCCCCGCTGGTCTACCTTGCCCACCTCCCCAGCGGACCCATCGTGATTCTCAGGGGGACCGCCTCCCTGGTCTGGCAAGAGGCCCTCGATGGGCCCGAAGACACCCTGGCCCAGCGGGTGGCCCACCGCTTGGGCCTGGCAGGCGAGGAGTCGGGCGTCGAGAAAGACGTCGTCGGCTTCATCGAGAGCCTCCTCGCCCAGGGCCTGCTGGAGCGCTCGACGGCGGCTTCTGGCTAGCCGCGCCACCAAGCGCCACGCGGGCAGTTGGGGTGGACTACCCCCGGCTGGCAGCCGCCCGGCGACTCCGGCGCCTCGACGCGCGGCTCCGAGCTGCCTCGGCCTCGTAGCGGTGGTAGCCGTACCGGTACTTCTGCGAGCTCTTGACCGGCGTCATGTTCAGCGTGAAGCCGGAGACCTTGACGCCGACGGTGTCGAGGGACTTCAGGGCGCTGGAGAGGTCCCGCTTCTTCGTGCGGTCGACCGCCACCACCATCAGCAGGCCCCCGGTCAGCCGGTCGACGATGACGGCGTCGATCACCGGCACCACGGGTGGGCTGTCGATGAGGATGAAGTCGTAGTCATGGCGAAGCTTGACGAACAGCTCCTCCATGGGCTCTGACCCCAGCAGCTCGCTCGGGTTGGGTGGAATCTGTCCGGCGGCCAGGACGAAGAGGTTGCTGTCGCGCCACCGCTGCACCACGTCTTCGGCGGTCGCCCGGCCGAGCAGGATCGTCGTCAAACCGACACTGCCCTCCAGCCCCAACGTCCTGGCGACTGACGGGTTGCGGAGATCGGCGTCGATCAGGAGCACCTTCGAGCCAGCGTCGGCGACAGCCATGGCGAGGTTGACGGCGGTCGTCGTCTTGCCTTCGCCGGGCATGGAGGATGTGACCACGAAGGAGTGTCCGCCGGTGGTCACGTCGACGAACATCAAGTTGGTGCGTAGTCTGCGGATCGCCTCGGCGTGGTGCCCGTGTGGGTCGCCCTCGACGGTCAGGAGGCGGCCAGTCGCCGCCTTCTCCATCGGGAGGCGACCGAGCAGGGGGCTTCGAGACAGGGAGGTCACATCCTTGTCGTCACGAACCTTGGTGTCGACGGTGTGACGAACGAACGCGAGGCCGACTCCCGCGACCAGGCCGAGCAGGACACCCAGCAACAGGTTCACCTTGGTGTCCGGGGATGTTGGGGTTGCCGCAGGAGTGGCCGGCGAAATGGTCCTGGAGGCAACCTGCTGGCCAGCGCTCGCCAGCAGCGTCGAGAACTTGCCGGCGACCCTGGCCAGTTGCGGACCAACGGCATTCGCGATGTCGGCCGCCAGCTTGGGGTCGGAAGAGCGCGCCGTGATGTCGAGAATCGAGGCGGTCTCGGACACTTCGGCCGAGACGTCGATGGGCGTGCCGGGCGGCAGATCCAGCTGCTGGCGAATGGGGTCGAGAACGTCAGGCGACCCGAGAACGGCGACGTAGGTGTTCAGGTCCTTGATCGTGATGATGTAGGTGCCGTTGCTGGCGTTGGGGTCATTCGCCGAGCGGCCCTCCGCTGCCAGATATACCCGCGCCTTCGAGGTGTAGATCGGCGTCGTCGTCAGTGTCACAGCAGCCGCAGCGCCCAGCACCACGAGGACGCTGGTCAACACCGTCATCCACCGCGCTCGGAGGATGAGCAAGAAGTCACGGAACTGCACTCTGCTAACCCCTGCCGTGCTCTGGAAGTACTATTCGGTGCATCCTCCCACATCCCACGGATGCCCATGGGTACGGCGATAAATGCCGGACACCCTTTGACGAGACGCCTGCCCGAAGGAGTGTAACGGTGCGTGTCCTGCGCATTTCGCACAGCGCCGTTGTCCATGCCTGGCGCGAGCGCGAGCGGGCGGTTCGTCGGCAGGGGATCGAGGTGCTGTCCCTCAGCGCGTTGAGCTGGAACGAGGGCGGCAGGGACGTCGGCCTGGTCCCGCAGGAGAAGGAGCCCGTCCAGGGGGTCCGCACCTGGGGCCGTCATCCTGCGCTGTTCGTCTACGACCCGCGCCCGCTCTGGCGCGCCTTGGGGTCGCCCTGGGATGTCATCGACATCCACGAGGAGCCGTTCGCACTGGCAACGGCAGAGATCCTCGCGCTGCGGTGGCTCCGCCAGAGGCGTACGCCGTACACGCTCTACTCGGCGCAGAACATCGAAAAGCGCTACCCGCCGCCCATCCGGTGGCTCGAGCGAATGGCGCTTCGGAACGCCTCGGGCATCAGCGTATGCAACGCCAACGCGGGCGAGATCGTTCAGCGCAAGGGCTTCCCCGGGCAGGCCAGCCTCATCGGCCTCGGGCTCGACAGCAGGCATTTCGTGCCTGCCGGCCTCTCCGCGGACGTGGCGCAGAGCACGCAAGCCGGCACTCCGGCATACTCCGTTGTCGGCTATGCGGGCCGACTGGAGCCGCACAAAGGCGTGGACGTCCTGCTCGAGGCCATCGCCGCGAGCCCCCGGCTGCGCCTGCGCATTGCGGGCAGCGGCCCCGACGGCGGCCGCCTCCACGCGCTCACCGCAGCACTGCACGTGGGAGACCGGGTCGAGTTCCTCGGGACCGTGGACCAGGCAGGCCTCCCGGACTTCTACCGCAGGCTCGATGTGCTTGCCGTCCCGTCACTGAACACCCGGGGCTGGGTCGAGCAGTTCGGCCGAGTTGCAGTGGAGGCGATGGCCTGTGGCACGCCGGTCGTCGCCAGTGACAGTGGGGCGCTGCCCGATGTCGTCGGCGGCGCAGGCCTGCTGGTGTCCCCCGGTGATCCTGATGCCCTGAGGCGCGCGCTGGAACGAGTGGCCTTCGAGCCGGCCACGGCCGCCGAGCTGCGTGCCCGGGGGGTGGAGCGCGCACGGGCCTACGACTGGCAGGCGATCGGAGATGCCTATGCCGCGCTCTACCGCCGAGCCGCCGGGCCGGTACAGGGACGATCGGCAGATCGACCCCTGGAAGTCGTCGTGGTGGCCTACGGGGGTGCCGCGCTGCTCCGCAAGGCTCTGCAACCGCTGGGCGACCTGCCGGTCACGGTCGTCGACAACTCCTCCTCGCCGCAGGTTCGACAGGTCTGCCACGAGCTGGGCGCGACGTACCTTGACCCCGGCTTCAACGGTGGTTTCGCCGCTGGAGTGAACGCCGCCCTCCGGAGTCGTCTGCGGCCCGGTGCGGATGTCCTGCTGCTCAACCCCGACGCCGTCATCGCGCGGGAGGGCATCGCGGCGCTGCACGCCGCCTTGAGGGCTGATCCGTCACTGGCAAGCGTCGGACCGGCTCAGGTCGATGCTGACGGCCACCCGGCCCGAGTGGGCTGGCCGTTTCCCTCGCCGGCGCGATCCTGGCTCGATGCCGTGGGGCTCGGGCGCCTGCGCAGCCAGACCGACTTCGTGATCGGCTCGGTGCTCCTGCTCCGAGCCGAGGCACTCGAACAGGTGGGGCCACTGGACGAGGGCTTCTTCCTCTACTCGGAGGAGACCGACTGGGCCTTCCGCGCTGCGCGGCTGGGCTGGCGGCATGCCGTCGTTCCCGAGGCGACGGCGATCCACGTGGGCGCGGCCACGAGCAGCGACCCACGGCGCCGGGAGGTGCACTTCCACGCCTCGCAGGAGCGCTACCTGCGCAAGCACTATGGCGCCCTCGGCTGGCAGGCCGCCCGGGCTGCCCAGGTGAGCGGCTCCGCGGTGCGAGCCGTCCTGCTGCGTGGCGACCGGGCTGAGCGGGCCCGCCAGCGCCTCGGCCTGTACGCCCGCGGCCCGGTGCGCGTCGAGGAAGCACTGCGCTCCGGGCCGATCGCCCCAGACTCGGCGAGCGTCTCGTGAGCCGCTCCGCGATTCTGCATCGGCTCGCCGGCGTGGCCTGGGTGATGGGCATCGCCATCGCCGTCGGCCTCCTGCTGGGCACCGGCGGCATGGTCGAGCGCCAGCCCAAGCTGGCCGTCGTGGTCGCGGTCGGCATCCTGGCGGTTGGCCTCACCCTGGTCGAGGCGGCGACCATCCCGCTCCTGGTGATTCCGGCCCTCTTGGTCATCAACCGGGTGCACGCCGGCGGCATCGACCTCTCGTTCTCCGACTTCGCGCTGTTCGTCGCCTTCTGGCCGGCGGTGTTCCTCGGGAAGCGCCCGTACTCGCGGCCCATGCGCACCATGATCTGGCTGTCGGTGATCTACCAGGTCAGCACGATGTTCACGCTGGTGCTGAACCCCTACAAGGCGAACGTCGTCGAATGGTTCCACGCGGGGCTGCTCGTCGCCGGAGCGCTCATCGTGGGCTGGACTGTTGGCCGGGCGGGGTACGCCCGCCTGGGAATGAACGCCTTGGTCCTGGCAGCCGCCGTCCTGGCGGTGCTGGCGGTGGGGCAGGCCCTGATCGCCTACTCGCGAGGCGACTTCTCCCCCTTGTACGTCCATTGGCCCTACCCGATGCACAAGAACTTCGTCGGCACCATCCTGGGGTGCATCGCCGTGGTTCTCTATGCCCGGCCACCGTTCATCCGGTGGCGCCGCGGCACCTCCCTGGCACTCTTCTGGCTCTGCGTCGCCGGCATCCTGGTCTCCCAGTCACGGCAGGCGCTCATCGGCCTGGGCATCGCACTCGTCTTCATCGTCCTGCGACGCGAGTCCCATGTGCGCCGCTCGAGGCTGATCATGCTGGCGGTGGCTCCTCTGCTGGGCCTCATCGGCATGTCGGTCAACGAGCAGGTCAAGTCTGGGAACGAGTTCAACTCGCTCTTCCAGCGGCTGAGCTGGTTCCAGGACTCCGTCGACGTCTGGAGCCGGAGCCCGTACTTCGGCGTGGGTCTGCGCTGGTGGTACACCGACCGCTTCAAAGTCAGGTTCCAGCCGCCCAACGCCGAGATGGAGGTGCTCACGAGCGCAGGCATCGTCGGCCTGCTCGGTTTCCTCATCCTCATGGTGGGAGCGATCGTCGTGCTTTGGCGGCTGGACCCCGCGTTCGGCACGGCTGCCGCGGCGGCGGTGATGAGCCGCATGGTGCAGGCCCAGATGGACCTCTTCTGGGTGGCTGCCCAAGCCTCTCTCCCGTTCCTCATCGCGGGCATCGCCCTCGGCGCCCACGCGCTGGAGCACCAGAGCGACGAGCTGCTTGAGCGCCTGGCCCAGTCCGAAAGAGCGAGCGTCCCCGCATGACCCTCGTGGGCCAGGAGGCCCGGCACATTCCAGCTGGGCACGTGGCAACAGCAACAGCAACTGTGGGGCACACCTGCAGATGAAGATCCTCCATGTGGTCTGCACCGATGCTTTCGCGGGTGTGGAGCGGCACGTCGCCCTCTTGGCATCGGCACAGCACGATGCCGGCCACGAGGTCAGCGTCATCGGCGGAAACGTCAGGCGGATGCTGGCGGAGATGGACCGACCCGGCATCTCCTCCCAAGCCGCGAGGACCACCTGGCGCGGCTTGCAGGCCATCAACGCCGCGCCTGCCCACGATGTCCTCAACGTGCACATGACGTCTGCGGAGATCGCCGCCGCGCTGGCCGTGCGAGCCCGCGCGACACCCATCGTCAGCACTCGCCACTTCGCCGCCCACAGGGGCTCCACCGCCCTTCGCCGAACGGTGGCGATGCTGGCGGCCCGCAACGTCGCCGCGCAGATCGCCGTCAGCGACTACGTGGCCCACCACATCGACGGCCGGAGCACGGTGGTGCGCTCAGGGGTTCGGTCGGCTGACAGCCGACGAACCGCGGACGAGCGGCAAGGGGTGGTGCTGGTCGCCCAGCGGCTCGAGCGCGAGAAGCGCACCGCTGTGGCGATCCGTGCCTTCGCCCGGTCCGGGCTCTCGGAGCAAGGCTGGCAGTTGCAGATCGCCGGTGAGGGCGCCGAGCGCACCGCTCTGGAGCGGCTGTCCAAGCAGTTGGGGCTTGGTGACCGCGTGGCCTTTCTGGGCCACCGCAGCGACGTCGACCGGCTCATGGGCGACGCCTCCATCCTCTTCGCCTCGCGCCCTGACGAGGCCTACGGCCTGTCCGTGCTCGAGGCGATGGCCACCGGCCTGCCCGTCGTCGCCACGGGGGCGGGCGGCCACCTCGAGACGGTCGGGTCGGTCGAGGACGCAGCCTTGTTCCCACCGGGAGACGCTGCGGCGGCGGGACGGCTCCTCGCCGAGCTGGCGGCCGATCCGGCACGGCGCGACGCCTACGGCAAGGCGCTGCAGGAGGCCCAGCGCACGCGGTTCACCCTGGAGGCGCAGGTCGCCGCGACCGACGCGGTCTACCGGAGCGTGCTGTGACCGATCTTGTCGTGCTGTCCCTCGAGGCGTGGGACGGCGTGTGGCGGCGCAACCAGCACCTTGTCGCCGGCCTGCTCCGGACCGACCCCCGGTTGCGCGTGCTCTTCGTCGAGCCGCCCGCCGACCCCCTCCATGCGGCGCGCCGCCGACACGTCCCGGCCCGAGGGAAGGGCTTGCGACGAGCCGAGGAGCAGCCCGGCATACGGCGAGACGCGCTCTGGCTGTACCAGCCCACCAAGCTGCTCCCGCGCAGACTGGACCCACGGGTCGATGAACGCCTTGCCGCGGCCGTCGTCCGGCAGGCGAAGCGGCTTGGCTTCGCCGCTCCCCTGTTGTGGGTCAACGACCCGGCCGGCGCCTCCGTCCTCGAGGCAACCGGGTGGCCGGCGCTCTACGACATCACCGACGACTGGGTGGAAGCCGAGCGCACACCGGCCGAGCACGAGCGCGTGCTACGCGACGAAGCACTGCTCATGCAGCTCTGCCGCGAGGTGGTGGTCTGCTCGCCTCGGCTCGTTCAGACCAAGGGCGCCCAGCGTCCGGTGACCCTCATCCAGAACGGCGTAGACCTGGCGGCCTACCAGGAGCCGCACCAGCGACCGGGCGACCTTCCGGACGGACCCGTGGCCATCTACATGGGCACGCTGCACACCGACCGCATCGACGTCGACCTCTGTGCTGCGACAGCCGAGGCGTTGGCGGATAGGGGGCGCCTCGTGCTCGTGGGCCCCGACGCCCTCGACCCCGTGGACCGGGAGCGGCTCGAGCAGGCGGGCGCGATCATCACCGGACCCCGGCACCGCGACGCCGTGCCGGCCTACTTGCAGCACGCCGACGTCCTGGTCGTCCCCCACGTGGTGACTCCCTTCACCGACAGCCTCGACCCGATCAAGGTCTACGAGTACCGCGCGGTTGGGCGACCGGTCGTGAGCACGCCGGTCGCCGGCTTCCGGGGTTTGGACGACCCCCGCGTCCGCCTCGCGCAGGGGGATGACTTTGCCGCTTCAGTGCGGGCCGCACTGCCGGCCGTGACGGCCTTCCCCGACGGCGCCGACCCAGATGTGCCGACCTGGGGACAGCGGGTGCGCGAGATGGGCACAGTGCTCGACCGGTTGGCGCGTCCGGACACCGAACGGGCCACCCGCTCGCCATAATGGGCCAGCCGCGGACGGCAGGTGCCGCCGTGGCTCACCACTTCCCCATACGTCCACTCCCAGACTCCTCGCCATCCCCTGGATCCCCTGATGCGCAGCGCGCTTTCCCGCCCTGAGACCGCCCGGGGCACCTCGGCCGCGGACCCGAGTCCGTGGCCGATGGCGTCTGTCATCGTCCCCAGCCATGGCGGCGCCCAGCGACTCCCGGTCCTGCTCGAGGCTCTCGCTCAGCAGGACTTCGCCGAGCCGTGGGAGGTCTTGGTGGTGGTCGACGGCGTGGTCGACGAGACCTCCGAGCGGGTGTCCGAGTTCGCCGCTCGCCTGCCGCTGCGCAGCCTGGTCGCCGAGGAGCCCCAGGGACCGATCGCGGCCCTGAACGCGGGGTACGGCGCCGCCCGCGGGGAGGTGCTCATCCGGCTCGCCGACGACCTGACGCCGGATCCCGGCTTCGTCCGGCGCCACGTCGCCTGGCACGAGGGACGGGAGGACCTGGCAGTCATCGGGCTCGCCCGCGAGCTCTACCCGCCCACGGCCTTCGCGCGCGCGTACGGCATCGAGCAGGACGAAGAACTCCGCCAGCACGCCTACGCGAGGGGTGAGGACTCCCTGTGGACCCTCTGGGGACCCAACACCTCGCTCCACCGCGGCGCGTGGGCCAAGGTGGGCGGGTTCGACGTGGGACTGCCGCTCGGACACGACGCCGACTTCGGCTGGCGGTTGAGGGAGGCGGGCATCCGGTTCCTGGTCGACCCCGAGCTGGAGACCGAGAGACGCAGCCCGCCTGCCACGGCCGCGGTCTGCGTCGCCCGCGCCTTCACCGAGGGGGCCGCCCGCAAGTACGTGGAGCTGGCCCACCCGGACGCACGGTGGCCGGCACCAGACCCGGAGCCGTCGCGCATGCACACCACCTCGGTCCGTTTCGTCGCCCGACGGCTGCGCACGGCCGAGCGGTTCCAGCGCGCGGCCCGGGTCCTGGACCGGTCACTCCCCCGGATGCCGCTGCGCCTGGGGCACCGCAGCGTCGAGATCCTCGAGGACTCAGCTCGGCGCGCAGGCCACCTCAGGGTGCGCTGACCGCCCAGGTCAGCGGCAGGCAGCCCAGGCCCGCGGCAGGCAGCCCAGGCCCGCGGCAGGCAGCCCAGGCCCGCGGCAGGCAGCCAGGCCCGGGGCAGGCCGCCAGGGCACACGGCAGGCCGCCCGGGCACACGGCGGCAGACCCGTCCAGTGCGGTCTGGCAGCCCAGACCCACGGCGGGCAGAACAGTCCAGTTCGGTCAGGCAGCGGGCTTCCAGGTCTGGAGCCCGTCACTGGACTTCCACACCTCACCGCGGACGAGCAGCCAGGCCGACTTGCCCGAGACGGACAGGGCCACCGCGCCCGGCTTGACGTTCTTCACCGGCACCTTGGCACACCCGAGCGCCTTCGGGCCGCTGGACGTCACCGACCACAGCTGAACACCGGCGCACTCCTCGCCGGCACCGGCCACGTAGGCCTGCGTGCCAGTGCTTCCGGCGGACACGGCATACGCCCCCGTGGCCTCGCTGACGTCGGACCATCTGGCGCCGGAGTCGGTGGTGCGTCGCACCATCCCGGTGCCGCACAGCACCACGGCACTGTCGGTGGTGGCTCCACGTGAGAAGTCGACCGCCGCCTGGCCGTCGCAGGGCTCCGCGGTCTGGCCGCTCGGGACCAACAGCGTGCTGGTCCCTTTGGGGCTCAGCGCCCAGGTGCCGCTGGCCACCTGTGGAGGGGCCCACGTGGCGCCGCCGTCGGAGGTGTCGATGAGCACCAGGCGGCAGTCGCTCCTCGCGCCGACCACGAAGGCCTCGTTGGCGCTGGTCACCTGGATCCTGGTCACCACATCCAGCGGCGCGTCCCGGGTCGACCAGGTCGCTCCGCCGTCGCTCGTGCTCTCGAGCTTGGCACCCCCTCGGTCGCACGAGCCCACGGTCGCCCGCCAGGCGACCTTGCTGTCGAGGGCGACGACGATGGACTTGAGGCGAGTCGGCGTGCCGGGCTTTGGCACCGAGGCCGTGGCCGACGTGGTGGGGGAGGTCGTGGGGCTGATCGCGGTGGTGGTTTGGGTCGGCGGCGGCACTGATGCGGAGGATCGGGAGATGATGGCGTCGGCCACCCCCCTCCCCGGCCGCATCAGCAGCGCGATCAGGATGAGGTCGACGGCAACAAGGAGCCCGATGAAGGCGCCCTTCAGCCAAGCCATGGCGACCCCCGCCGGGTCCGGATGTGCGCCGGCGGGCGCATCGCTGCCAGAGCGAGCATCCGACCGCACCTCCCTCATCTCAGGTCCCAAGTCACCGCGGTCGGGATGACCGCGAGGTTGATCTAGGACAGGCGGCACTGACACCGGTGGCCGGATAGGTGTCAGGAGCGCTCAGATCCTACCCGCAGCATCGCCGACGCCTCGCCCGCGCCCAGTTTGAGAGTGGACACCGGCCGCGAGCGGCTCCCCTGCGGTCCCGCCACATAAAGGTATGCCGGCCGGCCGGGCCGGCATACGCTTGGCGCGCCTTCCCGGCTGATGCCGACGGCGACTTCGATGAGCATCCGCCCGACCTGCTGGGCAGTCTTCTTGAAACCTTCACGGTTCCTCGACCCAATATGTGACAAAGCCGGCGTTGGCTGAGTATCAGATACCCGTAGGGGGTATAGCAGGAGCTGGATGCGATGAGGGTTCAGGACTGGATCGTGCTGGCCTTGGGCGCCGCCCTGACGGCCTTGTTGGCCTGGTACTTCTTCGGACCGAAGAGGACGGGCCGCGCGGAGATCACTGGCGGCGTCCAGGTGGTGACGGTGACCGTCAAAGGGGGATACACCCCGGAGCTGATCCAAGTTGAGTCTGGGACGCCAGTGCGGCTGGTCTTCGACCGTCAGGAGTCCGGCGACTGCTCCTCGCGAGTAGTTTTCCCTGACTTCAGGATCAACCAGCCCCTGCCCGCCTACGCGAGGACTGCCGTGGAGTTCCTCCCCGCGCAACCGGGCGTCTATGACTTCGCGTGCGGGATGAACATGCTCCACGGCCGGCTGCAGGTCGTAGGTGACGCAGCCGGCGAGGCCGACGGCGCGGTCCTGACCGCGGCGAGACGACCCGGGAGCCAAGAGGTCGCCAACACGGACGGCCGCGCTGGAGCCTCGACGCCCAGGCCGAACGCGGCCGCAACGTCTCACGAAACCGCCGGCTGGGACGCCCTGTCGACCGATGCGCAGGACGCGGAGGCGCGGGAGAGGGCCGCGGAGGTCGCTGACCTGACGAAACGGGTCGTGATTGGAACGGTGCTGACGGTGCCCGTGCTGTTTGCGGTCATGGCTACCCAGTTCTTCTCCGTGACGTGGATTCCTGAGTCGTTGACGAATCTCTGGGTCCAACTGGTTCTGATCACGCCGGTGATGGCGTACACCGGCTGGCCGATCCACAGGACCGGCTGGCTGGCCTTGTCCCACCGGACCGCGGAAATGAACTCCCTGATCACGCTGGGAACGATTGCCGCGTACGGCTACAGCTTGGCCGTGACCGCGTTCCCCGGCTTCCTGCCGGGCACTGCGCGGGAGGTCTACTACGAGGCGGTCGGGGTCATCATCACGTTGATCCTGCTGGGCCGGCTCCTTGAGACCAAGGCGAAGGCAGGCACGGGGGAGGCCATCCGGACGCTGATCGGTCTGCAGCCGCGCACCGCACGGGTGGCCCGGGGCGGGGCGGAGCTCGAGGTCCCCATCGACGAGGTAGTCCTGGGCGACGTGGTCATCGTCCGGCCCGGGGAGAAGCTGCCCGTCGACGGGGAGCTCCTCGAGGGCACTTCAGCGGTCGATGAGTCGATGGTCACTGGTGAACCCATTCCGGTCACGAAACATCCCGGCGACACCGTCATCGGCGCGACGATCAACCAGACCGGGTCGTTCCGCTTCCGTGCGACCAAAGTCGGGGCAGACACGATGCTGGCCCAGATCATCGCCCTGGTCCGCGAGGCGCAGGGATCCAAGGCGCCCATCCAGCGCTTGGCTGACAAGGTTTCGAGCTACTTCGTCCCGGCCGTCATCGGTGTCTCGATCTGGACATTCGTCATCTGGGCAATTGCGGGACCACCGCCGGCATTCGTCCTCGCCCTGGTGGCCGCGGTGTCGGTGCTGATCATCGCCTGCCCCTGCGCCCTCGGGCTGGCCACGCCCCTGTCCATCACGGTGGGAACCGGAAAGGGTGCGACCGCCGGCATCTTGATTCGCTCGGCTGAGGCGCTGGAGACCGCGCACAAGCTCAACACCGTCGTGCTGGACAAGACCGGCACCATAACCAAGGGCGCTCCTGCGCTGACCGACGTCCTGCCCGCGGAAGGGTTCGCCGACGCCGAGCTGCTGGTGCTGGTGGGCGCCGTGGAGCGCTCCTCCGAACACCCCTTGGCCGCGGCGATCGTTGCCGGCGCACGCAACCGCGGGCTCGACCTGCCGGAGGCGACCGCATTCGACTCGGTTACCGGTCAAGGCGTGCGCGCCCTGGTTGGCCGCCGGGAAGTGCTCGTGGGCAACCGTCGGATGCTCCATGGCGCCGGGGTCGACCCCGCCGGGCTCATGGAGGCGGCGGACGCCCTCGCCGCGGACGGCAAGACCCCGATCCTGGTCGCCGTGGACGGGCGCGCCGCCGGAGTGGTCGGGGTCGCCGACACCCTCAAGGAGGGGTCCGCCGCCGCGGTCGCCGCCCTGCAAGAACGCGGGATCGACGTGGTCATGATGACCGGCGACAACCGCGTCACCGCCACCGCCATCGCCCGCGCGGTCGGTATCCCGCGGGTGGTGGCCGAGGTGCGGCCCGAGCACAAGGCGCGGGAGGTGCAGCGCCTGCAGGGCGAGGGTCGAGTGGTGGGCATGGTCGGTGACGGCATCAACGATGCCCCCGCGCTTGCCCAGGCGGACGTGGGGTCGGCGATCGGCACCGGCACCGACGTGGCGATCGAGTCCTCCGACATCACCTTGATCTCCGGCGCGCTGTCCGGACTCGTCACCGCGGTGGACCTCTCGAGGGCGACCATGCGCAACATCCGCCAGAACCTGGGCTTCGCCTTCATCTACAACGGACTCGGGATTCCCATCGCCGCCGGCGCCCTCTACCCGGCGCTGGGCTTGACCCTAAGCCCGATGATCGCCGCAGCCGCGATGGCGCTGTCATCGCTGTCGGTGGTCACCAACGCCAACCGGCTCCGCGGGTTCACGCCGCGGCCCATCAGCGACGCTGCCCATGCCCCAGCCGCCGACCCGGTGGTCGAAGTGGGCAGCGAGGAAGAGAAAGAGGACGACATGCACGAGCCCGCCAAGACCGTGGACCCCGTCTGCGGCATGACTGTCGATCCGGCAACCGCAGCTGCCAGCGTCGAGTACGCGGACCGCACCTTCTACTTCTGCTCACAGCACTGCGCCACGACGTTCCAAACCGACCCGGCCAGGTACGCCAGCGCCGTCTAGTCGACGGTACGGACGGTGCCGACGGGGGTGGCCACAGACAACCAGCGCACCCGTCTGGAGCCCCAGTCATCGGCATGACCCAGCCAGCAAACGCGACCCGCGGGCCTCGCGGCCCAGCGATCGGAGGGACACACCATGAGAGCCTCGCGTCCTGACTTGTCAGCGGCACCGCGGCCCATGGGAGCCGTGCCGCCGCAGGAGGCCGTGCTCTTCGACATGGACGGTGTTGTGATGGACACCGCGGGTTTGCACGCAGCTGCGTGGAAGCGGCTGTTCGATGAGGTCTTGGACGACCCCCGCCTCACCCTCAAGGGCTCGTATGCCGCGTTCGAGCCAGTGGCTGACTACCGCCGCTACGTAGATGGTCGGACCCGGGAGGACGGCGTGGCCGCCTTTCTCGCCTCGCGTGGGATCACCCTGCCCCAAGGAACAGCGCAGGACCGCCCTGGAACGTGGACGGTGAGCGGGCTGGCGGCTCGCAAGCAGGCCATCTACCAGGACCGGCTGGCCGCAAACGGGGTGCGCGTCTTCGCCGGCACCGCAGACCTGCTGTGCCGGCTTCGGGCCGGCGGTGTGCCAGCGGCCCTGGTCAGCGCCAGCCGTAATGCCCGTCAACTGCTGGCGACGGCGGGCCTGGCCGAGAGCTTCGACGTGGTTGTCGATGGACAGGACGCGGCCCGGCTCGGGCTGTCGGGCAAGCCCGACCCCGCAACGTTCCTCCACGCTGCCGACCGCCTCGGCGTGAGCCCGGCCCGGGTCGCCGTGGTCGAGGACGCCGCCGCAGGGGTTGCCGCCGCTCGGCGCGGGGGCTTCGGCCTGGTGGTCGGCATCGACCGGGGCGGCCAGCGCGAGAACCTTGAGCACGCCGGAGCGGACCTCGTGGTCGCCGACGTGGCCCAGCTCGACCTCGGGGCCCTCCGCGCGGATCCGTGGACGCTGGTCTATGCAGGCTTCGACCCTGCTCACGAGTCGCATCGCGAGGCGCTGACGACGCTGGGCAACGGCTATCTCGGTACCCGTGGCGCAGCCGCGGAGCGGGCGGCAGATGGGACGCACTACCCGGGCAGCTATCTCGCCGGGGTCTACAACCGGCTGGTTTCCACAGTGCATGGCAAGCGGGTGGAGGACGAGCACCTGGTCAATGCACCCAACTGGCTGGTTCTGGACCTTCGCATCGCCGAAGGTTACTGGTGGTCGGAGGGCGGGCTGAGCCTCACGGGTGAGCGCCGCGAGCTCGACCTGCACCGCGGCGTGCTGACCAGGTCCGCCGTGCTCACCGACGCCGCCGGACGGCGGCTGCGCCTGACCGAGCGCCGCCTGGTATCCATGGCCCGCCCCCACCTCGCGGCGCTGGAGACTGCCATGGTGGCCGAGGGCTGGGACGGGCTGGTGGGTGCGCGTTCGGGCATCGATGCCGGGGTACGCAACAGCAACGTCGCGGAGTATGGGGCCCTGGCCAACCAGCACCTCCAGACTATGGTCGTACGGCATGTGGGCGACGGCACGCTCTTGGTCGAGGCCGAGACCACCCAGAGCCACATCCGGATAGCGACCGCGGCACGCACCAAGCTGAGCGGCGGCACGCCAGGAGGCCCCCCTAGCCTGGAGGAGGAGGGCGACCGGCACGTCCTGCGCTTCGAGGTGTCCCTGCGTGACGGCGAGCCAGTCACGATCGACAAGACGGTGGCCATCTTCACCTCGAGGGACCCCGCGATCTCGGCTCCCGGACTCAGCGCCCTGGCCGAGCTGGCCGCGGTCCCCGGAGGGTTCGCCGACGCCCTGCCCCCCCACGAGCAGGCCTGGGCCAGGTTGTGGCTCCGGTTCGGCATGGAGCTCGATACCGACCGACAGACCCAGCTCGTGCTGAACCTGCACGTCCTCCACCTGCTGCAGGCCATCTCTGAGCACACCGCGGACCTCGATGCAGGGGTGCCAGCACGCGGCCTGCACGGCGAGGGCTACCGCGGGCATGTCTTCTGGGACGAGCTGTTCGTGCTGCCCGTGCTCACCGCCCACCAGCCGTGGGTGAGCCGAGCCCTGATGGAGTACCGGTACCGGCGCCTGGACGCCGCCCGCCGCGCCGCGGCCAAGGACGGCCGCGCCGGGGCGATGTTCCCCTGGCAGAGCGGAAGCGACGGGAGGGAGGAGACCCCAGAAGTCTTGTACAACGTCCGGTCGCAGCGTTGGATACCTGACAACTCGCGCCGCCAGCACCACGTGGGCCTTGCGGTGGCGTACAACGCGTGGCAGTACTACCAGACCACCGGCGACCTTGGCTGGCTCGCGCATCGCGGGGCTGACCTGATCATCGAGGTAGCGCGCTTCTTCACGTCCTCGGCCACCTACGAACCGGACGGCGACCGGTTCCACTTGGCCGGCGTGATGGGGCCCGACGAGTACCACGACGGCTATTCCGACGCGCCGGGGCAGGGGCTTCTTGACAACGCCTACACCAACGTCCTGACCGCATGGGTCTGCGCCCGAGCCCGCGAGGTGCTGGCCGTCACATCCGGTCACGACTGCGACGAGCTGCGGGCCAGGCTGGGTATCCGCCCCGACGAGCCGGCGGTCTGGGAGCACCTCAGCCGACGCCTCGCCGTCCCCTTCCACGACGGAGTCATCAGCCAGTTCGCCCGGTACGAGGACCTAGCCGAGCTGGACTGGGATCGCTACCGAGCGGCATACGACAACATCGGTCGCATGGACCTCATTCTGGAGGCCGAGGGCGACTCCACCAACCGGTACAAACTCGCCAAGCAGGCCGACGTGCTGATGCTGGTCTACCTGCTGGGCCCCGGCGAACTCGTTGCCACGCTCGACCGGCTCGGCTACCCACTGGCCCACGACGAGCTGATCCGCACCGTGGAGTACTACATCGCCCGCACCGCCCACGGATCAACGCTCAGCCGTGTCGTGCACGCCTCGGTGCTGGCCCGAATGGACCCCACCCGCGGCTGGGAGGTCTTCCGGGACGCCCTGGCTGCCGACCTTGACGACACCCAGGGCGGCACCACGGGAGAGGGCATCCACCTGGGCGCGATGGCCGGCACGATCGATGTCGTCGGCCGCGCCTTCGCTGGACAGCGCACCGACGGCGACACGGTCACCTTCGAACCCAACCTTCCTCCCGGCCTGAAGCGCCTGCGGTACAGCCTCCAGCACCGCGCGCAGCGGCTCATGGTGTGCCTCGACCACGATGTGCTGACCGTAACCGCCGATCCTTGTGCGGCCAACCCAAGAGTCCGGGTGCGCGTCGGTTCACGGACCGAGACCATCGCCGGAGGCCAGACGATGGAGTTCTCGCTGGCTTCTGACCCAGCCCCGACCCCACCGGCCGGGGGGCTCAACGTCGATCCAAGGTTGCGTCGAGTGGTTGCAGAGGGATGAGGCCAGCCATGTTTGGACGCGTACCAGTCGCCCGGCGACACATCCTTGCCGACCGCCGCCGCCTTGCCATCGCCGTGGTGGGCATCGGCGCCGCCCTGGGGCTGATCCTTCTCCTCGAGGGGTTGTGGCAAGGCTTTCAGAAGCAGATCTCCGCGTACGAGGACAACGTCGGGGCAGACCTCTTCGTGGGCCAAGCCGGCATACAGAACTTCCTCGGGGACACGTCGGTGATCCCGGCGAGCGTGGTGGAGCAGGTGCGGGCGGTCCCTGGGGTAACCCGCGCTGACCCGGTGACGGCGAAGGCGGTGATCCTGGACCTGCACGGAAAGAAGCAGTTCGCGTTTCTCATCGCCGCGGAGCGCGGCGGCATGGGGGGACCGTGGCGGCTGACCGCCGGGCGGCAGGTCGCGGCCGACAACGAGCTGGTGGTCGACAGCACCCTCGCGGGCCAGCACGGCGTCCGGATCGGTGAGCAGATGGGCCTCTTGGGGCGGCAGTTCCAGATTGTCGGCCTCTCCGCCGAGACGAGGTCCTGGATGTCGAGTTTCGTCTTCGTCTCTCCTCAGGCGGCGGGCGCAATCCTGCGGAGCGCGGGTACGGCCAGCTATGTGCTCGTGGACGCAGTCGACCCGGAGGCAGTGGCACCTCAAATCGAGCGCCGCACGAGCCTCACCGTGCTGCGCCCCACGACCCTGGCCGAGAACGACCGGGCGCTTCTGTCGAAGATCATGGGCGCGCCGCTCAGCCTCATGGTCGCCGTGGCCTTCATCGCGGGCACTCTCATCGTCGCCCTCACCGTCTACTCAGCCATCGTGGAACGCATCCGGGAGTACGGCATTGCCAAGGCGCTGGGCGCTCCCCGATGGAGGCTCTTCGGGATCGTGCTCGGCCAGACGTCCGTTCTGGCCGCACTGGGCACGGTGGCCGGCTTCCTGGTGTACCAGGGCGCGTTCCGTCTCGTGGCCCTGGCCCGGCCACAGTTCTGGGTACAGCTAACGCCGGGCACCCTGGCAATGGTCCTGGCGGCAGCCGGCTTGATGGCACTGCTCGCCGCAGTGATCCCCACGCTGCGGGTCACACGCCTCGATCCTGCGTCGGTCTACAGGGGGTGAACCTCATGACGTACGTCCCGGTCGGCCGGCGAAGCCTCTTCGCCGAACCCCGCCGCGCGGTGCTGGGCATCGCTGGTGTCACGGTCGCCTTACTCCTGATGCTGACCCTTGACGGGATCTTCGCCGGGGCGACCCGCCAGCTCACCCGGTACATCGACAGCTCCCCAGCCGACGTCTTCGTGTCCCAGTCCGGCGTCCGCACCATGCACATGTCCTCATCGTCCGTGCCGCTGTCGGCCGTCCAGGCCGTGCGTCGGGTTCAAGGCGTGGCCTGGGCGGAGCCGATCCTCTACCAGTCCGGCGCGCTCACCGCTCGGGGTGCGCGTCAGCTCGCCTACATCGTCGGCTACCCGCCGGGTAGCAGGGCCGGACCCACGGTGCTGACTCGTGGCGCGTTCCCGCGCCGCGGTGAAATCGTCGTGGACGACCGCGCTGCCGAAGCGATGGGCCTGGAGATCGGGGACCCGCTCCAGGCGCTCGGTCAGTCCTGGCGGGTCTCCGGGCTGACCACCGGCCTGAGCAACATCTCCAACACCGTTGCTTTCGTGGGCATCGACGACTTCTCGGGTGCCGCGCACGTCGAGGGAACCGCAAGCTACATCCTTGTCGGCGTCGGCGCCAACGGCTCACGTGACGACGTTGTGCGGGCGATCCAAAACAGCACTGGGCTCACGGCACAGACTCGCTCCGCCTTCAGCGTCCAGGAGAGCGGCATCGTGCGTGACATGAGCACGGATCTGATGCTGATCATGACGGTTGCCGCCTTTGCCATCGGCCTCGCCGTAGTGGGCCTCACGCTGTATGCCGCGACGTTGGCGCGCTTGCGCGAGATCGGTGTGATGAAGGCGCTGGGGGCCCGGTCCTCTCGGCTGGCTCGCATCGTTCTGGCGCAGGCCGCGTGGACTATCGGACCGGCGGCCGCGCTCGCAGCCGGCCTGGCATTTGCCCTAGCGGCGGTCATCGGTTCCGTCTCACCGAACGTAACCATGGTCATCGAGCCGGCGTCGCTGCTGCGCACCGGCCTGGGGGCCGTCATCCTCGGCGCGCTGGGCGCCGTGGCACCGCTCGTCAAGGTCGCCCGGGTGGACCCGGCGACGGTCTTCCGGAGGCCGCTGTGAACGAGATCTCGATCAAGGTAGAGGGCCTCACCAAGGTCTTCGGTGCGGGGGACGTCCTGGTGCGTGCGGTCCACGACGTCGACCTGGAGGTGCGCCGAGGGGAGGTCGTCCTGATCATGGGCCCCTCGGGCAGCGGCAAGACCACGCTGCTGTCGATGCTGGGCGGCATGCTGCGCCCGACCTCGGGGCGGATCGCGGTGGACGGCGTGGACCTGGCCACGCTCTCGGAGTCCCGGCTGCCCGCCTTCCGGGCCAGCCGCTTCGGCTTCGTCTTCCAGGACTTCAACCTCTTGTCTGCCCTCACGGCGCAGGAGAACGTCGAGTTCGTGCTCAATCTGGTGGGGCAGACGGGCAGGCACAGCCGCGAGAGCGCACGCCGGCTCCTGGAGGGCTTCGGGCTGGGGCGTCGCCTGCGCTTCAAGCCGCACAAGCTGTCCGGCGGCGAGAAGCAGCGGGTGGCGATCGCGAGGGCCATCGCGAATCAGCCAGCAGTGATTCTTGCCGATGAGCCCACGGCAAACCTGGACTCGAAGATCGGACACGAGATCGCACGACTGCTCAGGCGCGCTGCCTCAGACGAAGGTCGTGCCGTGGTGATCGTCAGCCACGACACCCGACTCAAGGAGATCGCCGATCGGATCCTGTGGCTGGAGGACGGGGAGTTCCGCTCGATGAGCGAGATGGCCACGGATCCGGTATGCGGTATGGCGGTCGAGCAGGAGGGCGCACCGCATCTGCGCCACGACGGCGAGACCTTCTTCTTCTGCTCACCGGCGTGCCGAGACGAGTTCGCGTCCGCTCCGGAGCGATTCCCGCCCCACGCGACAGCCCCGTGAAGGGCTGACGCGCGTAGGTCGCCACGCCGGACCTCGGGCCGTCAGCTCGGTGCCGGTGCCCGCCGGGCATGCCGAACATCATCGCGGCCGTCATCGCTGTGCACAGCAGCGCGGCCGGGACGGCACCCGAGCCGGCAACGCCGGTGGCCACGAGGATGCCGGCAATGACGCAGCCGGTATGCCGGCCGGCCGGCATACCGGCTCAGCCTCGCGTTCGGCGCAGGATGGGTCTCAATGCATCCCTCCACAGGTGGAGCGCAAGGGCTTGCCGGGGCGAATCAGGGCCGACTCCTCGGGGGTGAGATCACGGTTGGCGGCTGCGCACGCCTCGCGAACCCAGGCACGGGGATCCGTGTCGAGCTCGACGAGCCACCCTGTCTCGTGGAACACCCGCAATGTCCTGCTGTCTGCCGAGAAGGAGAGGATCCCCCACATCTGGTTGTCCGAGACCGGTTTGCCGTAGGGGTGGAGCGTGCCGGTGTCCCAGAGGGTGAGATCGCCGTCCGTGCCCAGACTCGCCATCACCCGGCCGTCCGGGCTTGCCTCCAACGCCATGACGTAGCCGCCTGCGATGAGCCTCGTGGGCTCAACCTCGCGCAGGGTCGTCGGACTCAGGAAGTACAGACGGCCGCCCACACTGCCCGCCGCAAGGACCTGGCCGCCGCGCAGCCAGGCGAACGAGCTGACCTGGTCGTGGAGATCGCCATGGAGGGCCTCGTTGCCCTTGAGCATGTCGATGATGCTCACCACGTTCCCGCGACTGATGGCAGCCTTGCTTCCGTCGCGCGACACGGAGGCCATCGGCAGTCCGTCGACCCAGTCAAAGGGGGGCAAGCCTTCGTGAGTGAAGAGCAGGCGGCTCGAGGGTAGGTCGAGCACGCCCCATCCTGATCGGCCATTCAGGATCACCCGGCGGCCGTCACCCGCCACGGCGAGAGCGTTGACTGCGAAGGGTGCTGGGACTAGTCGCTGCAAGTGGCCGTCTGCGGTGTCCCAGACTGCGACGAAGCCCTTGTCCGTCGAGCTGAAGTTCGTCGCCCTGAAGTCAGGATGGAGCTGGTCGATCCCTCCCAGCGCCGTCCGACCGTCCGGTGTCACCGCCACCGATGCGACCTGACATGCCCGGCAGCTGCCCAGCAGCAACTGGCGCGACGTGTGGCCGGTGACCGGGTCGACGAGCGCCGCACCGTTCGGGTCCTCCTCGTGAACGGCAACAGTGATCCCTCCGCCGGGCACCGCCTGCCCCACCGGCACGCGAGTGCGGGGTCGGACTCCTCCGAGTCCTTAGGACCCGCGAGGAAGAGGAAGTCGTCGCCCAGCGGCAGCGTGCGGTCCTCCACGAACCTCCCCGCGCTGAGCATGACGGCCCCCACGCCGGGCAGAGTCACGATGCGGTAGTTGCCGCGGCTCGTAGAGATGCTGGTCGACCAGTCGATGGTGAGGATGCGTGTGTCCCGGAAGCTGATTTCCGCTCCTGTGGCCACGTCCGTGAAGGTGCCCACGCCGACGATGTTCCGGGTTTCGAGCAACGGTTGGCCAGACTCGTCGTACTCCTGGATGTGCCGGTTCACCGTGATGTCGAAGCCCAGCGTGATGGTGTCCCCGTTGGCACAGACGGTCACAACGCGCGGATCGAGCGTGCGGGTGTAGCGAGTGTTGTCCTGCGCGGAAGCGCCCGTTGCCCCGAACCCGAGGATCGCGGCTGACAGAGCCGCCACGGTGGCATAGCGATGGTGATGCATGATGACTCCCTCGATGGCGTCGTTTCGGTGTCACCACCCTGCTGGAGCCGGGTCGCAACCCAGTCGCGACCGGGTCGCAGTCATCCGGGTCGCGACGCCTGCGCGCCGCATGGCCTGCCTGTTCGGTTCGGGGCAGGATGGCGCCCATGCAGACACCCAGCACCGTCCAGCGGCTCGCGGCGGAGTTCCTCGGCACCTTCTGGCTGGTCTTCGCCGGCTGCGGCAGCGCGATCTTCGCTGCGACCTACGTGACGGGTGGCGCGCTGACGGGCGGCAGCCTGCAGCTCGGGATCGGCTTCCTCGGCGTCGCCCTGGCGTTCGGCCTCTCGGTCACGACCATGGCGTATGCCCTCGGACACGTCTCCGGTGCCCACTTCAACCCGGCGGTGACCGTGGGCCTGTCGGTCGCGCGCCGGTTCGAGTGGCGCGACGTGCCGGGCTACGTCGCGGCGCAAGTGGTCGGCGGGCTGGTCGCGGGCACGACGCTGTGGGCGATTGCCCGGGGGCGGGACGGTTTCGACGCCACGGGCCATATGGCGGGCAACGGGTTCGGCGAGCACTCCCCCGGCGGCTACCAGCTGTTCGCGGTGCTCGTGGCGGAGGCGATCCTCACGGCCATGTTCGTCTACCTCATCCTCGGGGTGACCGACTCCCGTTCTCCTCGAGGCTTCGAGCCGCTCGCGATCGGCCTGGGCTTCGCCCTCGTCTACCTCGTGTCCATCCCGATCAGCAACGGCTCCGCCAACCCCGCGCGCTCCACCGCGGTCGCCTTCTTCAACGGCAACGGCGCCCCGGGGCAGCTGTGGCTGTTCTGGGTGGCGCCACTCCTGGGTGGGGCCATCGCCGGAGCGACATTCCACCTGATCACCGGCATCGACCGGCGCGACCGTGACATCAGCGGAGCCATCGCCCCGGCGGACGTGATGGTCGCCGAGGGCATCGATCCCGACGCCCCCCGAGGCTGACCAACAGCCCAGCGCGCCGGCCAGGGCGCCGGCGCGTGAGGCTCGTGCCCAGCGCGGGCCGGAGGCCAGCCCGGCCGGCATACGACTGCGGCGTGCGGCTGCTGCACACGTCTGGCCTTCCCCGCTCCAAGGCCATGAATCACTCCGCCCGCCGTTCGATAGCCTGAGCACCGCCTCCGCACCATCCGTGCGTCACCACTCTTGCGTCCGCACCACCCAGGGAGAGAGCCGCGTTCATGGCCAGGATCATCTACACCCTCACCGACGAAGCGCCGATGCTGGCGACGTACTCGTTCCTGCCGGTCATCGAGGCCTTCGCCGGCACGGCCGGTGTCGAGGTCGAGACCCGCGACATCTCCCTGGCGGGGCGCATCATCGCGGCGTTGGGCGACCGGCTCCCGGAGGACCAGCGGACCGGCGACGCCCTCGCCGAGCTCGGCCAGCTCGCGAAGACCCCCCAGGCCAACATCATCAAGCTGCCCAACATCTCCGCGTCGGTGCCGCAGCTCAAGGCCGCGATCGCCGAGCTGAAGGCCAAGGGGTACGACCTGCCCGAATACCCGGACGACCCCAAGACCGATGAGGAGCGCGACACCCGCGCCCGCTACGACAGCGTCAAGGGCAGCGCCGTCAACCCCGTCCTCCGCGAGGGCAACTCCGACCGCCGTGCGCCCGCGGCCGTGAAGAACTACGCCCGCAAGCACCCCCACTCGATGGGCGCCTGGTCCCCCGACTCCAGGACCAACGTCGCGACGATGAGGGCCAACGACTTCCGCTCCAACGAGCAGTCGGTGGTGATGCCCGGCGACGACGTCCTCACCATCCAGCTGGTCGGCGAGTCCGGCACCACCGTGCTGAAGCAGGGCCTGAAGGTGCTCGAGGGCGAGGTCGTCGACGCCACCGTCATGCGCGTCAACGCCCTCGACGCCTTCCTCGGGCAGCAGATCGCCCGGGCCAAGGCCGACGATGTGCTGTTCTCGGTGCACCTCAAGGCGACCATGATGAAGGTGTCCGACCCGATCATCTTCGGCCATGTGGTCCGGACCTTCCTTCCCGCCGTGTTCGCGAAGTACGGCGCGCAGCTCGCGGAGGCAGGCCTCTCTCCCAACAACGGGCTGGGCTCGATCCTCGACGGCCTTGCCGGTGTGCCCAACGGCGAGGAGATCCGGGCCGCGATCGAGCAGGGGCTGGCGGCTGGTCCACGGCTCGCCATGGTCAACTCCGACAAGGGGATCACCAACCTCCACGTCCCGAGTGACGTGATCGTCGATGCGTCCATGCCGGCGATGATCCGCACCTCAGGCCACATGTGGGGTCCGGACGGGCAGGAGCACGACACGCTCGCGGTC
>DASSJT010000090.1:0-6373 GCA_035691065.1 Dermatophilaceae bacterium
CGCGGAGGGAGTCGAGCGCGTGGGGTGCACCTGGCCCGGGTGCGGGCATGCCTTCGGCCCGCCGGCTGGGTGTGCCGGCGGGGGTGGGGCGGTCAGGGTCGTCGGTGTCGGGTGCGGTGGTGGGTGCGGCGGCGGGTGTGGACGGTGAGGTGGTCGCCGGTCGGGGTGGTCCACCGGTAGTGGTTGTCGCTCAGGCGCTGGTAGGTCCAGGCGCCGTGGGTCTTGAGCCGGTGGTGGGTGCGGCACAGGGGGGCCAGGTTGGCCAGCCGGGTCTGGCCCGGTGGGCCGCCGTCCTCGGGCGGGACGTAGGGCTGGATGTGGTCCAGGTCGCAGCGCCGGGAGTCGCGGGTGCAGCCGGGGAACACACACGTCGTGTCGGTCAGGAGGGCGGCGTGCCGCATCCAGGCCGGGGGGTCGTGCCGGTCCACGGCCTCGGGGGTGTGCAGGTCCAGGACCGGGCGGAGGGTGATCTGGGCCAGGTCGGGCCGGGCCAGCCAGTCGGCGAGCAGGTCCCGGGTGGCCGCCCCCAGTCGTTCGATCTTCCCGCCGCCGGTCCGGGTCGGGTCGGCCGGGTCGGCCAGGTCGGCCAGGTCGCTGGTGTCGAGGTGCAGGAACAGCTCGACCCGGCCGCCGGTGGACGGCGGCGTGAGCTCGCCGGTGGTGAGCAGGTGCAGGGCCTGTTGCGGGTCGGCGAGGACCCCGACCGCCTTGGCCCGGCGGACCTCGAGCGGGTCTGTGTCCCCGAGCCGGCGCAGCCCGGTGGCGAGGTCGGCCAGGGTGTCGTCGAGGTGCAGCGCGTCCAGGGTGTCCAGGCGCATGTGGACCTCGGTGGTGGCCGGGCCGGTGTCGTGGTCCAAGGTGACGTGCCGGGCGGCCAGCGCTGCCTGCTCGTCGGCGGCGGCCCGGTCCGGGTCGTAGTGCAGGATCGTCTCCTCGATCACCCCGCGGACCCGGGGCACGCTCAGGTGCTGGGGGTCGCAGGCCAGCATCTTGTCCACCCAGGTCACCATCTCCGGGGTCAGCCGGGTGGTCAGGGCGGCGGCCTGCCGGGCCCGCCAGGCGGGCACGGTGCCGGCCAGGACCAGCTCGAAGAGCCGGGGCAGCCGGTGCCGCAGCTCCAGGGCGTCCCCGATCAGCTGCCGGCCGGCGTCGTGGGAGATCCCCAGGTGCGCGGCCAGCTCGGCGGGTGCGAACTCCGCGACCTGCGGGGTGCCCGCCCCGGCCAGCGGGACCAGGCCCTCACCGTGCAGGTCCACCTCACCCCACCCGGCCGGCTGCTCCCCGCGGGGCACCGGGTGCAGGTCGGCCCACTGCGCGGCGGCGACCAGCAGCTCGGCCGCCGCGGCCAGCTCGGTGCGGCGGGCGGCGCGGGCCCGGTCCAGCACCGAACGGGTGCCGCCCCGATCCAGGGCCGGAGCCGGGGCCGGAGCCGGAGCCGGGGCCGGAGCCAGGGTCGGAGTCTCGATCGCGGCCTCGAACATGTGTTCGATTCTAGTCGGTGCCACCGACACTCACCAGCCCGGATACCGGGCCTGTGGAGAACCGGATGTGGTGGTTTCGAGACACCGGAGCGCGGCTGGCGTGCTTCCTCCACCACCGGCGTGCCGCTGGCGCGCCTCCTGAACCAGCGCCGAGCCGCACAACGGGAGTGGGCCGTCACCGGCGCGTACCTCTGCCCGTTGCCACGCCTTTCCGCACCGGCCACTTGCAGCCGCGAGGCGTGGCCTCGACGCTCGCCGGCGCTCACCATTCGCCCGTGGACGGCTACATTCGTGAGGTGACCCATCGACCTGAGCGCGTGTGCGTGCCGTTGGAGACGGAGATGCTTCCGCTCCACCGCGACCCACCCGGGTCCGGGCGGCTACGACGCGAGCTGAAGCGTCAACAACGGCGCCAGACGCCCACGCGGGCGGCACGGGGGCTCGCGCGGCTCACCACCGCGGCAAGATCCGTCATCCGGCGTCGGCACGCCTGACGGCTGCGGTCCGGCGTCACGGCTCGATTGCCCGCTCCTGGCTCTCGTGCCCCGGGTCGAGGTGGTCCGCCCCCGAGAGACGCAGGGGCACGAAGTCTGCTCCGGTGTGGGCCGAGGAGACGCGGGTGGTCAGGCACACGTGGTCTCCACCGTCGTCGAGCAAGGCGATGCGTTCGAGCTGGATCCGGCTCGGGCAGGCCTCCAGCAGCGGTACGCCGTGGTCGTCGAGCGTGAAGTCGACACCTGCGAACTTGTCGGTGTCCTCGCCGGTCAGGGTGCCGAACCGCTCGGCCAGCGCGAGGTCCTGCGCCGTCAGGAAGTGAACGACGAAGTGCGCGGCGCGCAGGCCGACGCGGTAGGTGTGGTTGGCCTTCGACAGCCACACGCAGTAGTGCTGGGGCGTGATGCTCGACTGGGCATGGAAACCCACCAGGCACCCAGCCCGTTCGCCCTCGGCTGCGGTGGTCAGCACGATCAGCGGCGGGTCGACCGAGGCCATCAGCGCGGAGAATGCGTCATCACTCACGGCTCTCACCCGTCTCCTGCGGTCGTTCGTAGCGGAGGAAGAGGGTGTCTGCCTCCACCATGGCGGCGCGCAGCTCGAACGTGGCGAGCTCCGCGCCTGGTGGGGTCACGGAGACCGGAAGCGGGTCTCCGCCCATGAGCGGAGATATCGAGAGGCACAGCTCGTCCAGGCGGTCCGCTGCTACGAGCTCACCGAGCCAGTTCGGACCGCCTTCGCAGAGCACCACCCGGTGGCCGAGCTCGGCCAGCGCCCGCATCGCGGATGCCGGCTCGACGCGATCATCACCAGCCACGATGACTGTCGCGACCGCCTCGGCCTCCGTCCGGCGCCCTGGATCCGCCGCCTCGCAGGTGATCAGGTGGGTTCGCCTGCCCTCGGGGGCATCAGCGAAGACGCTGGCTGTCCAGTCGAAGGCCAGCGACCGGCTGACGACGGCGAGGGGCGGGTTCGGTGGTCGTCCCTGGCCCCGGCGCTGGTCCTGCGCTTGCTCGCTGAGCCGGATGGGTCCGTATCCCTCGCGACGTACCGTCTCGGCACCCACCAGCACGATGTCCGCGATCTGGCGCACCCTGGGGAACAGCGCCTGGTCCGGTGCCGTGGACAGGGAGCCGACCCGACCAGCCACGGCCGCAGTGCCATCGAGCCCGGCGACCATGTGTCCGGTCACCCAGCACTCGCGCTTCGGCTGGGACCGGTCGACGTCGAGGTAGGGAGCGAGCGGATCAGGCACGACGGCGCCGCGCTCCAGCTCATGCACCCGTTCACCATAGGGCGTGGGACGCCGACACGGACCTCTCAGGACTCCCAGCAACTCTGACCGCCCGAGGCTCAGGCTCGGCGTGAGCGAGGAGCATGTCGCCTACGCTGGCGCCGTGCGTGTGCTGATCGTCGACGGCGCCAACGTGGTCGGCAGCCGGCCGAACGGCTGGTGGCGTGACCGGGCCGGCGCGGCCGAGCGACTGCACCAGGCGCTCGTGAAGTCAGACCTGGGATACGACGTGGTGCTGCTGGTCCTCGAGGGAGCCGCGAAGCGTGGCGTGCCCATCGGTGAGACCGGCCCTATCCAGACGGTGCACGCCCCGGACTCGGGCGACGACACGATCGTCGACCAGGTCCGCGCACGCAGCTTGGCGGGCGATGACGTGGTGGTCGTCACCGCCGACCGGGCGTTACGGGAGCGGGTGGCGGCGACCGGCGGCTCCCACGTCGGGCCGTCATGGCTCCTTGCTCGGATCTCCTGATTCCGTACGGTTCATGAGGAAGACGCCGCACGCACACCACGAGGAGACGACATGGACCTGTTCGAGATCGATGAGACCCGGCACCTCCGTCGCGAGGACGCCGCGGCCCGGCTCCACGCCCTGGCCGACGCCCTGGCTCGGAACAACACGGTCGAGTTCGATCGCGCGGGTCGTCGGATCACCGTGCGCGTGCCCGACGAGGTCGACCTGAAGGTCGAGGTCGAGCTCGGAGACGACAAGAACGAGCTGGAGATCGAGCTCACCTGGTGACGCCCCGGCGCACTCCCCCGGCGTGAGGGGATCGCGGGCGGTCCCGATTCCTACGGGACCGCCCGTCCACGTCGGAAGTGTCAGTCGTCCATCGCGAACGCGAAGTAGCTGCCAAGAACCGGGGCGGTCCTGGCGTCTCGGACAAGGACGATCGGGTTGTCGCAGCTGTCCTCGTCGAACTCTCCGATGCGGTCACTGATGCTTCCGTTGCCATCCGGGACGCTCACCGCGAAGGGACGCGTGGAGTCGACGACCGCGCCACCGCAGACGAGGCTGGCGGCCATCTGGTTGATGGGGTTACCCACGCCGGGGATGACCAGGTGCTTGACGACGACGGTGATCCGGCCGTCCTCGCGCAGGCGAACCTGGCTGCCCTCGTCGAGCACCCATGGCGCCCCGCCCGCGGGGACGCCGGCGATCGGCTGGGTGGGGTTGACCGGGTCCCTCGAACCAGCAATGCCCTGGAGAGGCTCGCGGAGGAGTGAGTGACCACTCGCCAGGGCGGGAGCAGCAGTGGTGGCGGTGACCACCAGGGCAGCGGTGATGGCGATGGACTGAGCCAGTACCGACCGGAATGTGCGCATGACGCTTCCTCTCGTGGCGCTGAGGGTCCGCCGGGAGACGCGGACCCCTGACACTGGTTACACGTTCGAGTCACGCGGATGGTTCAGTCCGGTGTCCCTGTCATCATGGCGGACGGGGAGCCCAGACACTCCAACCCTGCCGGCTCGGCCCGGGAGCAGCGATGGCGACCGTGCGCGTGGTGAAGCGCAAGTGGGACGGGAGCGTCTCGGCGGTTGACGACGCGCAGCCGGTAGCGGCCTCCGGCGACAGGTGGGCCTGGCTGGTTCGCTCGTCGGCTACGAGGTCCACGCCGCGGCTCCGTTCGAGGCACGGGGCGGTGAGGACGACATCGTGTGGGTCGACCTCGACCTGGACCTCGAGATCGCCGGGGACCAGCTGGCGCTTCGCGACGTGGCACAGTTCCACGACCACGCCGGCACGATGGGGTACCCCGATCATGTGGTGCGCGGTGCCTGGTCGGGCATCTCGTCGATCGCCCCGCGGTACACCACCGGTGACTGGCCGTTCGACGGATCGATGCAGGCCTGGCTCGACGGTGCGTGACGACCCCGGGGCCTGGGTCAGCGGCTCTCGGCGTACCACGTCTCCTGGATGCTCTGGCGCATGACGGCCCGCTGCATGGCCTGGATGACGATCCCGCCGATGGCGAGCACGAACAGGAGCAGGGACCAGCCGAAGCTGTTCGAGACGGTGTCGGTGAAGTCGCCCCTGCTGAAGTCGGCGGAGTCCAGTGCGCCCACCAGCAGCATCAGGCCGCCGGTCACGCCGACGGCACCCGCGATGGAGCCGACGATGACGAGCACGATCATCGGCACGTTCGCGAACAGCGACACGAGGCCGAGGATGATGCCGAGGGCCAGGCCCATCAGGACGGCCACCCAGCTCCAGGAGAACCCGAGGGCGACCACGATGCCCGAGCCGATGGCGAACCCGGCCGCCCCCATGGCGAGGACGATGGCGACGTAGTAGTACAGGTAGGCCAGGACCGCGAAGATCACCGCGAAGACCAGGCCCAGCACCCAGCCGAGCACGGTGCCCAGGAAGCGCTCGTCGGCGAGATCGGCGACGATGCCGGCGCCGAAGGCGAACCCGGCGACGAAGCCCCAGATGGGGATCACGAGGCGCAGCACGAGCTGCCCTGCGACGAGCATGGCGCATCCGGCGATGATCGCGAGGATGCCCAGGATGATGTCGGCCATGCCAGCAATGTAGGACTCGGGGACCCTTCGTCCCCGGACGACACGTGGCCGGGGGTGTCTCGTTCCGCCGCGTCGAGCACCGGCGGCGCGTGGCCATCGGCGGTCACCGGCCTTACGCTCGGCATGTTCGAAGGAGTGACATGCGCAGCGACCTGTTCGGCACGAACCTCGAGTCGGCAACGGCCGAGCGCTTCACGCTGCAGAACTCCCGCATGCTGCGGGTGGCGCTCGACGGTGAGGTGATGGCGCGCCAGGGAGCGATGATCGCCTACCAGGGCCAGGTCGACTTCGCCTACCAGGGTGCCGGCGGGATGGGGAAGCTCTTCAAGAAGGCCTTCACCGGTGAGGGCATGGCGCTGATGAAGGTCTCCGGCCAGGGTGACGTCTTCTTCGCCGACGACGCCATGGAGATCCACCTGGTGAACCTCGAGAACGACACACTCACGGTCAACGGCAGCAACGTCCTCGCCTTCGACTCCACGCTCACGTGGGACATCAAGCGGGTCGAGGGTGCGTCGATGATGGCCGGCGGTGTCTTCAACACCACGTTCACCGGCACCGGGACGGTCGCGATCAC
>DASSJT010000091.1:0-15367 GCA_035691065.1 Dermatophilaceae bacterium
GGCACCGCACGAGAAGAAGGTGGTCTCGCTGTTGGCTGGGATCACGCGATGCTCGCGGTGTCATGCGCCGATGTGCAGCAGCGGCTGGGGAGTTCGCCGCGTGTACCGATGCAACATGTCGGTGGGCGGGTGTGGGCGGACCACCCGCAACAGGGCGCTGGTGGACGAATGGGTCATTCGGGAGCTGCTGGGGCACTTTAGCGATGTGGTCCTCGTCGACGAGCGTTCCGCCGCCAGAGCCGCCCTGCGTCGGGCCGAGCGGGCCTACACCGACGTGCGCTGGCCCATGGTGGACGCGACCACGGCCCACGAGGAGGGTCGGCTGGACGGCCGGGATTTCTATCCGATCTACGACCGGCTGCGCCGGCAGCGCGAGAGCTCGGCTCGCCGGTTAGCGGAGGCTCGGACCCGGGTCGAGATTCCCAGCAAATCCGCAGCCGCGCGCCAGCTATGGGAAGGCTGGACCGTCCAGGAGCGGCGGGTCTGGATCCGACAACGCGTCGTGGCGGTCATCATCCACCCCCCAGGTCAGGGGCGACACGAGATCCGCCCGGGCGACGTGGTCATCGAGTACACCGATCCCTCGACCACGACCTCCGAGGAGACGGCATGGGCCCCTTCGCCGGCCGGTGAGAGCACGGGCACCGTGCCGAAACCCTGAACGCCCGAGTCAGCACAGGTCGCGCCACCCACACGGCCACAGGGAACGCCCCGGATCAATGACCCAGCACTACCCCCGCACCGTTGGCAACCGTTGAACGCCGTTGAACCCGTGGGCTGACCAGCGGCTTTGCCGACTCTGACCGTTGGCAGTCGTTGACTGTCACCGAGCATGCTGCGGACTACCTGCGGACCAGCCAGGGTCCGACGCCGCGACCGCGCCCACGAAATCCGGGGATCGGGACGTGCGCTTCAGGTGATGGCGGACGCTGCTCGACGCTGCGACGTCGACCTGAACGCCTCGCCTCAAGCCGAAGGCGACGCCAACAGTTCTCTCCGGTCGTGGGCGTCATGCGGAGCGGAACGTCCACCGTCACGGCGGGGAGGCGACGCGCGGAATGTAACGGCGGATCAGCCGGATCGGCGAAAGCGCGCCCCACCCGCGGGAAGGACGAGGAGAGCAACGGCGACGCCGACATTGACGGCAAGCAGAGCCGCCACGCCCCACCGGTTCATCCGGTTGAAGCTGGCCACGTCGAAGGTGGTCACCGCGATTGCGGCGTCACCCTGGCCCTGGGTAGTCGTGACCATGACGCGGTAGTCGACGAGACCGGCGCCGGGGGGCACCTCGAAGGTTCCGACCTGAAGCCCTTCCCGGTGGGGGCCGTAGGTGAATGACTCCGAGGTGAGGGTGACGGGCAGGGCGGTGCCGTCGGACGCGGTGACCGTGATACCGATGACCCCTGCGCCGTCCTCGCTGTAGACGAAGTAGGGATCCGGATGCACAGTGACAGTGAGGCCTTCAGCCTGCCCGTGGGTGGCCGCCTCAAGAGACGCAGTCACCGCCGTCTCGGCCGATCCGGACCACAGTAAGGCGGCAAGCACGCCAACGAGGACCAGGAGGCCCGCGAGAGGGAACTGAAATCGCGACCGTCGAGGCACCTCACTGGTCGAGGGCATCAAGGGAACAGTTGCCACCGTCGGCGTGGTCGACATTGGGATCACCTCTCGGGATCATCGTCGACAGCGCTACCCGGCAACGGCAGGGCCCAACGTCCCCCCAGGCACCGGGTCGCCAGTGACGGACGCGCACGCCCAATTCAACCCCCGTGGCGGAAGACCTGTACGAGAAGCCTGCCTCTGTCGTCCCCTTGTGTCCCCGGGGCCACCGTCGCCGCGCTTGTGGGTGCGCTGGGAGAGGCGAAGGTTCCCAAGCGGTCCCTCCCGGCAGCTGTGGTCGTCAACCACGCCCGTACGACGAGATTCAGCCGAGTCGGCCCCCTTGCCCAGAGGGCCGCATCCGCACGTCCTACAACCGGGAGGTGCTGGCCATCCGTCTCAGCCAACACCGCAGCCGTGCAATGGCTTAGCAGCATGCCGCCTCAGCCGATCAACCTCCTCGGTCCCGGTTCAGGGGGACTTCGCGCTGGGCCTTGTCGTCGGGGAGGTCCTCGCGGTGCGCGGGGTCGAACGACCTGAGGGTCGCACCACAGGCCCAGGGTCGGCAGACGTCAGCCCCCGTGGCGGCCCACTCGTGACATATCCCTTTGCCGATCCGGACGGTGGTTCCGACCCCCGGGCGCCCTCCTCGCGAATCTCCACGGGGGACTTTCTTCCCTCCCTGTCGCGGACAGTCACCCCAACGCTGAGGTTGGAGGGTTGAACGGCCTCCGGTGATGGAAGGACCCGGGTGATGACGACGCGGACCACCGCAAGCGCAGACGGGGTGAATCCGCCGGACGAAGCCCACTCTTCCCCGCAGGCGACGCGCGACGACGTCCCGGTGGAGCCACTGGCCGCCCACGAGAAGCAGCTGCATCGACTGACCGCCGTGGCCTGCCTGGTTGTGGCTGGGAGCTCGGTCGTCGGCAACTGGTTTGCGTTCATGCATCGGGGCGATGGTCGCGGCTGGATTGTGGTGCTGGAGTTCGCCACGCTTGCGGTGGCCGCGGTGACGATCCAGCTCGACTTTGGCCTGCCAGGGTGGATGGCTCGCACCGCCGTGGCGTGCGGGCTCTTGGCAGCCGTCCTCGGGGTGCTCTTCGGCGTGCGGATCATTGGCACCAGTTGGCTCGACCTGGGCTACGCAGGTGTTCCGGGCTTCGTCATGTCCCTGTTCGGCCTGTGGGTCACCACGGTCAGCTGGCAGGCTCGCTCCCGGGGCGGCTACTCCGAGGCGGTCACCTTCCTCGGTCTGGTGGTCGGGGGCGGGTTGATCGGCGCCGTGGTCCTCGACTTCCGCGGTACCCCGCAATGGCTCGCCATCGGGGCGTTCGCGCCAGCATTCCTGGGCACCTTGCTGCTGCCCGCCTGGTTCGCGCTGCTGGGGGCGGTGCATCTGACCAACCCCCATCCGCAGACCCCAGCAACGGTGACACCGACGGCCAGACCGGTCCCACCACCACCGCCCGGACCGGTGGCGCCTAGGGCGCGGGGCGGCCACGACGTCAGCCCGGACCGGCGTGGGTCATGGGACGGGTCCAACAGGCGGCCGGTGCAGCCTCCGAAACAGCGGCACCTGAGGGACATGCCCATCGCGATCCTGACCGCCATCCTGACCGGCGCATCGGTGCTCCTGGGTGCCTTGGCGCTCCCTGCGGCCGGGTTGATGTCGATTGGTGTCGCCGACCTCGGTGCTGGCGGCGGACACTTTGTGCATCACTCGAGCGACTTCCTGACCTCCCAGGCAGGGCTCCTGTCCGGCGCCATACTCGGCGTCTTGGCGATGGCCCTGCGGCCACGCCACCTCGTGCACAAGCGCCTCGCGGCGGTAGGGATTGGCCTCAGCCTCGGGGCCGCGGTTTTGTTCACCCAGATCTACTGGGGCTGACCAGCCCAATGCCACGTCCGTGCCTACCGGATCAGCTAGCCCCTGACCAGACTGACGGGCTGATGAGACAGCACACCTCTTCACCCGCGGCTGCCCATGGGGTTTGTCGGCTCTTCACACCTGAGGCTGGGCGCTCGGAGAGCTATGCGGTGATGTGACGCGGGTGTGGTGATCAGCCTCGCGGTGGCAGCACGGCAATGTGCGCGGCGAGGATTCGCCAACCTGTCTTGTCGTCATGCACCCACGTCCGCGTGTAGCGCAGCCGGGCCGACATGGGTTCTCCGCCAAACGTTCCGGCGATGGTTGCCGTGAAGAAGGTGGCTCCGGTGGTACCGGCGACGAGCACCTCGACGTCCTCTTCGGACAGCTCGGTGATGACCGAGGAGCCCGAGCGGTAACCGGCTAGATCATCGTTCTTTGTGTGCCGGGCCCCGTCAGGTCCGATGGCGATCAGGCGGTCGTCGAGCAGCCGATCGAGCGCTGCGACATCGCCGCCGAGCTGAGCCGCGTGGAGCGCCCGTTCTGCGGCTAGTAGACCTGCCTTGGATCTGGTCGTAGTCACCCGAGACATCCTCGCCCCTCCCTGTCCCACACGCACGCCTCGCGGCGAAGTGCAGCACCTTGGAAGCCTCGCTCACGCGACCGACGGGCTGAGACGCCGACTAACTCGAGCGACCGATCAGAGACACGGGGCGCTCGACGACCACCAGCGGCGTAGCCTGCCGTGATGACGGATCCGGCGGTGTATGTGGCCGTCTATCTTGCGCCGTGGTCTGCAGGCGGATGGCCGTTCGACATCGGCGACGATCCGTCATTCGAGTCATCCGCCCAGCACACCAGCAGCGGAGGGCGGCTCGGCTGGGGTGTCTGTCGTACAGACCTCCGAAACCGAGTGGTGCCGGGGGATCTTGTCGTCTTCATCGCCGCCGAAAGGGCACAGAAGGAAGAGGAGCGCCAGTGCCGGCGTGCTGGATGGGCGGCCGTCGCCGAGAAGGTGTCTCAGGTCGATGTGTGGGAGAAAGCCTTGAGCCGTACCGACGCTACCGAAACCTGCTGATTGCGCCTGGACCGAACCCAGCCGATTACCTGCATCACGAGCTGGACGCGCCATGGCATCAGGACTGCTCTGGCGGCTGGGTCAAGCCTCGCGGAAGGCTCCGAAGAAGTCACAGTGGGTGGCTGCGGGGCGCGAGGGCTGCCTTCGCGACGGCCTGATCGACGTGGGCGGTTGGCGGGTGCGTCCAGCACCGAACTACGTTCTGTTTGAGACTGAAGACGAGGGGACGTGCGTGCTGGCCGACCCGCGCACGGTCGCTACGGGAGGCTCACGGGGCGCTGTGGGTCGTGGCTTGATGATCCGTTCGCCGTGTCCCTTCGGCGCCTTTTGCTATCGGGCACGCAGAGGTCCGGCTTGCGGACGACCAACCCCCAGCAGCCGCACCGACACATTCGGCTCAACATCCCGGTTCATCGGGTTCGGCGAGACCTCGGGGAGTTGTGTTCCCACCACAACCTAGAAGGCCGCTGGGCCGGCAACTGCAGCGAGAGCCCATAGCGCTGCTAATCAGCAGCCGCCTCGACCCTCAGCCCGTATGCCGCGCCACGCGTGCGCCGCCAGGGTTCGCCACGCCATCGACTGACGCAGCCCTGTCGAACCTTCCGCCGGCCCAGGCAGGCGCCGGCGCGGGCATCTACAAGATGGCCTCGTCGCTCGGGAGTGCGATCGGAGCCGCTCTGTCGCTGACGATCTTCACCTCGTTCCTCGGCGGGGGCGTGACGATCGTGGGCGAGCTGCTGCAGACCCAGGGCATCCAGTCCAACGCGGCGGTGCGCCAGTCCGGCATGATCACGTTCCTCTTCAACCTCGTCCTCACCCTCATCGCGGTCATCTCGATCCTCATGACTATCCCCAAGGGGAGGAAGTACAACGACGAGTGAGCCACCAACGGCCCGGTCGTATGCCGTTTGCCGGACACCGCCCTTGCGGCCAGAAACGTCCGGCCCGCGCTCAACGGTGGTAGGCGCAAGCGCCGGAAAGCGCCCGCGAGACGCGGGCTTACCATCGACTGGACAGGTCTTGGCTGCCCTTGTCCGAGTGCAGTGGGCCTCTCAGTCGACCAGGAGGCGAGTGATGGTCACGGTAGGGCTGCTGGTAACTCTTCAGGCAAAGGCTGGCAAGGAGGGCGAGCTTGGGGATTTCCTGGCGAGCGCGCTGCCGCTCGCTCAGGCGGAGGACGACACGATCGCCTGGTTCGCCATCAAGATCGACGACACCACCTACGGCATCTTTGACGTCTTCCCGGGGCCCGAGGGCCGCCAAGCCCACCTCGACGGCCCCATCGCCACCGCGTTGCTGGGCAAAGCGGAGGAGCTCTTGAGCTCGCCTCCCGACATCAGGCCGGTCGACGTGCTGGCGGCCAAACTGCCTGGCTGAAGCGGGGGCGGCAACGGCAAACGTCAGGTCGGACCCTTGTGCGACCCCCGAGGGGGAGCGATGATGAACGCGGATTGGAGGTGGTCCGGTTGGCCCGCAGTGCGAGCAGGTCGGCACCCTCCATTTTCGACGCGACGATCTCGGCCCGATCCTTCAGGGATGACCCGGCCTCCAGCGGTCCCTACACGATGCGGGCTGCCGCCGCTTCAGGGACACGCCGCCCCCCAGTCCGTCGTCACGGTCCGTTGCGACCGGGGCACGCTTAGAACGGGATCGGGTCGTCGCTGGCGACCGAGGATGCCGGGCGAGCCCCTGAGAGCGTGCCCGCCGGGCACCTCGAAGCGACCCGGCCGGAAATGGATTCTGTATGCAGGTTCCATCGCCCTTCGAGTACGAGCGCGCCAGTTCCGTGGACGACGCCGTTGCCCTGCTTGAGCGGCACGGCGACGAAGCGCGGCTCATAGCCGGCGGCCACAGCCTGTTGCCGCTGATGAAGCTCCGCCTGGCTGCACCCGACGTGCTCATCGACATCAACGGACTGGCCGAGCTGCAGAGCATCAAGGTCGACGGCGACCTGTTGCGGATCGGCGCCATGGTGCGCCACGCCGAGCTGCTCGCATCCGCTGTCGTGGGGGAGCACTACCGGATCCTGCACGACGCGGAACGGGTGATCGCCGACCCGATCGTGCGCAATCGGGGGACCGTTGGGGGTTCGCTGTGCCAGGCGGACCCGTCCGAGGACCTCTCCGCCGCGTTCGGTGCCCTGCGGGCCGAGGTGGTGATTCGCGGCAGCGAGGGCGAGCGGGTCGTCCCCGTGCGCGAATTCGTCACCGGCCCGTACGAAACGGTGGTCCGCCCCGCCGAAATCGTCACCGAGATACGACTTCGCCTCCGTCCGGGCGCCGGCAGCAGCTACGTCAAGGTGGAACGTCGAGCAGGGGACTGGCCGATTGCCTCGGCCGGCGCAGTCGTCTGGCTCGACAACGAGACCATCACCGAGGTCGGTCTAGGGCTTGCCGCGGTCGGCGCGCCGCACTCGGTGGCAGCTGCCACGGAGGACGCCGTCCGCGGGCGCGCTGCGGATGAGGAGACCATCGCCCTTGCCGGGCAGCGCGCCATGGAGGAGTGTGCGCCCACAGCCGACCAGCGCGGGCCGGGCGACTACAAGCGGGCTCTCGTCGGCGAGCTCACCCAGCAGGCACTGCGCAGCGCCATCGCGCGCTGCCGCGGACAGGAGAGTTGACGGACATGCAGGTGACGATGAGGGTCAACGGGGACACGGTCAGCCGCGAGATCGAGCCTCGGCTGCTCCTGGTCCACTTCTTGCGCGACCATCTGCGACTCACAGGGACCCACTGGGGCTGCGACACCTCGAACTGCGGCGTGTGTGTCGTCCTGCTGGACGGGCTGCCGGTCAAGAGCTGCACTGTCCTGGCCGCCATGGCCGACGGCCACGACGTGGGCACGGTCGAGGGCCTCGAGCAGGGTGGGGAGCTCGACCCGGTCCAGCAGGGCTTCATGAACCAGCACGGTCTCCAGTGCGGCTTCTGCACGCCCGGAATGATGCTCACCGCCCGACACCTCTTGGACGAGAACCCGCACCCGTCCGCCGAGGAGATCCGCGCGGCCATATCCGGGCAGCTCTGCCGCTGCACGGGCTACGAGAACATCGTGCGCTCCATCCAGTGGGCCGCCGACCATCCCCGAGAGACTGTTGCGGAAGGGGCATCGACATGACGACGACCGAGGAGCGGGTCGACACCTCAGTGGGCTTCGGACGGCGGCTCCGAAAGGAGGACCCCCGGTTCGTGCGCGGTCGCGGACAGTACGTCGACGACGTCATCCTGCCCGGAATGCTGCACGGCGCCATCCTGCGAAGCCCTTACGCGCACGCCCGAATCCGGTCTATCGACACATCCCAGGCTGAGGCGCACCCCAAGGTGAAGGCCGTCATCACCGGCGCGATACTCCAGACGCTGAACCTGGCGTGGATACCGTCGCTGTCGCACGACGTCGTCGCAGTCCTGGCCACCGACAAGGTGAGGTTCCAAGGCCAGGAGGTCGCCTTCGTCGTCGCTGAGGACCGCTACTCCGCCCGCGATGCGCTGGAGCTCATCGAGGTCGACTACGAGGAGCTGCGACCGGTCGTCGACGCCCGGCGAGCCCTCGACGCCGACGCCCCGGTGATCAGGGACGACATCGAGGGCAAGACCGACAACCACATCTTCGACTGGGAAGCCGGCGACCTTGCCAAGACCGATGCGGCGTTCGAGGGCGCCGACGTCGTCGTGGCGCAGGACATGCTGTACCCGCGGGTACACCCAGCGCCGCTGGAGACGTGCGGCTCGATCGCTGACATGGACAAGGCCACCGGCAAGCTCACCATCTGGTGCACGACCCAGGCACCGCACGCCCATCGGACGATCTATGCGCTGGTCGCGGGGCTGCCCGAGCAGAAGATCCGGGTGATCAGCCCGGACATCGGCGGAGGTTTCGGCAACAAGGTCGGCATCTACCCGGGATATGTCTTGTCTGTCGTCGGCTCCATCGTCACCGGGGCGCCGGTGAAGTGGGTGGAGGACCGCTCGGAGAACCTCGTGTCGACCTCCTTCGCCCGCGACTACCACATGCACGGCGAGATCGCAGCTACCCGCGAGGGCAAGATCCTCGGCCTGCGCGTCGACGTGCTGGCCGACCACGGCGCCTTCAACAACACGGCCCAGCCGAGCAAGTTCCCGGCCGGCTTCTTCCACGTGTTCACCGGCAGCTACGACTACCCGGCGGCGCACTGCAAGGTGACCGGCGTCTACACGAACAAGGCGCCCGGCGGGGTGGCCTATGCCTGCTCGTTCCGGGTTACCGAGGCGGTCTACCTCGTCGAGCGCCTGGTCGACTGCTTGGCCGACGAGCTCGGCATGGACCCGGCCGAGATCCGGATGAAGAACCTGCTGCGCCCGGAGCAGTTTCCCTACACATCGCCCACCGGTTGGGAGTACGACTCGGGCGAGTACCCGCGCTGCCTGGAGAAGGCAATGCAGATCGCGGACTACCCAGCGCTTCGACGCGAACAGGCCGAGAAGCGCAAGCGGGGCGAGCTGATGGGCATTGGGGTCAGCTTCTTCACCGAGACGGTGGGCGCCGGGCCTCGCAAGCACATGGACATCCTCGGCCTGGGCATGGCTGACGGTGCCGAGGTACGCGTGCACCCGACGGGCAAGGCGGTCGTGCGGATCTCCGTCCAGAGCCAGGGACAGGGCCACGAGACGACGTTCGCGCAGATCGTCTCGCAGGTGACCGGCATACCGTCTGAGGACATCGAGGTCGTGCACGGCGACACGGACAACACCCCGTTTGGGCTGGGCACCTACGGGAGCCGGTCCACGCCGGTCTCGGGAGCCGCTGTGGCGGTGGCTTCGCGGCGAGTCGTGGACAAGGCGAAGCTGATCGCGGCCGCGATGCTGGAAGTATCCCCCGATGACCTCGAGTTCGATGCAGGAACCTTCGCGGTCAAGGGCGACCCGACCGCGGCCAAGACGATCCAGGACGTCGCCATGGCAGCGCACAGCTCCCTCGAGCTGCCCGAGGGCGTGGAGGGCCAGCTGGATGCACGGTGCGTGTACGACCCGCCGAACCTGACTTACCCGTTCGGGGCCTACATCGCCGTGGTCGATGTGGACGCCGGCACCGGCGTGGTGAAGGTGCGTCGGTTCATTGCGGTGGACGACTGTGGCCCGAGGATCAACCCGATGATCGTCGAGGGCCAGATCCACGGCGGTCTGGCCGACGGAGTCGGCATGGCGCTCATGCAGGTCATCGCCTTCGACGAGTCCGGCAACTGCTTGGGTGGCTCCTTGATGGACTACCAGCTCCCGACCTCGCTGGAGTGCCCGAGCTGGGAGCTGGGTGAGACGGTCACGCCGTCGCCTCACCACCCGCTCGGGGTCAAGGGCGTGGGCGAGTCGGCCACGGTCGGATCCCCGCCTGCGGTCGTCAACGCGGTCGTGGATGCGCTGAAGCCGTATGCCGTCCGGCACGTCGACATGCCCCTGACCCCCGCGCAGGTGTGGCGGGCCATCCAGGGCCGCCCCTTCCGCACCGACCTCGCGATCACCGACGACTGATGACCGCCCACCTCGAGCTCGCCTCTCGTGCCGCGGCACTGAGCGCGGCAGGCACCCCATTCGTGTGGGCGACCGTCGTGCGCGCGAACCGGCCGACGAGCGCCAAGGCAGGGGACTCCGCGATCGTGCTGGCCGATGGTGAGCTCAGCGGCTTCGTCGGTGGCGAGTGCGCGGAGTCCACCGTTCGCGCCCAGTCGCTCCAGGTGTTGGCCACCGGTGAGACCCGGCTGCTGCGAATCACCCCAGACGTGCCCGACGAGGAGTCCGGCGGCGGGTCCGACGGCGGGTCCGAGGAACAGCCCGACCCTGGCATTGTGACGGTTCACAACCCCTGCCTGTCCGGTGGCACCCTGGAGATCCTCCTCGAGCCGGCGGTTCCGGTGCCAGTGGTCGCGGTGTTCGGTACCGCGCCGATCGCGTCCGCGCTGGTGCGTGCCGACCGCCTCTTCGGACTGCAGGTACGCGCCGTGACGAGCCCGCAGGAACTGGTGTTCGACGGCACGGCCGCCCTGGTGGTCGCGTCGCACGGCCGCGACGAGGAGCCAATCCTCACCGCCGCACTGCAAGCGGGGATTCCGTATGTCGGGCTGGTCGCCAGCCGCAAACGCGGGCCCGCGGTTGTTGACTCCCTTCCGATCGATGATGCGCTGCGCGCCTCCGTCCACACCCCGGCCGGGCTCGACATCGGCGCGCGGTCGGCACCGGAGGTGGCCCTGTCGATCCTCGCCGAGATCGTGTCAACCCGGCAGGAGCGGGGAACCGGCGAGGATGAAAGCGTGCCCACCGACGCAGCGCCAGCGCAGGCCCTCGCCATGGCTCGTGACCCGGTGTGCGGCATGGATGTGGTTGCCGTTGAGTCGTCGCTGCACGTCGACCTGCCCACGGGCCGGGTCTACTTCTGCGGCACCGGATGTCGCTCCGCCTACCTCGACCAGCGCGGCGCCTACCCGACGTGAGCACCCCCGACCAGACCGCTCTGGCCGAGCTCCTGCCGAACGTCGACGCGCTGCAGGAGGCCCTGGACTCGGTCGACTACCTGGCCGACCAGGGCACGGTTACTGCCCTGTTCTGCGCCGTCCGGCTGCGACAGCCCGTGCTCATCGAGGGGGAGCCGGGTGTCGGCAAGACGCAGGCGGCGAAATCCCTGGCTGACGTCCTGCATACCCCCCTCGTTCGGCTGCAGTGCTACGAGGGCATCGATCTCGCCGAGGCGCTCTACGAGTGGAACTACCCCCGCCAGCTCCTCAGGATTCGGCTGGCCGAGGCACGTGGGCAGACCCTCGAAGACTCCGACATGTTCAGCGAGGAGTTCCTGGTCGCGAGGCCGCTGCTCACCGCGCTGCGCCACCCGGGCCCGCTGCCGGCCGTGCTCCTGATCGACGAGGTCGACCGTGCCGACGACGACTTCGAGGCATTCCTGCTTGAACTGCTGGCCGAGCACGCCGTGACGATTCCAGAGCTCGGGACGATTCGCGCATCGCATCCACCGATCGTCGTGCTCACGTCCAACCGCACCCGCGAGCTGCACGATGCGCTCAAGCGCCGGTGCCTCTTCCACTGGATCGACTACCCCGACGTCACGCGGAGCGCAGAGATCATCCGCCGACGGGTGCCGGGGAGCTCCCGACTGCTGGCGGAACAGGTCGCCACCACGATCGAGAGACTGCGTGCGCTCACGCTGCAGAAGCCACCGGGACTCGCCGAGGCGATCGACTGGGTCGGTGCTCTTGAGCTACTCGGTGTGCGCGCGATCGACGCCGATGCGATCGACCGCACCCTGGGGTCAGCGCTGAAGTACCAAGAGGACCAGCAGGTGGCGCGCGCCGCGGGGCTCGCCAGCCTGGTCGCGGGATGAGCTCGACCGCTGCCGTCCGTCCCGACGTGGCCAGCCTGGTGACGCTGTTCGGCCGCGAGCTGCATCGCGCGGGCGTGCCCGTCTCGACCGCCGAAACCGACTGCCTGGCCAGGACTCTCGAACTGTGCAGGCCGGCGACCGTCGAAGAGCTCTACTGGTGCGCCAGGGTCAGCCTGCTGCGCTCCATCGACTCGGTGGCAGCGTTCGACGCCGTCTTCGCCATGGTCTTCCGCGGACTCGTCGACACCGCCGAGTACCGGGGTCATTCCGCGCCCGCACGCCCCGCGGATGAAGCGCCCCCCTCCATCGCTGAACAGCAGGCACCGGCTGTGTCGGTGGGGTCAAGTCCGCGGGCGTCAGCCGCGTCCGGTGACCCGCGCGAGTCTGCAACTCATGCGCTGCGGGCGCTCGCAAGCAGCGACGAGCGGCTGTACCAGGCCGATTTCGGCCAGCTGGACGAGGAAGAGCTGAGAGCCCTGGCGCCGCTGCTCCATCGACTCCTCACCGCCATACCCACCCGGCTGAGCCGCCGTCGTCACCAGTCCCCACGCGGCGACCTGCTGGATCTCCGCGCGACGCTGCGGCGCAGCACGCGGTCGGGCGGGGATCCGTCTCGCGTGCTGCGCAGGTCGCGGCGGCGCAAGCCACGACGGCTCGTGGCGATGCTGGACATCTCGGGCTCGATGGAGCCGTACGCCCGCGCCTACCTCAACCTCCTCTGGGGCGCCGCGGCCAAGGCCGACGCCGAGGTGTTCGCCTTCGGCACCCGCCTGACCCGCCTGACCGTGCCACTACGGCTTGGCGGCCCGGAGCTGGCGCTGAGGCTGGCCGTGGCTGCGGTGCCCGACTGGGCTGGCGGGACCCGGATCGGCCACGCCCTGCGGCTCTTCATGAACGAGTACGGCCGGCGCGGCATGGCGCACGGGTCGGTCGTCATCATCGTTTCCGACGGCTGGGAGCGGGATGATCCCGAGGTCCTCAGGACGCAGATGCGCTCACTCGCTCGCCGTGCTTACCGTGTGGTCTGGGTCAACCCCCGAGCCGCAGCGCCCGGCTTCGTTCCCGAGACGATCGGCATGACCGCCGCCCTGCCCTTTGTCGACGCCCTCGTCAGCGGTCACTCCGCGGAGGCAGTGGTCGACGTGCTCAACGCGTCAGGCGTTGCCGGCCGCTCGACATCGGGCCGACGAACCTGACAGTGCTGGGGCTCGCCCGTTGCCGCCCGGCCACGACTCGAGTGGGTATGCCGGTGACTCGCCCAGTGCGCGACGTGACCCTCGCGCGTGGCGAGCCCTCCGGCATACCGGCTCTTCGGATCTAAGCATGGTCGGCCGACTCGCGTTGGTCGGGGTGGGTGAGCAGGTCCACGCCCCGGTGAGGTCGACCAACGCGGTCAGACTCCGCCAGTCCGAGCAGTCCCGTTGACCCCGAGGTCGCTGGCAATGGCCGTACGATCGCTTGGACCGCCCAGACGATGAGTTTTCGTCTCGCGATCGGTCACCAGCTGTGGCAGAGCAGCCTGCAGGAGGAGGGAGAGCCCGATGTCAAGCTCAATGGCCAACTTCATCGCGATCATCGTCCCTCGCTCCGGGGCGATGAGCTTGAAGCCATGCTGATCTACTCGATGAGCGTCTCGGTTGACGGCTTCATCGCCGACCGCGAGGGCGGGTTCGGGTGGACGGTCCCTAGCGAGGAGCAGTTTCGTTTCCACCTCGCGCAGACACGCGAGCTCGGCGGCTATCTGTGCGGCCGCAGGCTTTACGAGACCATGCTGCCGTGGGAGACGGACCCCTCGATGCGCGGCAACGAGCTCGGGGCGGCGTTCGCCGACGTCTGGTGCGCTATCCCGAAGGTCGTCTTCAGCCGCACGCTCGACAGCGTCCAGGGCAACGCCCGCCTCGCCGAGGCATCGCTGGCAGAGGAGGCCGCCGCGGCGCTCGACGCGACCGACAAGGACGTCTCGATCGGTGGAGCCGGCCTGGCCGCCGGAGCGATCGAGCTCGGCCTCGTCGACGAGCTGCGCCTGTTCCGCAACCCGGTCGTCGTCGGTGGCGGCACGCCCTTCCTGCCGCCGGTCACCGAATACGTGCGGCTGGACCTGGTCGAGACCAGGACGTTCGGCTCGCGCGTGATCTACGAGCGGTACAGGCGCGCCCGGGATGAGTCGGACTGACGATAGGCGCAGAGGTCGGAACGGTCGCGCAGGTGGAGGCACACTTGTGGCGTGACGAAAGTCCGTGCCGTGGCGACCAGCATCGCGTGGTTCCTTGTGGCCGGCGGGTGCGGCGCGGTGCTGGTGCCATGGTGGCTCACCGGATGGCGGGTCCGGCACCCCCTGCCCTGGCCTCCCGGTGTTCAGGTAGTCGGGGCGCTCTTGGTCGTCGCGGGCCTGCTGACAACGATGCTCGTCTTTGCTGAGTTCGTGCGCGCCGGTGGCACGCCGGTGCCCGGGGCGATGACCGAGCGGCTCGTCGTGACGGGCATGAACCGATACGTCCGCAACCCGATCTATCTCGGTGCGCTGGCGATCTTCCTCGGCGAAGCGCTCGTGCTTGGCCGGGCCTCCCTGCTCGTGTACGCCGCTCTAGCCTGGGCGGCTACGGCCGCCTTCGTGCACTGGTACGAAGAACCCGCTCTGCTTCGTCGCTTCGGCGCGGACTATGAAACGTACCGGCGCCAAGTCCACGCCTGGATACCACGACTCAGTCCCTGGTCACCCGACCGCCCAGGCAACAATCGGACTCCATGACCACTCGCCCGGCCGGGCTGGCCGCAACCTGCCTGCCCCGGGCTGGGGCAGGCTCCCCATCGTCGGCGGTTTGCCGGCAGTCGGCGGTTTGCCGGCAGCCCGCGGAGGTGCCGGGGCATGTCCTGAAGGAACTGGTGGGTCGCGAGGTCGGAAACGCGATGGGGATCTCGGAGTCACGGCTCCGCGAGCTCTGCCGGGGTTGGAGCCCACGTTGCCTGGTTCTCCCCGAAACCACGCACCCATGATGGAACGGAGTCGAGAGGTGCAACCCATGGATCCCGTACGCCAGCCCTACGAGAGCCGACGAGCGACGGAGCAGGCCTACGCCGACCACGTCAACAAGGGCAAGGTCAGGATGTACCGGAGCCTCGGTCTGGAGCTGGTCATGGGCGAGCGCCGCGGGAGCGGGTTCGCCGACGCTTTCGACCCGCAGCCCTGGACCGACGGGCATCCGCCGTACTTCAACTGCCACTGCAACGGCGGCGTTTTCAACCTCGGTCACCGGCACGAGGCGGTGGTCGCAGCAGTCCGGCGCGGACTCGAACACCTGGACGTCGGCAACCACCACCTCGTCTCTGGCTGGCGGGCGGCCTTCGCAGAACGGCTCTCCGCCACGACCGGCGGGAGCCTGCCGGGCGTGGTGTTCGGCGTGTCCGGCGGGGAAGCCGTCGACCTGGCCATCAAGGTGGCCAGGGCGCACACCGGACGCCAGGGGGTG
>DASSJT010000092.1:0-4272 GCA_035691065.1 Dermatophilaceae bacterium
TCCATCGTCAACGCCATCCGCGCCCTGTTCACCCAGCAGCCGGTCGGCACCGACATCTGGACCGCCCTCGCCTGGTGTACCGCCACCCTCGTCGTCGCGTACAGCTTCGCCATGGTCACCTACCGCCGCAGGATCTCCTAGGCCGGGTTGATTCATCGCCGCGATCCCGAAACCACTCGACTACGGCCTAGGCGCGGGTCAGCGCGAAGAAGTACCTGCGGGCGTCGCCCTCCAGCTCCATCATCGCCAGGACCGTCTGGTCGTCCACTCGGCGGAAGTAGTCCGTGACCGGCTGGTCGAGGTATGACATCGCCACCGTCGTCACCCCGCGGTGCTTCGTCACTTGGAGCACGGCACGGCTCTCGGAGGTGCGTATAAGCCTGCTCATCGCACGGAAGGCCATCGCCGCGGCCCGGGTCCGGCGGAAGGGCAGGGTCATGCCAATGCGCACGGGAAGAAACCTGGGATCCAGCGACACCAGGCCGGAATGCTCGAACCGCTCGCTCGCCGCAGCGGCGCGGGGTGCTTCCCCTTCAGTGGCACCGGCACCCCGGCTGGCCTTCACAGCATCGCGCTCGGGGGCGCCGGTGCTGGCCTCCGAAGGCCCTTGAACTGCGCCGCCCGGGATGCGGAAGAGCAGGGGATACCCCTCGTTCGCGCTGACGAACTCCTTTCCCCACCACCCATACGCCTCCAACACCCCGTCGAGCGGGTGCCCCGTCCGGATACCCATGGCCCGCCACCGCCCGAGCATGAACTCGACTGTCACTCCCTCGAGCGAGTCGAAGGCCGCCAAGGCCTCCACTCCGGAGGCCTCGCCGGCAGCGATGATCCGTTCCGCGAGGCGCACGGTTACGGCATACCCCGAAATTCAGCTGCCGCGGCGGCCCGCGACCGAGAGAAGCCCGGGTCTGGAAGTGACGAGCGCGGCGACTGGCACCGTCAGCGAGCGACCAGGTAGCCCTCGTCGTCCAGGTCGACCGGGATCGGGTCGATCAGGTGGAACTCCTCGCGTCCCTTCGGCTCCACGTTGCGGAACCCGACGATCACCCAGGAGCCGTCGCGCAGCTGCACGAGCGGCGCGGCAAACAGGTCCGGCTCGGCCGTGAACGGCCTGGCCCTGCTGATGTCGAAGGGTCCGAGCAGACCGGGCGAGGGCACCGACCAGGTGCAGTACTCCCCCGACTCAGCGATCCGGTCCGGCGTCATCTCCTGCGGGTGGCAGGTGAACACGAGTACCCAGCGGTCACCGAGCTTCCTGCTCTGCAAGACCTCGAGTTGGCCGAAGCCAGCCCCGGGAGCGCACAGCGGTGGCCCCGTCTCCCAGGTCAGCAGGTCGCGGCTTCGCGCATGAGCGATCACCCCGTCGTCGTTCTTCCCGGCTCCTACCCCTCGGGCGGTGACGAGCATGTGCCAGCCGTCACCGCCAGGGTCGGCGACCACCAGCGGGTCGCGCCAGGTCTCGCTGGCGGTCGTCAGGTCGGGACCGGTCGTCCCGGGCGGGGCAAGGTCGAGCGTCTTGTACCACCGGCGGTCGACGCCGAGGGTCTGCTCCCGCGAGATCCGCTTCCAGTTGTGCAGGTCGGCGGAGACCGCCGAGCCGACGCGCTGGTCGAAGATGTGGTGTCCAGCCGTCGAGATTGCCGTGTAGAACATCCGCCACTGGTCGCCGTCCCGGATCACCGACCCGGTCCAGATCGCCAGGTCGTCGAAGCCGGCCTCGGCCGGGCCGAAGCACTCGCCCAGGTAGTCCCACGTCACGAGGTCCTCGGAGACCGCGTGTCCGACGCGGGCGTTGACGTGCCGCTTACCAGGGTCGCCCAGCGATCGCGGGGCCTGGAGGAAGTACAGGTGGTATCGGTCGCCATCGTCGGCCACCCAGGAATCCCAGATCCACTGGTCCTCGAGCTGAAGCATGGCTGAGTGTTGCATCACCACAGAGGTTCGTATGCCGTTCGGCTCGGTGGGCGAGACACGTCGCGTCGGAGCACTCAAGTCCTCCTCCGACGCCCGGGCCTCGGCTCCGAATCACCACGCGGAGTCCGCACAAAGAAAGTCATCGCTCGACCGATGAGTCGACTCCCCGAGCCTCGTTCTAGTGGGCATGGATCACACACTCGCCCACAAGAACGCTGTCATCTACGGCGCCGCCGGTGGCCTCGGCCGCGGCGTCGCCCGCACCTTCGCCCGCGAGGGAGCCACCGTCTTCCTCGTCGGGCGCACCGAGTCGAAGCTTCGGCGCCTGGCCGAGGCGATCTCCGAGGAAGGCGGCCGCGCCGAGGCGGCCGTGGTCGACGCCCTCGACCCAGACGCGGTCGCGGCCCACCTCTCGGCGGTGGCCTCCCAGTACGGGCCGGTCGACGTCTCGCTCAACCTCGTTTCCCGTGGCGACGTGCAGGGCACCCCGCTGCTCGAGATGAGCACCGAGGACCTCCTGGCGCCGGTGGTCACCGGACTCACCGCCAACTTCGTCACGGCCCAGGCGGCAGCGCGCCAGATGCGCGACCAGGGCACCGGAGGCGTCATCCTCACGGTGACGAGCGGCTCGGGCTTCGTCCAGGGATCGCATCGGCAGCCCTTCCACATGGGCGGCACCGGCCCGGCGGATGCGGCGATCGAGTCGTTCCTGCGCTACTTGGCAGGCGAAGCCGGCCAGTACGGCATACGCGTGCTGGGCATCTGGACCGCCGGCGTCGCCGAGACCTTCGCCTCCGACGACCAGGACACCAACGACAGCCGGCGGTCGAGCGACTTGACGCCTGAGGCGATCGAGGCTGCCATGGCGTCGATGTCGATGCTGAAGAAGGGCACCCGCCTTCCGCAGGTGGCTGAGGCGCTCGCGTTCCTCGCCTCCGACCGCGCCGCGGGCATCACCGGCACGATGGTCAACGTCACCACTGGCCTGTTCGCGGGGTGAGCGGGACCATGACCCTGATGGAAGCCACGCCAGCCCCGGTCCCAGCCCCGCTCCCAGACCCTGCCCCAGGCGCCGCCCAGCCCGCCGCACCGCCCGCCGCCCCAGTCTCAGGCCCAGTCTCAGGCCCGGTCTCAGGCCCGGTCTCCCGCCCGGCTGCTGCCGTCGGCGAGGACGAGTTCGCCGACGCGACCGCCCGCCACCGGCGAGCGGTCCACCTCCACTGCTACCGCATGCTCGGCAACTTCGAGGAGGCCGAGGACGTCGTCCAGGAGGTCATGCTGCGGGCGTGGAAGGCGCGCGACCGAGCCGATTTCTCCGACGACGCCGGCATTCGAGCCTGGCTCTACCGGATCGCCACCAATGCCTGCATTGACGTGCGCAAGAGCGCGGCTCGCCGGATCAGCGCGTTGGGCTCGTTCGCCGAGATTCCGTGGCTGCAGCCCTACCCGGACCGCCTGCTCGACGAGGTCGCGCCCAGCCCGGTCTCGGCAAACCCTGATGCGGTCGTCGTGGCCCGCGAGACCGTGGAGCTGGCCTTCATCGCCCTCGTCCAGCTGCTGCCTCCCCGACAGCGCGCCGTCCTGTTGATGCGGGACGTGCTCGAGTGGTCGGCGGCCGACACGGCTGCCGCCCTCGACATGTCGGTGGCGGCAGCCAACAGCGCACTCCAGCGCGCACGGGCGACGCTGGCCGAGCAGCGCCCACCTCGGGACATGCAGGCGGTAGCAGACATGGACCTCGAGTCCGAGCTGCTCGAGGGCTTCATCGACACCCACGAACGGGCCGATGCCGAGGCGTCGATCGCCCTGATGCACGAGGACATCCGGGTCACCATGCCGCCGCATCCCTTCCTCTACGACGGCAGGCACACCATTGGTCCCCTTCTCGACGCCGCCTTCGGCGAGAACAGCGAAGGTGAGTGGCGCCTCATCCGCGCCGACTGCAACCGCATGCCCGCGGCAGTCAGCTACCTTCGCCGACCGGGCGACTCCGAGTTCCGCATCTTCAAGGTCGACGTGATCCGCGTCCAGGACGGCAAGGTCCGTGAGGTCACCACCTTCGACGCCAGCCTGCGCGAGGCGTTCGGCGTCCCCGAGGTGCTCCACGCATGACGCGACGCGCCAGGCTGGAGGTCCAGCCCAGGCGCGCCGTGCCGGCTCGGTGCTCCAGGAACAACCGAGGACTAGCTGTACTGACCGGACCGGTTGGTCAATCGGCTGAAGGGTGGCTGGTTCCCGCAGGCTGAGTGGGGCCGGTGGTGATTGTAGGCGTGGAGCCAAGCGGGCAGGGATGCTCGGCGTTCGGCTTCGGTGGTGTAGTGCCGGGCGTAGGCCCACCCGTCGGCCATGGTGCGG
>DASSJT010000093.1:0-4953 GCA_035691065.1 Dermatophilaceae bacterium
CCGCTGGTGACTCCCTCGCTGAGGTGGTCCACACAGGTCTGGGCCGGTGTCCTCTACCGCGTGGTCTACGACCCGGACGGCCGTCCACTGCGCATGCGGCTGGGTGGCTCGCTCTGAGACTTGGCGAGGCCGCAGTGGTGACCTTCCGTTGTTTGGCAACGCGAGCTCAACACTCAAGGCGGAGAATCCGGCGGGGCGCCCAGCGCGCGATCAGCCCTCCGACCCGGCCGACCGGCATACTGCCGTTAGAGGTCCTTGATACGCGCGTCTAGAACTGGGGACCCTCCCACGACGACCCGCGGTGGACGTAGGAGATCGAGTTCGTCGCGGCGAAGATCGGCGGCCAGGAGGGATCGCTGGTCGACCCGTCGCCGTCAGTGTTTGCGGTGTCGGCGGCTTTGGACCGTCGTCCTCGCCGGCCCGAGGTCTCCTCGCCACCCTTCGGCGCGTCCGAGGAGCCAGCATCCGTGGAGCCGGCGTCCGAGGAGCCAGTGTCCGGGGATCCCCGCGACGGTCCGGACTCCGAGGAGCCGGCCTCGGAGGATGCAGCCTCACCGGCCGGCGCTTGCTGGCCGGATGGTGGCACCCGCAGACCCGCCGCAGCCTCGGTGGCACGCGCTGCGCCTGCACCGGGGACCGGCCCCGTGACGGCACCCTCCGCCATCGCAGCGAGCTGGTCCAGCTCGTCGTTCAAGGCGGCCAGAACCGACTTGAGCTGGGCGTGCGCCACTCGTGCGTAGGTGCGCACATAGGTCAGCTGCTGGGCGTCGAGGGCACTTGTCGCCTCACCGCCGGCTGCGGCCGGGTCGGCGGCATGGGTCTCGCTCTCGGCCGACGCGAGCTGCTGGGCAGCGGCCTGGGCGCGCTGGAGGATCTGCCGGTACTGCTCCCGCGCCGACTCCTCGAGGTCGCGTGCATACGACTGGGCCTCGGCGACGGCCTCGTCAGCGGCGCGCTGCGCCTTGGCCAGAAGCTCGACAGCCCGCAGGCTCACCTCTTGATAGTGCTCCTCGCGGGAGCGCGTGGCGTCTTGCTCCCCTGCGTTCACGACGATGCTCCTATGTTCTGGGCCGAGGCGCCGACAGCTGCCTCGACCGGCGGCTCTGAGGTGATGCTGAACTCCTCGAACGCGATGGACTCGGGTGGCGTCGGTCCGCCCGTAAGTGCTGCCACCGTGTGCGACACCATCGAGGGGGAGCCACACACGAGGGCGTCGTAGGGGCCCGGCATCCGCACCGATGCGGCAACGGTGCCGACGAGCCCTACGGTCCCTGGGTAGGTGGGATCATCCGACACTGCCTCGGTGTACGTGAAACGGGGGTCCTGCGCAAGTCTCCGCAGACGCCCGCCAGCGTAGAGGTTCCACGGGTAGCGCGCCCCGTGGACCAGGTGCACGCGGCGGTTGGTGCGGCCGGTCATCCAGCCCTCCTCGATCTCGTCCAGCAGCGCGAGGAACGGGGAGATCCCCGTCCCGCCGGCCACCATGAGCAGATCCGAGTCGGCCAACGGGTCGATGGCCAGGGCGGTTCCCACGGGCGCGCCGATGCGCACGACGTCCCCGGGGCGAGCCTTGGTGACGAACGGCGCGCTGACCAGGCCACCGGGGACCAGGCCGACGTGGATCTCCAGGCCGCCGTCGTCACGCGGAGCGTTGGCCGGGGTGAAGTAGCGCCAGACGCGCGGGGCGTGGGGAATGGTGACGGCCATCGACTGCCCCGACGCATACGGCAACGGTGTCTCCGGACGCACCCGGACGATCGCGATCTCCCGGCTCACCCGGCTGACCTCGGTGATCTCGGCATCCCACCACGCGGGCTGACGGTCTTCCGCCGCCTCCGCAGCCCCCACCATGGTGGCTGCGACGATGCCGTACGCGTCGGCCCAGTCACGGGCGACGTCGTCGGTCCACCCCTCACCGAGGAAGTGCTTCAGGGTCCACAGGAGCGACATGCCCACGGCGTCGTAGTGCTCGGCGATGACCGCGAACCGGCGGTGGTCGCGGCCCAGCTGCTCGACGTAGGGCACGACCTCCCCGAGCTGGTCGACGTTGCTGACGATGCGCCCGAGCGCGCCGACCAGGCGGTCGCGCTGGGCGTCCATCGTCAGGGGGAACATCTCCCTGAGCTCCGGGTGGGTCACGAACAGATGCGCGTAGAAGTACAGCGCAACATCGTCACCGTGGAGGGTGACGTCATGCCAGGTGGACTTGAGGCGGTCTGTGTCCATGCGGTCAGGTCGGCTGGGTGACGATGGCGCCGCGCACCTGGCCGAGCGCGTCACCGACACGGCCCTGGATGTCGCCGGGCACGCCGGCGTCCTGCAGACTCGCCATCAGGTGGGTGCCCACCCGGTCGTAGTCGGCGTCACTGATGCGGAGGGGCGCGTGGGCTTCGTCCAGCGGACGACCGTCGTAGCGGTTCGGGCCGCCCAGGATCGCCGTGATCATCAGGGTCTGGTGCCTCTTCAGGGTGGGAAGCGACACCTCGTCGAAGTAGTGGCTGACCTCCTGGTCGGCGGTGAGCCGGCGGTAGAAGTCGTCGACCACCGCGCTGACGGCGGGTCCGCCGCCGATCCGCTCGTAGTCACTCGCCATGGGAACCTCCAAAGTCATGGTTCAGAACCGGTGGGAACCCGGGTATTGGCCGATCATGGTAGCGGCGGGTGCGTTCAGGCGCAGATCGCGGTCTTGCGCCGCGAACGGGGGCACTGGCTCGGCACACGCGTGCGCGCAGCGGTATGGCCCCGGCATCGCCCGAACGTAACACGACCCGGCGATATGGGCGATTTGTCGTCCTGATGGCGAGATTTCCCGCGCCGGGATGTCTCCGCCGGGATTCTTCCGGGGTATGCCGGGGGGCTTGCTGGTCAACCGCCTGCTCCTCGCGATGGGGCGGACTACATTTGACGCACAGGATCGAGGGCGGCAGGGATACGAGCGCAACAGCGGCGTGAGCAGGCACGCGCGAGTGCGAGTGCCGGTCTGGGGTCGATGGGGTCGGTTCGCTCACCGGGAGGTGGCGTCGATGGAGAAGGCCGCAGTACTGGTCTCCTTTTCGGAGTCGGGGGCGGATGACCTGCGCCTCGACAGCCTCACGCGCCAGATGCGCGAGGAGTTCCGCCAGCTCGACGTCGCGGACGTCCAGGCCGCCCCCTCGGAAACCCCGGCTCCCGAGGGAGCCCGCGGCATCGAGTTCGCTGCCGTCGGGCAGCTGTTGGTGACGCTGCTGGGTACCCAGGGCCTCACCGGCATCATCAACGCGGTGCGGGGTTGGCTCGACCGCGGGCACGACGCTCCGCGAAGCGTCCGCGTCGAGCTCGGGGGGGACGTGCTGGAGCTCTCCGGGGCCTCTCGCGAGGAGCAGGACCGGCTCGTTGCGATGTTCCTGAGCAGGCACTCCGGGGAGGAGCAGCCGTGGACGGCCGGCGCACAGCCCTGATCATCGCGAGCGACGACTACGAGCACCCGGGACTAAGCCGGCTGAGGGCACCTGCCGCTGACGCCCAGGCGCTCGCGAACGTGCTGGGCGACAAGGAGGTCGGTGACTTCCGCGTCCAGATCGTCCACAACGCCCCGAACTACATCGTGCAGGGCCACATCGAGGACCTGTTCGCCGACAGCCAGTCGGACGACCTGGTGCTGCTCCACTTCTCCGGGCACGGCCTCAAGAGCGACAGCGGAGAGCTCTTCTTCGCCACGCGAAACACCCGTCCGGACCGGCTGGCCTCCACGGCAGTGCCGGCCGACTTCGTGCAGCGGTGCATGCGCACCTCCCGGGCTCGCAGCATCGTGCTGTTCCTGGACTGCTGCTATGGCGGCGCCTTCGGCCAGGGAGTTGCCGTACGTGCTGCGGGATCGGCCAACGTTCTCGAGAGCTTCCCGGCAGGACGGCTCGGCGGCGGTCGCGGCCGTGCGGTCATCACCGCCTCCAGCGCCATGGAGTACGCCTTCGAGGGCAACAGCCTTGCCGACGAGCACCAGGAGCGGCCTTCGGTATTCACTGACGCACTTGTCGAGGGCCTGAGCAGCGGTGAGGCCGACCGCGACGAGGATGGCCTCGTCTCCCTCAACGAGCTCTACGACTACGTGTTCGACAAGGTCCAGGAGCAGAACCCCAAGCAGACACCGAGCCGGGACGTCGAGCTACAGGGTGAGCTGTACCTCGCCCGAAGCCAGCGCCGTCGCCTGCGAGCCCTCCCCATTCCAGGCGAGGTGGCGGCTGCGCTCAAGGACGAGAACATGTTCACCCGGCTCGGAGCCGTGGCCGAGCTCAGGTCCCGGATGTCGGCGGCCGACCTGGGCGCCGCGCTCGGGGCCTACGAGGCCCTGGTGGAGGTGGCGAGATCCGACCTCAGATATGTGCAGGATGCAGCCGCGGAGGCCATGAGCGGCGTCCGCCCGGCACCATCGCCCATCGCGCTGGACTTCGGCACGCTGCTGAAGTCGGAGCTACCGGTCACCCAGACCATTCGCCTTGGCGGCCCTCCCCTGGCCGGGGCGGTGAAGGTGTCGTCTTCCGATTCCTGGGTCGTGGCAACAGCTCAGCCGGACGGCGTTCACGTCTTGATACATCCCACCGAGATCGGCACCCTCTCGGCGAACGTGACGCTCACCGGACCCACCGGCCAGGTCGTCGTGCCGGTGACGGTGCATGTCGTCGGCGCGCCGGTCGAGCAGGCCGCACCAGTCGAGTCGGCCGCAGCGGTTGAGCAGGCCGCACCGGTCGAGCAGGCCGCGCCGACCTCGCAGCCTGCGCCGGTCGAGCAGGCTGCAGGGGCGGCAACCCCTCACGCCACGCCAGCTGCCCCCTCCCCCGCTCCCGTTCGCGTCGCCACAACCGGGCTCAGCCAGGCGGGACCATCCGACGCAGAGCCGGCCACGGGGCGGCCGGGCACACGAGACCGGGGCACCGCGGAGCTGCCCACAGCGGGACCGGCGGCGTCGGAGCGGAGTCC
>DASSJT010000094.1:0-5500 GCA_035691065.1 Dermatophilaceae bacterium
TCGGGGTGTCAGGGGTCACACATGGCTGAAGAGATCGTCGTCAGGCTCTTTCCTTGTACGTTCGCGGAGGGCGGCGAGTGCACCGTCCCGGCTGGCTCCCGAATCGTGCTCGGACTGGGTTGGGCGGCCAAGAACCGGGGCCTGGTTCAGGACTTCCTCAACACACAGGCCACGACGATCTCCATCAACGGCGCTGCCCCCATCGACATCAGCGACTCCTACGGGGCGCTCGAGCCATTTCCCGACGGCGGATTCGCATCGTTCCTTCGTCACGACACCGGTGTGACGCTTTCGGTCGGCGAGTCTCTGCAAGTGGACGGCACGGTGGCCGTCTCACATGTGGTCCCCGACGGTCTCGTCGACGAGCAAACCCATCGGCAAGCCTTCTTCCGCCCCGAGGAACCGCTCGAGATCCACTGCCGCATCACCGCCTCGCCCTGAGCGTGCCTTGCGGTGGCCGTTGGGTCCCTTGAGCCCGACGGCCGGGCCGACCGCCGTCAACCGCTCCAAATCAGGCGCCTGGCCCTTTGCTGACCACCGGAACAGCGCATGTCGCGGGGATCAAGCGTCGCCGAAGTCGGGGCCCAGCGAGCCAGCAGCCTCTTCAGCCAGGGTGAAGAGCGTGAGCTGCGTGCCCTCGGGGGCGGCAACCCGGGCGTTGCGGTCGCCCCAGGGCGTGACCGTCGGTGACCCCAGGACAGTGGCACCGAGCCGCTCGAGCGCGCCGGCCGCGGCAGCAGAGTCAGGAACCTCGAGCGCAAGGCGGATGGCGCCTGCGACTCGGCGGCCCACCTCGACCTGGTCGATGTGCTCGGCCTGCGACTCGTCGATGAGCTCGAGCGTGGCGCGGCCGCCGGACAGCAGGTAGCCGTTGCCCTCCGCGGTGAGCCACGCGTCGACGAGCGGCATCCCCAGCGCATCGCGGTAGATGGCCAGGGCGGCCTCCAGGTCCGGCACGGTGAGCGCCACCCGCAGTTCGGCGACACCGGGCGAGGCCTCCGCAGACGCGCCAGCTCCCGACGCGTCGCCCGTGCCCGAACCGTAGTCGTCGCGCACCGAGGCGTCCCACCTCCACGGGGTGCCACGTGTGTCATCGGTGCGGCCGGTGGCCGCGAGCAGGTCGTGCCACGGGTCGTCGGTGCGCACCGCCGCGGGGAACAGGCGGTTCAGGACCCGCCGGCATACCGCTGCGTCTGGCCGGTAGTCCTGCCCGAGCGCCGTGAGGACGTCCCACCCGTGCAGCACCGTCTCGGTGACCCCCATGGCGGCGAACCCTGACGCATCGGAAAGCCCGTCCGGGTGGAACCCGCGCCGAGCGGCCGGCGTCGTCGCGGTGACCGCCTCCAGTAGCCCCGCGGTGGCATCCAGCGCCTCGACGATGCCGCGGGTGCCCGCGGCGCGACTCGGCCGGACGAGCAGCCCGGGCGCGCCAGCCCGCTCGGGTGCGACCTCGTCGAGCTCGAGGTAGCGCTCCTGTGGCGGGCGCTGGCCGGAGAGCTGCAAGGCGTAGTAGACGAGGTCGTCGGCCAAGTGCGCGACCGTCTCTCGGCACGTCCACTCCAGGTAATGGGCCGGCTGGTCCCAGTCGGTGTCGGGGATCGCGGCGAACGGTGGGAGCAGGCCATCGACAACGGCGCGCACGTCGGCGCTGGTGGTCACGTCGGGCATGCCGCGAGCGTATGCCGGTACGCGGGCTGGGCGCGTTGCTCGCGTGGCAGGTCCGCTGGGGAGCCAGAGGCCGCGGGGGCGCGGGACCGGCTGTGAGCCGGCGCACCGTAAGTGCCGGCTCGGCCCCCACATCTGGGAGTGTGTGCCGCGTGAGCGAGGTTGTCCCCTGGGCCGTCGTAGCGGCGTTCGCCGCCCTTGACTGGTATGCCGTGTGGCGGGCTTCGGCTTCCCTCGAGCGGTTCGCGAAGCCCGCCACGCTCCTGGCGCTGACCGCGACGGCCTTCTGGCTGGGCGCGCTCGACTCGCCGGCGGGTCGCTGGCTGCTGGTCGCGCTCGGCCTCTGCCTCGTGGGAGACGTCACCCTGCTGCGGGACTCCCCGCCACGGTTCCTCGCCGGGCTGGGCGCGTTCCTGCTCGGCCACCTGGCCTTCGTGGCGGCGTTCCTCGCCAGAGGTCTGGAGCAGCCGGGCCGCGCCGTGGTGGCGCTGCTGGTGCTCGCGATCCTGGCGGCAGCCGTGGTGCGCCGGGTGCTGTCTGGGGCGCGTCGGGAGGGTGGGTGGGCGCTCGCCGGGCCGGTCGCTGCGTACATCCTGGTGATCAGCGCCCTGCTCCTGGCGGCGTGGATGACGGGCGACCTGGTCGTGGCACTTGGCGCGACGGCCTTCGCGGTCAGCGACTCGATCCTGGCCTTGAACCGGTTTGCGAGGGCGAGGGTCTGGGCACCGCTTGCCGTGATGGTCACCTACCACGTCGCACAGGTCATGATCGTCGTGGGCATGCTGCGCTGACGCCGGCCAGCGGGAAAGGGCAAGCGGCGAAACGGCCGCCGTGGCGCGGTTTTCGTTATGGGATTCGATCACGGAGCTGGGAAACCCAGCCGTGGCGCGGTTTTCGTTAAGGGATTCGATCCCAGAAGCCGGAGAACTCAGCCGTGGCGCAGTTGTCAGTCCATGGGCCGATGCGTGACGACGTAGAGATCGTCCGTGCGCCAGTCGGCGACCCGCTCGAGCTCACCGGGTGGCGCGAGGCGGCGGGTCGTGACGCGGGTCAGCAGCCGGTCGAGCGTTGAGTGCGGCACCGCCCCGCCGCGCAGGATGGGGCCTTTGGCCGAAGGCATGGTGACGTCGAGCTCGTCCTGCTCGAGCGAGCGCGGGTCGAACTCCAGGGTGCTCACGATGGCCTTGAGCTGGTCGGTGAGCCGGATCGTCCCGGCCCGCCACAGGTCGTCGGACACCTGGCCGGTCATCGCCACCGACCGGGACTGGCCGGGGGCCAGCTCGATGGATCCCGCCGGAAAAGCGTCCGTGAAGATCCCGTAGGTCTCGGTCAGGTCGAGCAGGGCACACCACAAGGTCTCCTGCATCGTGTTCGCCAAGGTGACCGTGAAGGCCGGCGGCGAGTCACCGGCATACGAGAGGTTGAGGCGGCCATCGGTGTCCAGCGCGCCGGCGTCGGTCTCGACCGTGATCGCAACGGCCCCCTCAGGGAGGCGCGTGGACGGGTTGCGCAGCGCGGACAGGCGCATCCACCGGGAGACGTGCTCAAGAGCAGCGATCGTCCGCTCCTCGCGCGCGTCCCCGCTGACGACCGGGACGATCGGGCGGGCCACGCCTGGCCTGCGGATCGTGAAGCCCTCGGGGCTGACCTCCACCAGCAGCTCTGCCCCGCGCTGGTCGTCGACCAGGTCGATGAGGGTCGGGTCGGCCTGGTCGGCCGCCGCGCGCAGCGCCTGGGTCCCCGGGGCGTCGCCGACAACGGCGATGGTCATCGGCCGCAGCGGGATCGTCATGACCACCGCCCGGTAGACGCGCGAGTCGTCGAGTTCGGTCGACAGCGAGACGAGCGATCGGTCGGGAAGCACCTTGGTGACCGTGGCGATGGCAAGCGGCTGGCCGGTCGTGGCGGCGTCGGCCGCGTAGACGGCCAGCTCCGTGGAGTCGTCGCCGATCGGCGCGGGCACGCCATGGACGGCACCCGCGTCGACGCTCCAGCCGTCGGGGAGCATCGACAGCGTGAGCCGTCTCGGCGTCGGGGGGATCGCCCCGCCGAGGAACGGACGGTCGAGGTCGGCCGCGTCGAGCACCTCCACCTGGGGGTGCTGGTCCACGACCCGGCGGAGCACCCCCGCAGTCGCCCAGCGGTGGATGTCTCGGTAGGAGGGCTGCCCACCGCTCTCGCGGAGGGCTGTCTCGAGGGCGAAGGAGAACGCTCCACGGTCCTCCCCCAGCACTGCCAGCTCCTTGGCGCGCTCCGACGCGCGGCAGGCGGCCAGCAGGACGTGGTCGCCACCGGCCGGGGACCAGCGGCTGCCGATCGCGCCGCGCACTGCGCCGATCCCGGTCAGGTAGCTGGCCCCTGGTCGGGCCCGGGCGTCCGGCGGCGCAAGCCGGTCCCGGACGCCGTTCTCCGAGGCGCGGGTCGCGTCGCCGGAGTGGCAGCAGTCGAGCACGATCAGGAGGTGGCAGCCGCCGGCCGCGACCTCGGAGATGAGCGTGGCCAGCTCCTTGTCGGCGAGGTCCCACTGGTCGGGCAACCGGCTGTCGACCAGGACGAGGGTCTCGTCGACGTGGTCGGGCTCGACCCCCCAGAACTCCTGAGGCGTCTGCTGCTGGGACCCGTGCCCGCTGTAGTAGAAGAGCGCCACGTCCTCGGGGCCGGCCTGTCCCAGGTGGGTGCGGAAGGCGTCGATCACCGCCTGTCGGGTGGCCGCCGCGTCGGTGAGGATCTCCGCGTCGAGGGCCCGGTCGCCGTGCACCCGGCCACGCAGGGTCTCGGCGAAAGCCGTCACGTCGTTGACGCAGCCGCGGAGCCGAGGGACGGGCGGCGGGTAGTCGTCGATACCGACCAGGAGGGCGTAGAGCCGTCGCTTCGGGGTGTCGGCCGCCGGTGCCGCGGCAGGGGCGGCCGCCGGTGTTGCGGCCGGGGCGGCCGCCGGTGCGCCGGCGGGTGTGGCGGCCGGTGTGGCTGAAGGGGCAGCCGTAGAGGTGGCGTCCGGTTGGGTCGCCGGGGGAGTCATGGTCGTGTCCGTCATGGCCGCAGCGATCAGGGCTCGTCGCCCAGGACCAGGCGCTGCCACGTGCCTGGATGGGGCTGGTTGGCGCCGGTGCGCTCCGGGTTGCTGCTGATCATCCGGCCAAGGGCCCACTTGTTGGTGAACGCCGCGTCGCTGACGTTGAAGTTGGCACCGAAGACCGCGCCGCGCGACGGCGTGTCCACACCAAGTGCCGACCAGGGCACCCGGGCCTCGATCTCGTATCCGCCGTCGAACCTCGCTGCTGCCGCCGTGATCTCCGGGGCGAAGTCGCCGGCCGTGAACACACCCTTGACCGCGGGGTTGATCGCGGCTCTTGCCCCGCTCTCGGTCAGCCCGATCATGACGTGGAGGTCCTGGCCATTGCGGAGGCCGGCGTCGGTGCTGAGCCCCTCCGGGTCCGGACCGAACTCGAACGAGATGGAGTCGCCCTTGAAGAACTGGCTCGGCTGGGACTCGTCGACGGGCCGCAGTGACGGGTCGGTGACCCGGGCGTGGAGGTACAGGGCCTCGCGGTCCCACGAACCCGCCCAGTCGGCGCTGAACCCCTCGGCCGTCGTGGTCGTGGGGAACACCTCCGTATCGACCGTTGAGGACGACTGGCTGGCCCAGTCGTCGAACTGCCCGTCGATCACCGGCGTGGTCAGGGCGCAGCCGATGCGGACGGAGTTCTCCACCTCGGGGATGGTCGCCGCTGGTCCGCAGACCCGCTCGAGGGCGGCGGGATCGGCGGGCGGCGGCCCGGAGTCGGGCCGGGTGACGCCATACATCGTGCCTCCCACCACTGCGGCCAGCACCACC
>DASSJT010000095.1:0-4373 GCA_035691065.1 Dermatophilaceae bacterium
CCAGTCGTAGCTGTACCACCCGGCACGCGGATATGCACCGATCTGGACGAGCCACGGCCAGACGGTCTCCGGCTCGGCGTCGATGTCCACGGCGCGGGTCGCCTGCCACTGGCCCCGGGTGACGATCTCGTCGCCAGGCAGTCGCTCGGTCACCTCGCGCGCCGTCGCCCCCCACGACAGCTGCCACGGTCGGTACAGCAAGGCGTAGGCAACCCCGAGCCGCAGGATGCGACGACCCCAGACACGCCCCCTCATGATGCGGATGATGGGCCTTGACGCTGGGCTGACACAGCGGCCAAAGGTCCTGACCAGGGATTCGTACTCGAGGCGTCCACTCTCCGCATCCGCGGCGGCCTCCGCGGAGCCCCCGGCCGGCAGCGCGACCGAGTTCTACGTCAAGTCGTGCTCGTGGGCGTAGGCGGCCGCCGCGGTGCGGGACGTAACGCCAATCTTGGTGAAGATGTTGCTCAGGTGCCGGGCGACGGTCTTCTCGCTGAGAAACAGCGCGGCCGCGATCTGCGGGTTGCTCTGTCCCGTCGACACGAGTCGGAGCACGTCAACCTCACGGGAGCTCAGCCCGTCAGGCAGCCCGCTGGCAAGGAGCCGCTCGACCTCGCGTCGGGCCGGCTCAGTGCCCAGCTCGGTGAAGGTCCGCCCCGCCACCGAGAGCTCGGACCTGGCCGACACCTCGTCACCGAGCGCCCGAAGTGCAAGAGCGATCCTCACCCGCGCACGCGCCGCTTCGTAGCGGGCCCCGAGCTCGATCCATCCCTTCCATGCCCGCCGGAAGTACGTGAGCGACCCCGCAGGGTCGTGGCCGGCGAGAGCGACGAGCCCGGCGGCATACGACCCTGCCGCCGTGATGGCCGTGCACCCGAACATCTCGGCGATGGAACAGAGCTCGTCGGCGGCCTCCGTCGCTGTGTCGAGCGAGCCTGCCGCCACGAAGATCTCTACGGCTGCGCCCAGGCAACGCGAACGCGAGACCGGGTCCCGCGCCTCCGTCAAGAGCCGGTGCACGGACGCGGCGGCGGCACTCGTGCGGCCCCGCGCCAGGGACAGGAGTGAGAGACCGGGCTGCGGCTCGTGACCATACCTCGCGGCCTCCTCGTAGGCGGCCTGCGCTGCGTCGAAGTCGCCGAGGGTGCGCAGCACCTCGCCACGCTCGTACATCGCGAGCCCGATGGCGGGGTCCATCCCCGTTGCTGCGTAGCGCTCGGTGGCGAGCGCCAGCTCGTCCAGCGCATCACCGAACAAACCCCGGGCGCGCAGGATCTGGCCACGGTGGACGGCGCACTGACCGGTGAAGCGCACCAGGCCGGGCTGGTCATCGCACCACCGGGTGAGCACGTCGGTCCACTCCGTCATCCGCCGGTAGTCCGCAATCTCCTGGCAGCCCTCGATCATCGCGCAGTACACGTGCCCCGCCATGATCGGCGAGACCTCGCCGGTGGCGAGCGCCACCATCGCCTCGTCGAGCCGAGCCAGCCCCTCCTGCACGCGCCCGGCGTAGAGGTGGCACCGCCCCAGACCGGAGAGGGCGAACGCGACGAGGTCGGCGTCATCCCACTTGCGTCCGATCTCGGCGATCCGCTCGCAGCAGGCCGCGGCGGCCGCGAAGTCACTGGTGCCGAGCAGCCGGAACATCTCGTGTATGAGCAGGTACCCCCGCTCGCGGGCGTCCTCCGGCTCGTCCTCGATGAGCCGATGGGCGCGGGCCACCCAGCCGGCTCCGACAGCCGGCTCCCCGCTCGCGGAGAACATCATGGCCAGTTCGTGCGCGTCGTGCGCGGCGCCGAGCCGGTCGTGGGCAGCGACGCGCAGGGAGTGGGCGCGCTGGAGTGCCCGGATCGCCGCGTCACGATCACCCACGAGGTATGCCGATGAGCTCAGTGCGCGAAGGTCGTCGACTCCCAGCATGGCGGGATCCGCGCGCGACAGATGGTCCCGCGCCGCGGTCCAGTCCTGGTTCCCGTAGGCCTGTCGGCCCGCCTTGAGGTCATCGACGCCCATGACTCCTCCCGTGTCTGGACGATACTCGCGCTCGAGCGGGCCCACGCACTGCCCGCGCGGACCCGCTCCGCGACCCACCGCTTCCCCCGTCGCTGGGGCGCGGCGAGGGGTCAGGCGGCCGTCGGCTGACGCGGCTCCGCGCGCTCCAGGCTGGAAAGGCGCCGCATGATCCGCCCCACCACGTGAGCGGCGTCGTGGCCGGCTCCCTGGATGAGCATCGAGCGCGCCGAGGACTGGAAGCCGAGTCCCACGAAGTAGAGGCCGGGTGCCTCGTCCACGACCCCGCCCAGCTCCCGGGGCCAGCCATGCTCATCGAAGATGTCGAGGTCGATCCACCCGAACCGCTGGCGGAAGCCGGTGCACCAGATGACCGTCCGGACGTCGGTGGCGCCGCGTTCGCCGACGACGGGCTTGCCGTCCTCGACGCCGGTCACACGGCCCCTGACCCAATCCACGCCGCGGTCTGCAAGGTCCCTCGTCTGGACCCGAAGCCGTGGACCACCTCTGAACCGGAAGTGCTCCATCTGCTTGCGTCCCACCGGGTTCCGGCGAGTCAGGACGTGGCCGAATGCGAAGAACAGCGTCGGAAGGACGACCTTGAGCAGCGGCGACGTGAACGGGACCGGAATCTGACCGGTGTCGCGCCCGGCAAGAATGGTCGGGTGCGTCGCCGCGATCTCGTGGGCGATGTCGCAGCCGGAGTGCGAAGCGCCCACGACAAGCACCGTCCCGGACGGCAGCTGGCTTGGCCGGCGGTACTCGCTCGAATGGAGCTGGAGGATGGAGGGGTCGAGCTGGTCCGCGAAGTCCGGCACGAGAGCCGTGCGGCCGAACGTACCCGTCGCGACAACCACGTTGTCGGCGTGAATCTGCCCGGTGTCGGTGGTAACGACGTAACCGGCGGTAGGCACGGAGCGGTCGGCGGCCGATGCGAGCCGGAGCACGCGCGTACCGAGCCGGACCGGCAGACGGAAGTGGCCGGCATACGTCTCGAGGTAGTCGGCGAACTCATCCTTCGTCGGGAACGACCAGGCTGGTGCTGGGGACGGCAGCCCAGGCAGTGCGTCAGCCCGGGCTGGGCTGAACAACCGGAGGCTGTCCCACTGGTTGCGCCAACCGTCACCGACGCGGTGTTCGCCGTCGAGGATGACGAAGGGACGTGCCCTCCGCTGGAGGTGGTGGCCGGTGGCCAGGCCCGCCTGACCGGCGCCGACGATCACGGTCTCGATGTGCTCGGTGTGCATGGGTGACTCCCTGTGGTCGAGGTGGATGCGGATTCGCGCGGGGCACACTCGCTGGCTCGTCCGGTGGCGGCATAGCGCAGGCTCCAGGTGAGCATCAGCGCCGAGGACCCGAGGTAGAAGGTGTGCAGCACCCAGATCGGGCCCGGCGGTAGCTGGAAGACGTAGACCGAGTAGATGAGGTTGCCCAGGTTGGCCATGACGAGGTTGCTGCGGCTGTACGAGGCGAGGTCCTTGGTTCGCGCCGCCTTCCCGAGCATGGGAATGGTGCTGACCGCGAAGACGACCGTGGCGACGGCGCCGGCCGCGATGGGGATGGAACTGGTCATGCGATCGACGGTAGGAATGCGCGGGCTCGGGCCGCGTCGGCTTCGTCACCCATTCGACCGGGCCAGGGAATGGGTGCTTTGACCCACAGGCTCAACGCTCGACCGGCGGGCTCGCTTTCGAATGTCGAGCCGGCTCTTCGCCCGCTGAGAACACCGGCAGAGGAGATGCGGAGTGGCTGTGCCGCCGAGTTGAGCCCACGCCGAGTTGAGCCCACAGGGACCATCGGCCCTGTCCAGGCCACACCTCGAATCGAGATGGTGCAGGGAGAACCAGCGGCTCAGTCACCAGTGCACTCAGTCACCAGTGCATGAGCCCTCACTTCAGCCTTGGCTCAGGCCACGACGACTCAGCTTGGGTCAGGCCACGACGACGATGCCCGCTCCGGCCAAGAGGTGGTTATGCGACTAGAAGTCCACGACGTGGAACATTCCTTCGGCGATCAGCTCGCTCTGGACGGTGTCAGCATCAATGTCGTCCCCGGCGTGCTCACTGGTCTCTTGGGCCCCAACGGAGCCGGCAAGACGACCTTGATGCGGATCATGCTCGGCGTGTTGACCCCCGCCCGGGGGTCGGTCCTCGCTCAAGGCCGAGCCGTCACGGCCGACGACCGTCGCCACTGGGGCTACATGCCGCAGGAGCGCGGTCTCTACCCAGCCATGCGTGCCGGTGACCAGGTCGTCTACTTCGCCCGCCTGCACGGCATGTCCCGTCGGGATGCGGAGCGAGCGGCTCGGCACCTGTTGGACGAGCTGGACCTGGGTGATCGCTGGACCGAGCGGACCGACCGGC